>NZ_JBGCCD010000009.1:0-194410 GCF_041262405.1 Lysinibacillus sp. RC79
TCCATTTAAGTAACGCTCAACTGCTTGTAATTTATCTTCTACAGTATATTTAGCCATAGAAAAACTGCACCTCCAATTGTTAGATGTGTCTAACAGTTGGGGTGCAGTTCAAAAGTGAAGTTCTTTTATTCTTTTTAAAAGATATTTTTGATAAAGGTGGAGCAATGCCGACTAAAGAAGAAATCGCAAGTATCCGTTATTTAAAGGCATACTTTTCTGAAGATCAATGGCATTTGGATTACAGCCTTGACGATCCGTTTACAAATAAGCAAGCCGAAATTTCTAACTATATCATTATGGATAAGTTATTAAATACACAAAAAATTGAACAAAAAGATTTTGAAGCCTTTACTGGTCTGACGGTATTGAATTTGATGGGCGATTATGAAATATCACAAAGTGAAAATGTAAGCTTCCGACATCTAGAAGGTTTAAAAAGCTATACAGGTAGCTTTAATGAATCATTTAGTAAAATTGCTGAATATTTTAGCGATAAGTCTAATGTTGTAGAGCTCTCTATCCAAATTCGAAGTAATGATGAACTTGCTTTATTATTAGAGTTTCCTAATCTTCAATCCCTTGAAATTTCGTATTACACCGAGACGGTTACAGACTTTTCTCTTCTGAATCAACTGCCATTAAAATCATTGTCTTTAAGATCTGCCAATGATTTGAAGTGGTTGTCTTCATTAACTAATTTAGAGTCGTTAGCAATAGATATTAGTGAAGCGACAGATTTTAGCTCGTTCTATTCACTGAATCAATTACAAGAATTGAAGCTTACATCGGTAAGAAATTTAAAAACGCTTGATTTTATACAAAACATGCCCAACCTGCAATCGATTGATCTTGAAAATATGGACATTACGAATTTAGAACCCCTTAGAAATAAGTCTTCAATGACAAAGTTGCGTTTAGCTTCTCTTTATAAATTAGAATTGCTTGATATAGTGAACAGCCTGACCTCACTGACCGATTTATCGATAACTGGTTATAGTGGCCAAATAGCATCGATTGTAGCACCCCATTTAAAAAAAGCGGAACTAAAAAGTACTTTCTTATCCAAGTTAAAGGCACCTGCTTTAAAAGATTTGACTGTTGATATAAGTGGGGCACAGTCGTATTTGAATGGAGCAGAATTACTGAAATACCCACAGCTAGAACAACTTACAGCGATGGAGTCTGGCGATTTTACAGGCATTCGTTCTTTAAATCGTCTGCCAAATCTGCAAACAATAAATTTAAATGAAACAACTTTTTATGAAGAGACGAGTAAATTATTCAATTTACAGCATGTAAAAACGTTAAATTGTAATGAGTGTAGGTTTCAAATTAATAGTCAAAATTCATTTAACAACAACATACTGGAACATTTAACTTTGAATAGTGTATCCTTCCGAATAGGTAATGGTGACTGGGTGCATGAAGTTGATAAGGTTATGCCTTACTTTGGTGGCTTTTCAGCTCTGCGTTCATTCACTATACAAGATAGTTCACTACAATCGTTAAGTTTTATGGAAAATTGGCAACAAATTGAGGTGCTTCATTTGGAAAATAACGCTATTTCAAATGTAGAGCCATTAGTGGATTTGCCCAATTTGAAAAAGCTATATATTTTAGGAAATCAGGTGCAAAATAAATCTGTTCTAGATAATGGAATTGTGATTTATTGAGGTAATGTGACTATATATATCCTCACTTAGTCTAATCAAGGTGATCCGTATCACAAATAGTTGAGGTTATTCTGTTCGAAAAAATATAAATGAATCTAAGCTCAGCAAAGTGTTTAGTGTACTGCTAAAATATAGGGCAGTATAACAGTGATTTTTCCAGAGAAGCATTTATAGGAAGATTTTATAAAAAAATCTATTTGACGTTTTATACTATTTTTTGTATTATATTGAAGAAAAGAATGCCCGGACTAGAACGGGAGAGGTTCATAGCTAATACCCTCTATAAAAAACTATGGAAACATGACAATATGCCATGTCCATATCGGACGTGGCTTTTTTTTATGTTTTTACTTATGTTTTAATAGAATGATTGGTGATGCCTCTCTTGAAAAGTGTTGGGAAACATTTTGCAAGGAGGTTTTTTTATGTTTGGCTGAAGCCATGAAGAAGGTTGAAGGATTTAATATTATTGGGTAACCAAGGTACACAATATTTGTTAAAAAACTAAGAAGAAAGTAGCGCTTTTTCTTAGAGTGCTGTTTTCTCGATATAAGGGAGTTTTTATAGATGAAGCAGGAAAAAGCAATTGTTGTATTTAGTGGCGGTCAGGACAGTACAACCTGTTTGTTCTGGGCAAAAGAACGTTTTGAAGAGGTTGAGGCAGTTACTTTTGATTACGGTCAAAGGCATCGCCTTGAAATTGAATGTGCGAAGGTGATAGCAGAGGAGCTCGGTGTCAAGCATCATATTCTTGATATGTCACTCCTGAATCAGCTTGCTCCGAATGCATTGACACGACAAGACATTAAGGTAGAAGACGGAGAAAATGGTGAGCTTCCATCGACTTTTGTGCCTGGCCGAAATCTTCTCTTTCTTTCATTTGCGGGCGTTTTAGCGAGCCAAGTAGGAGCTAAGCATATTGTAACTGGCGTTTGTGAAACGGATTTTAGCGGATATCCGGATTGCCGAGATGTTTTTATTAAATCCTTGAATGTAACGTTAAATTTATCGATGGATGATTCCTTTGTGATTGATACACCGTTGATGTGGCTGAATAAGGCACAGACATGGGAGCTTGCTGATCAGTTTGGGGCACTTGAATTTGTTCGGGAAAGAACGCTGACTTGCTATAACGGTGTAATAGCAGATGGCTGTGGTGAATGCCCAGCATGTAAACTGCGAAAAAAAGGGCTTGATGAGTATTTAAGTTACAGGAAGGAGTTTTAAGGCATGTCAGATTTTAAAATCGTCGATAAGCTCCAAAAAATAGATGAAGATATTCAAAGAAATCAATTGAACTATCATGCAAAGCGTGTTCTCATAAGTAAAGAATTTACCTTCGATGCTGCTCATCATTTACATAATTATGAGGGGAAATGTAAAAACCTCCACGGTCATACGTATCGCGTAGTATTAGGACTGAGTGGATACACAGATGAACGCGGTTTGATGATCGATTTTGGCGATATAAAAGGAATATGGAAACAAAAAATAGAGATTCATTTGGATCACCGCTATTTAAATGAAACACTTCCTCCCATGAATACGACGGCAGAGAACATTGTTGTTTGGATTTACGAAAAGTTGGCTGAGGCCTTGCTTGATGAACAAGGATATAACGGTGCGCGTGTAGAGTTTATAAGGCTATATGAAACTCCGACAAGCTATGCAGAAGCGAGACGGGAGTGGATGGAAGTTGAGTAGAGTACCTGTTATCGAGATTTTTGGACCGACGATTCAGGGTGAGGGAATGGTAGTTGGCCAGAAGACAATGTTTGTGAGAACTGCAGGCTGTGATTATTCTTGTTCTTGGTGTGATTCATCGTTTACGTGGGATGGCAGCGGAAAGGATCTTATTGTCCAAATGACAGCGGAAGAGATTTGGTCTGAGTTGAAACGTCTTGGAGGCAGTGGCTTTTCATTTGTCACGATTTCAGGCGGCAATCCTGCACTCATTCAAAATTTGGAAGAGCTCATTGCAATTTTAAAAGAAAACGACATAAAGGTCGGGGTGGAAACACAGGGAAGTAGGTGGCAAAAATGGATGTATGAAATTGATGAACTGACAATCTCACCAAAGCCACCTAGTTCTGGAATGACCACAGACTATTCGGTGCTCTCCGATATCTTCGAAAAACTTAAAAATCGAAACAGTAATCACCATGTATCCCTCAAAATAGTCGTTTTTAATCAAGAGGATTACGATTATGCTAAACAAATTCACCATCGATATCCAATGATTCCTTTTTATCTCCAAGTCGGTAATGATGATCTCAAAACGACTGACAATTCACGATTAATTATACATTTATTAGATAAATATCATGCGCTGATTGATAGAGTGATTAAGGATGAGGAATTAAGAGATGTTAAAGTACTGCCACAGTTGCATGCCTTTGTTTGGGGGAATAAAAGAGGTGTATAGTGTGCTATTACAAAAATGTCTTTAAATTTACCTGAGGAGTAATATTATGAGAATATTATTTTATATTTAATAAAACCCCTGATTCTTCTGCTTAGCGTAGAAAAATCAGGGGTTTAATTTAAACCATTGCACGTTTTGTTATAAATGATTCAATGCTTTGACACTCACTTTAACTGATAAATCATGCTTTCCACCTGAATAAACACCTTCAACAGGGCTTATATCAGAATAATCACGGCCAATGCATAAAATAATGTGATTTTCTAATACTTCTACGTTATTAGTTGGATCTAGACCAATCCAGCCGATTCCCGGTATCATGACTTCTACCCAAGCGTGGGTTGCAATATCACCGATCAAGGCAGAGTTTTCATCGACGTATAAATAACCGCTAACATAACGAGCTGGAATTCCTTTAGCTCTTAGCACCGCAAGCATGACATGTGTGAAATCCTGACAAACACCTCGCTTTTGGACGAATGCTTCACTTGCCGTTGTCGTAACATTGGTTGCACCAGGGACGTATTCAAAAGTCGAGTATAAATATTGCATTAAATTTAATGAAAATAGTACAGGATTTTCAGCATGACCAATTGCATGATAAACTTCCTCTAACTGATTTTCTGTCATATACGTAAAGTGCGTAGACTTTAAATAGGGCAAATAATGCTCATAAAACAGTTGCGAGTGAAAAATGGTCTGCATCTCTGGTGAATATTGAATGCGATGAATAAATGGTGCACGTTGAATGCTGACAATAGAGGTCGTTTGAATTTCTAGCTCTTGGTGCTGCTCAGGTATATAAAAAGTGCCAACTGTATTGCCCCAAATATCTGTATGCTCACGCGTTAAAGATGATGGAGTAATGGCAATTAGATAGGATAATAAGCGTTGACGCTCATCGCCCCTTGGCTTTAAGCGGATTGTATTTAGGCTTTGATCGACTTCAGACTCATATTGAAAAATATTAGTATGTTGAATTTCAAATTTCATTGTGTCCGCTTCCTTTGGATTACTGACTTGCTTGTTGAAAGGGAGCTGAGGTTGATTCCTTTCAAGGTTGTACGCTGGGTTCATATAAATGATAAATTGTTGCAAATGTATTTCCAAAATCAATACATTGACACAATCTTTCCTCCATTAATAAAATCGTTTCCTCTAATGTAATATTCCATAAATCTACATTCATCATGGCAAATAATAAACTTTTTAATGGGGTATGAAGCTCTAAAAACTTTGCTGAAAGAGGATCGTTTTCTAAACAAACAAATGCTTCTTCTAATTTTTGTAAGCAAAACATCACTGAACGAGGGAAATGCTTATCATGTAATAAATATTGAATAACGCAAAGTAAATTGGTTTGGCGATGCTTTTGCAAATAAGACTCAGTCGCCCCTGATAAATCGAGTAAAAACGAACCGTCCGCTTCTATTAAGGAGATAGCTATTTCCTTATGTTGCTCCAGTATAATTAAAGCCATACGAATCGTTTTTTCAGCACGTTCTAACCATTTCCCAACTTGTATGAAATAAAAGGGTAAATCTCGATCCATCGAGCCTTCGATAAGCCCAGTAACCGTCAAAGAAGTCTTTCGAACATTTTGCAAAAAAGAGTTAAGTACGATTAGTGGAATTGGTCTTTCACGTCCCATTATTTCTTGCTGTAACGATAAATAAAAGGCATTTTGCAATTCCCAAAGCTCAATCGGGATGCTATCTCGAGTTACACGAGCGTTTTCTCTAATCGCACGTAAAGTAGCATGAAGGGCGTTACTATTATTATTAGAAAAAAGTAGATATTCGATAAGTGGATTGACACGAATCGACTCATAAAAGATCAAGTACTCTTCTTTCGAGGCACAAATATCCAACACCGCTTCCCAATGATCAATGTATTCATTTTCTTTGCCAGATTGCTCCAACATATTCAACAGCTGTACTTGTAATATATGTGCATTCGTTTGTGATCGTTCACTATATCGTGCCATCCAGTATAGTGCATCTGCTACTCGACTTAGCATACTGTAATTCCTCCTTTAATATCCATGTATCTTTTGCTCCTCCGCCCTGAGAAGAATTCACGACTAAAGATCCTTCTTTTAATGCTACACGCGATAAACCACCTGGAAGCACATAAATATCCTCGCCCTTCATCACATAAACACGTAAATCGACATGACAAGGATAGAATCTCCCATCCTGGAAGGCTGGTGCTCTAGACAGACTGATCGTTGGTTGTGCAATGTATTGAGACGGGTTTTCTATAATTTTTTCTTTAAAAATAGCCATTTCTTCATCACTCGCATGCGGACCAATTAACATATCATAGCCACCAGAGGCACTAACATTTTTTATGACAAGTTCTCTCATATGCTTAAGAACCCAAGCTCGCTGTCTATCATCAGCTAGATGATAAGTCTCCACATTACGTAAAATAGGTTCTTCTTTCAAATAGTAGCGAATCATATCTGGTACATAGGCATACATCGCTTTATCATCAGCAACACCGTTACCAACAGCATTTAAAATAGCAATATTTCCAGCCTTATAAGCATCCATAATATGAGGAACTCCAAGTAAAGAATCCTCACGAAAAACAACAGGATCTAAGAAATCATCATCAATTCGTCGATAAATAATATCAATTTGCTCTAGACCGTAGATTGTCTTCATGTACACCTTATTGTCTCGAATAACTAAATCATGCCCTTCGACAAGCTGAATATTGAGCTGTTGTGCTAAGAAAACATGATCGTAATATGCCGAATTATACATGCCTGCTGTTAAGAGGACAGCTTTAGGTTCTACATTTGGCTTCATGCCGGGTGGCCGGTGAGCAAGGAGTGCCTTCTTCATAAAGGCCATTTGTCTATCAAGTGATTGGATCGTATGTTTAGAGAAAAATTCAGGATACACTTCCTTCATAGCAGATCGATTTTGAAAGACATAAGATATTCCTGAAGGATTGCGTAAATTATCTTCTAACACGTAGTAAACGCCATTCTCGTCACGAATCAAATCGATACCAGCTAAAAAAATATGATTATCGATAGGTACTTTTACACCAAGCATTTCTTTATAATAATACGGATTGTTTTCGATGAGCTGTTTCGGAATAAGCCCATCCTCAACAATAGACTGTTCATGGTAGACATCTTGTAAAAAGCAATTTAAGGCTTTTACACGTTGCTTCATACCAGCTTCAATTACTTCCCACTGTTCATGTGGAATAATAATAGGTATAAAATCAAAGGGCATTGTCCGCTCAGTTCCACCTTGTGCACCATATACGGTAAATGTAATGCCTTGTTTAAGGAATCTTGAGTGTGCTTGCTGATATTTTTCTTCTAATTGCTCCTTTGTGAAAGCATTGAGCTTATGGTGGAAAGACCGATAATGAGACTTCGGTTGATTGCCATCGAACATTTCATCAAAAAACAAACCAGATTCATAGAATTTCATCATATGGATCGCCCTCCGAATTTAAGTAGTAGAGAAAACGTGTTAAACTTAAAATAAATACATATAAGGAGCTAAAAAAATGACAATCATTAATTTAATGCAAGCATATGAGCTAGACAAGCTTTCAAAATTAGATTTTACAGATGAGGAAATTGTACGCACATTGCAAGCAGGGGATATATCAGTTTGGCAGGAAAAAGTACCAAACTATGAATTTTCTGAAACAATGGCACTTTATCAAGAAGGGAAACAATCGTTCTTGAACGCTCTGCACGGTAACTACCGTATCAAATATGTAACTTTGCCAGGCATTCAACGTTTACTGTATATTCGTTTCCAATTAGAAGAAGGTAAGGATTATCAATCATTAGAAACAGGTATCCAGCATCTAACTTGTAATGAGGAAACTATAGAAAAGCTTCAACATATGCTATCAACAAACTGGTCTCTAGCAAAACAAGTAGATGGGACGTATAGTATTTTTGTTAAGTAACGGTTTTCGCACAGAAAACATTTATTGCTGTCGCTTCGCATTTGCACCGGTAAATAATGCGTCTGAAATCGACAAAAACCAAATAATCCCATGCGCGTTGTGAGGAGAATCGACACGTACAGTTACCCATCTTTTCGTTTTTCGAATCGTCTCATAGCATTTAACTCACTAGATTTAAATATTCATTTTTTTCGCGTTTTATGCCTAAATAGTGAAACTTTCAAAAAACTTTTAAAAAAGGTGATTTTCTTTCTAAAAGAGAATCATCTTTTTTATCGCTCATAAAAAGAACGTATGTTCCAATCTATAAAAAAAGGCATTTTTTTCACCATAAAGTTCCCAAATTTATATTTGGGAACGTTTTTTCGTGGTAAAATAGAGAAAATAGAGGTGATTTTATGGAAAAGACTAAGCTTCCTAAAATAATGAGAGATTTCCTTGTTTATTTAACGACGATTAAAGGGAAGTCTCATCGCACAAGAAAAGAATATGAATATGATTTGACATTATTTTTCCGTTTCTACATAGCAATCCAGAATGATATTGATTTATCAGATTTAACGAAAATAGATATTTCTACTATTTCAATAGAAGATATTCGAGAAATGACACTGGAGGATCTTTATTTATTTATGGAATATTGCGAGGTGCAGCGCGGGAATTCCGCATCTGCGAGAGCACGTAAAGTAGCAACGTTGAAATCATTTTTTAAATACCTGAAAGGGAAACGCCGTCTTCTTGAGGAAAATCCGGCAGATGAATTAGAAACACCAAAAATTGGACGGAAAAGACCTATCTATATGAATATCGAGGAAGCCACACAATTTATAGATGGCATTCAGCCAAATCGTGCTTCACCAAGAAATTATTGTATGATGATGTTTTTCTTAAATTTAGGGATACGTGTGACAGAGCTTTGTCAGCTAAATAGGTCATCCATACAAGGGCGCTACTTAACTGTTGTTGGTAAAGGGAATAAAGAACGGACAGTTTATTTGAATGATAGCTGCGTTCAGGCACTTGCGGACTATGAAAATAGCGGAAAGACACAATATAAAGGGGAGGAAGAAGAGCCTCTTTTCGTCTCACAAAAAGGAACACGCTTCACCCGTCAAACCGTCGCGAAAATCGTCAAACAAATTAATCAGCAATCTGGACTTCAAAAAGAACGACTGACACCACATAAGTTACGTCATACTTCCGCAACAATGATGTATAAATCAGGGGCAGATATTCGAAGCCTTCAGCATATACTGGGGCATTCAAGTGTTGCAACGACGCAGATCTATACTCATATTGAAGATGAAGAGCTACAACATGTACTCGAAAATAATCCGTTTAATATTGTTCGTACTAGAGAGCAGTTCATTGAATAACACAATGCAACAAAAAAAGCCGATTATCCTTACATAAAGGAATCGGCAAAGGGGGAATAACAGATGAAAAAAGCCGTTATCTTTTACACGAAAATAATGGTGCAACCCTTCTTTCCATTAACGGTGGACACTCTTTAGATGTCCTCTGTTATATTTTAGGTGATTTTAAAGAATTATCGGCTACAATGAATGTCCATTTTACTGAAGCGCTCATACAAGAAACAGGCAAGACAACAGAAAAAAATACAGCTGACCAAATATTAATAAACGGGACGCTAGTTGATGGTACTTCCGCATCTGTACATATACAAGGTGGAGTTTATCCTGCTTTTCAATTAGAAATCAGGGGAGAAAAAGGAGCATTTCGCTTAACATAGAAAAATTCCTATGGTCATGTCCAATTTGGTAACCTTAAAATCGAAAAAATGATTCATCCTAATAATTTGTTTTTTAAAGATGTTTTATATGAAGAAGTAAACATTCTATCAGAAATAAATAATGACGCTATAAGCTATGTGAATCAAGCTTATACGATGTTGGCAAAAGATATATTTAAGTGCACAAAGCAAATTCCGGATTTTAATAATGCTGTCAAACTGCATCGGTTGATAGATACAGTTCAAAAATCTGCTAAGACTGGTAAACGAATACTTCACATCATATAAAACATATACAGAAAAGGGAGTAAAAAATTTTAGTGGAGGAGATACCATATGAATCAGTTAATAAACGATCATTTATATGAAACAAGAAATAACTTAGTAGAGGAAATTAAATTATTAAGTGATACTCAATTGAATGCTAAGCCTGATGCGAACAGTTGGAGTATTGCCCAAGTTTGCCATCACTTAGTATTAGTGGAGGAGTCTTCAGTAAAAGCGATTGCATGGGGATTAAAACAAGAAGATAATAAACAAACGGAACGTAAAAATGTTCAACTTATTGTAGATAGAACAAAGAAAATTACAGCACCCAAAATTGTTGAACCAGCTGAAGACGTTTTTACAGTTCAGCAAATTATTGACTTGCTTGACGATTCGAGAGAAAAATTAACATCTTTCCTCGATACAATTGAAGATCCATCAATATTAGCAGAAAAATCCTTTAAGCATCCTGCTATAGGTGAATTACCCCTGGATCAATGGGTAGAACAAATATATTTTCATGAACAACGACATATTGGACAAATAAAAGAAATCAAAGCATTAAAAAAAGTTGAGCACTCTTGAACTAGCTGGAGACTGAATACAAGAATGGAAAAAAGAAAAACACGACAGTATATTAAAGACATTATAATTGAGATTAAAAATTCAATCGCATTAGAAAAAATATGGAACATTTTGATATTTATTCCTAGAACGATTTTCCGATTATTGAAGAATATATGGTGAATGATTCAATTTCTCGTGAACAGCACATTAAAAGAAGGAAAGGACAGAGAGCCTTTTCTTCTTTTTTGCGTATTATGGTATAATTATCATTATTTACTATTTTTAGATAGGAGAAGTTATGAAGATTTATAAATTAGCATGTATATGTACGTTTATTATACTCTTATCAGGGTGTAATTCATTTTCATCTAAAACAGAAGTATCATCTTCAAAAGTAACGTCAGAGGCTGTAAAAAGTGAACCTGTTGTCGTAGATATCACTCAAAAGGAGAAAGGCCCAGAATCAATAGGAACCTCTCACCCAATTGAGATTGATGAAGAGATAGCGGCTCCGATAGGTGAAAGTAAATCATATTTTACTTATGATGGAGATGTTCCGTTTAAAATATCCTTAGCAAACACTGGTACTGAGAGCTTTATATACAAAATTCGAAACGTAAATAAAGAAACAAAAGTTGTAAATGGTGTTTTAAAAAGTAACGAAAGTTTTGAAAAGGTTTTTGACGGATTTCCCGAAGGAGCTTATGTTATATCTTACGTTGTAGAAGAGGAAGAGCCTCCTGCAGATATAAAACTAAAGGTAAAGGTAGAGTTGCTTCCTTAATGTCCTTAATATTCGAAAATGACGAGAGCCATTGTTTTGATCAATCTTTTTTCAAAGCAATGGCTTTTTTTATGTGTGAAATGAATACTTAAAAGTTATTTTTAATCATTTTTTTGTAAAGCTTGACGAAATAAATCATCTGTTATATATTAAATAAAAATAAAAACAACTGTTATAAAACAGTTTGATTTGAGGAGGAATTCTAATGTCAAAGTATCGTGATGGTTATGAATTTTATTGTGAGATGTGTGAGCGTTATGGTTTAGAGCCAATTTCATTCCGCTATTTTGTGCTACAGTTATCGCAGCAGCAACTTTCAGCTTATAATATGCAAGCGAAACAATTAGGAATTTAGAAGGTTTGTGATTAAAGGATGTGGTTATGACGGAAGCCGCCGTGAATATTTTATGAAAAGCCCAGCCATACTAATTTAAATGGACTGGGCTTTCGTGTGTTTGAAAGAAATATCAGAAAATTTATTGACACAGCAAACTAACTGTTATATATTATTAACAAAAAAATAATTCTGTTATAGAACAAGATGTATCCATCAATTATCACAAGAGCAATTAGAATATTATAAGGAAGCTGCCAAATGAAAGGAAGTTATTAGGATGACAGATTATCGAGAAGGCTATGATTTTTATCGTCAAGTATGTGAGAAACACGGATTAGAGCCAATAAATTTTCACTATTATATTTTAAACTTATCTCAGGAGCAACTAGATGCCTACAATGAACGTGCCAAAACATTGGGAGGTCAAATAGAATATGAAATCTCTTAGCTTATAAAATGCCTACTGCCTATATGTGACAGTAAGGCATTTTTTGGATATAACATAAATGAAGAAAATATTCAAGTATCGTAAAATTACAGAAAGTTCATATATTCTAGAGGTAAATAGACTAAACATAACATATAAATAGCACAAAGGTAATTAAAGTATTCAAAAACAAGCGTTATAAGTAAGTTAAAAGACCTTGTTTTCGGGGTCTATTATATTGAAAACCATCAAATATAGATTTGAATGTTTTGATATTTGGGTTGAATTAACTGCTTTTCTAAGACTATAATATAATTACATAATAAAGGGCGATATCCCATAACTTTATACCCCACTTAAATATAAAGCAAAAGTACTAAACCCTTCTAATGAACGGAGAATGAAAATGACGAATATCATGCCTAGTAGTATCAATCAAATTAACTACAGTCTGAAAGAATTACAAGATATTTTTTCAGCAATGAATAGTTCAATCATTGTAGCAATTACAGATCGAACTGGGAGTATTACGTTTGTTAATGATCATTTTTGCAAAATTTCTAAATATACTCGTGAAGAATTATTAGGGCAAGATCACCGTTTACTCAATTCAGGATTCCATCCAAAATCTTTCTTTAGAGAGATGTGGAAAACTATAGGCAAGGGTGACATGTGGAATGGCGAGGTCTGTAATCGCGCGAAGGATGGTAGTCTTTACTGGGTCAAGACCACGATTATTCCTTTTCTTGATGACAATGGCAAACCGTATCAATATATTGCTATACGAGTCGATATTACCGCCCAAAAGGATATAAAAAAGATAACCCATATTGCTTATCACGATGAATTAACGGGGCTACCAAATCGTCGTAAGTTAGAACAGCGTTTAGAAAATGAATTCCATCAATCTCGACGCACAGGTGAGAAGTTTGCGTTATTTTTCATTGATGTAAATCGTTTTAAAAACATTAACGATGGACTTGGTCATATCATCGGGGATATGTTCTTAGTGGAAATGGCGAATCGTTTACGCAACGTTGATTATACATCCAATTCTATTTACCGCCACAACAGTGATGAATTTGTTATTATACTAAACGATGTTGACCGTATTGAGGAAAAAGCCGAGGAAATAATCAGCGTCTTTAATGAGAGTTTTATTGTTGAAACGTTTGAATTTTACGCAAGTATTAGTATTGGAATTAGTATTTTCCCAGATCATGCAAACTCTGTTGAGGAATTATTGAAAAATGCAGATATCGCTATGTATGCTGCGAAATCTACACGCGGTAATCAATTTCGCTTATATCGTCCTAACATGGAGGAAATCAATGATAAGTGGCTATTACTTGAAACAAAATTACATCAAGCATTAAAAAAAGATATTTTAGAATTACATTATCAACCAAAAATTAATTTAAAAACGAATAAAGTGATTGGCATGGAGGCATTACTTCGCTGGCATGATCCTGAACTAGGTCATATGCCACCGGATCGCTTTATTCCATTTGCTGAGGAATGTGGGCTCATTAATGATATAGGGGTATGGGTGTTAAGAAAAGCATCTGCTCAGGCACGTACTTGGAATAATGTACATAATTTAAACTTACGTGTTGCCGTGAACATTTCCCCGATTCATATTAGTACGACAGGCTTTGTCGAAATGATACATGAAGTGATTGCAGAAACAAAAATTGATCCACACTTCTTAGAAATCGAAATTACAGAAATGAGTATGTTGGATTATACGGAGGACTTAATTAATACAATCAAGCAATTAAGGGCACTTGGTATTACGATTTCATTAGATGATTTCGGAACTGGTTATTCATCGTTAAATTATTTAAAAACTTTCCCAGTAGATGTTTTGAAAATCGATCGTGCATTCGTCCGTGATATTGTGCCTGAAAAATCAGGCATTGCTATGATTTCAGCTATGATCTCTCTAGCGCATGCCTTAAATCTGCAAGTAGTGGCTGAAGGTGTTGAGGAAGAGGCAGAATTAAATGTGCTGCGGGAACATGGCTGCGAGTACGTACAGGGCTATTATTTCAGTAAGCCATTATCGGTAGAGGACTTTACGAAGCTAATAGTTGATAGTAACATGTAGTTAAAGTGGAGGATCTTGTCTTTGGTTTAGGACGAGATCCTCTAAGTGTTTACGGTTACTTTATTACAAACTCAGTACACATAGCCAGTCCAATCTCTTTTAGGTGCTCAATCCTTCGAGCCTATTACAATTTTGTTTCGCCTATAAATCTAACAGAATAATGGAAACGCCCGCCCAAGTAGGTTTTTAAGTGAACTAATTTTTTTAAGGTAAATGGAAAATTTATGTTAAAATATTTATCGATTATTAACGTCAATTGGGGGAACGGTGACTTGAAGAAAAAAGTAATAATTATTGTTTCTTTGTTGGTTGTAATTATACTGTTGCATTTAACACCAAGTATGGCATTAAGAACACATATATTTTTTATGGGTTATCCAAAAGCCTCAATTTCTTCAGGAATTATTGAAGATAAAGATCATAATATAGTAGATAAAGATAAATTTGCTGAATTAAATGCCAAAGCATACACCCTAACAAATCCTCCAATAGAAAAAGCTACTCAGGGCGAATTAAGAAACTTTCTTGTGAGGAAATTTGGATTTTTACATTTTGCAGAATATTTAGGTGATACTTGATAACCTTCGTCAGTCAAACGGAGGCTTCATATTATATATAGTTCAGTCAGAACTTTCTGGTTGAACTTTTTTAATTTTAATCTATCAGTAGCCAGGGTAGAACGTACGGGGGCGTGGGACATTGATCCCGTCGACTAAACTGCTCACCCCCTACTTGTAGAATTATGTTTGAGGCTGGTTGGGACTTAGATCTCGTATCTCTTATAGTTTCTGTAATTGCATTGTCGTTTACTTTTACACAAAAAACTAAACGCAGGAAGCCACCTTCAAATCGAGAACGAAGGTGGCTTTTATCATGTTATATGCGATGGTTGGGGGATTGAGTTGTAGAGATAGCTGACCGATAAAATATGCTAATAACCAAATATTCTGTCGATTTCCTATAAAGGGTTATGGCACACTATAGGAGTGGGATTATATTCCAATTTTTTCTGCGAAAGGAGATGTTTTTAATGACAACTTATATGGTATTGGTGGTTTTAACTTAACCGATATCGGGCATAGTAAATTCCAATTTTTGATTATAACTTGGAATGAGAGCAAGCGGGAATATCATCCGTGTTTTTTGCTATGCCGTAAACAGTAACCTTTCGTGAATACTGCTGTTAGCGGGATACGATGAAGGTCGTATTCCTTTTTGATTATAGTCGACTTTTGACTTTTCTCCGCGAAACAGCAGCTTCTTAGGAGGCTGCTTGTTCGCGGTATTTTTATGCCCAAAAACAACTTTTAGGAGAGGATCGGTTCAATGATTGATTTGAAACAATATGGCTATATCGAAGCAGAAACGCCGCCCATAGGTTTAATACCCGGAAGGATCACGGAACTACAGCGAGAGCAATATACCGTCATCACCGAACAAGGAGAAGTGACGGCTGTATTGAAGGGCACTTTCTACCACACTGCGGTGACTCGGGAAGATTTTCCGTGCGTTGGCGATTTTGTATTTCTGCAATACAACGAAAACGGTGCTTCGCGCATTGCCAAATTGCTGCCTCGCCGCTCGAAATTTTCCCGCGCTGACTATTCGGGACACGCAGTAGGATATGTCAAAACCATACTGGAGCAAGTCGTAGCAACGAATTTTGATTACGTATTTATCGTGTCGTCCCTAAACTGGGATTTTAAGGTCAGCCGCATCATTCGCTACCTGACACAGGCACGGCAGAGCAGAAGCCAGCCTGTCGTAATCTTAACAAAAGCTGACTTGGCCCCGGATTTCAGCGCACCGTTAGCTGAAGTTCAAAAAGCAGCTCCTGATGTGCCAGTACACGCAGTTTCCAGCCACACCGGGAGTGGTTTAGATGGGTTGAGCGAATATCTGCAACCAGGAAAAACCGTGGTATTACTCGGCATGTCCGGTGTGGGAAAATCCTCATTGCTAAACGTCTTGATGAATCAGGAAGTGATGACTGTCAAGGCAATCCGCGAGGCCGACAGCAGGGGCCGGCACACAACAACGCATCGCCAGCTTTTCATGCTCCCTTCCGGTGCGATGGTTATTGATTACGCCTGGTATGCGTGAACTTGGGCTGTTCGGTGCGGACAACGGGATCAGCGCGGGATTTAACGATGTGGAGGAATTATTCACACAGTGCCGCTTCAATGACTGCCGCCATCAGACGGAGCCGGGCTGCGCAGTTCTTGCCGCACTTGCCGATGGATCATTGGCACCAGAGCATTGGGAGCGTTACCTTGTACAGAAGCGGGAAAACAAGTTTGTGGATGATAAATCGGGGGATCTCGTAGATAAACAGGCGTGGCAAAAGTCGATTGCCATGCGACATAAGGGTAAAAAGGGAGGATACAAGAAATGAATAACCATGATGAAAAGTTTGTAAAGCCCGAAATACTGGCGCTTGTTTTGAGTAAAATGCTCGACAAGACGATAATCCGCGCAGATTATCAACTTAAAGAGTTGCAAGGCGGGACAATAGGAGTTGTTCGGCTTGTAACAGGCATGGTTGAAACTTCTGATGGCGAAAATCTGCCGTATAAGATAGTTTGGAAAAAACAGAAAAAATTTGAGCGTTATGGTGATCCGGATTCATGGCGTAGGGAATACGACCTCTATGTATCGGATTTCAATAAGGTTTTCTCCGACTCGTTCCGGTGGCCGGAGTGTTATCACGCCGAAATAAATGGCGATGAGATTCAACTGTGGATGGAATATATTGATGGTGTGTCAGGCTTAAATCTAACCTCGGAAATGTATGAACGTATAGCCGAGGAATTGGGGCAATTTCAAGGCAAGTTGTACACTGAGCGACCAAAAGCATTGCAGAATTTGTCCAATTTAAGCAAGGTTGAGTTTATGAAAAACCACTATCTGCGTTATCGGTCATGGAATGTTTTGTATGATTATATACGCTCCGATGACTGTGAAATCCCGAAGCACCTGTGTAAAATGCTCATAGACTTAGATAACAATGCGGACGAAATATTCAGTCGAATTGAAAAGCTACCAATAGTGCTTTGCCACAGAGATTTTTGGGTGGCAAACATATTCTATTCGGACAGTAAAATCGTACTTATCGATTGGGATACCGTCGGATGGGGGTACATGGGCGAGGATATCGCGAGTTTAATAACTGATGAAGCGGACGTCTGTCATATGATTGAATACTACCGAAAATGCATTCCGGCATATTACAGGGGTTTTTCGGAATATGCGGATGTGTCCCATGTATCCGAACATTGTATCTATGAACTAATTCTTGCTATGTTTGGATACAGGCTTGTGGAGTGGTATAAATTCGCTAAGTCGCCCGAAGATAAATCAAATCACCTTGATACCTTGCAAAAAATCCATGAGATGAGAAATATGTAGATAAATAACTTTGTTTATTTTAATTTAATCTATCAGTAGCCAGGGTAGAACGTACGGGGGCGTGGGATGTTTCAATTACTCAGAAATATTTATGAATTTTGGCTAGTTAGAAGCAATTTGGTCACCGGTGAGTAAAGTAAATTTTCTGATATTTCCCGAAAAATAATCGTTTTTAATTAAATATTTGAAATTATTTAACTGTTTTGCTAAAGTTATATAAAATATGATTTGATGATGTGGCCAAGTAAGTAAGAATCGTGAAACAGAGAATATAGCAATTGCTGAGTGCTATATCACCGCTTCTTATCTGAAACCTACCACGGAGATGTTATGCAAACATAACCGAGTCGTTTTCGTTACAAAACGTTTGAGGGTTTTAAGATTTCTTAAAACTAAATTCAAGGTGGTACCACGTTTAGTCGGCACAAAGACGTCCTTATTTGAAGGACAGCTTTGTGCTTTTTATTTTTTCAGTGTGTAAAGTTGCAGAAATGGAGGAGAGAATATGACAGCACAACAAAACGATTTTTCAAAATGGTACATTGAGACAATCCAAAAGGCAGATTTAATGGATTATACACCAGTTCGTGGCTGTATCGCATTTAAACCAGACGGCTATGAAATTTGGGAACATATTCAGGCAGAAATGGACCGTCGTTTTAAAGAGACTGGCCATCGCAACGCTTATTTCCCTATGCTAATCCCTGAATCCTTCTTTCAAAAAGAAAAAGATCATATCGAAGGTTTCTCACCTGAGCTTCCTTGGGTGACAGAGGCAGCAGGTGAGAAATTAGAAGAACGTCTAGCGCTTCGTCCAACTTCTGAAACGATGATTGGCCATCTATATTCGAATTGGATTAAAAGTTACCGTGATTTGCCGGTCTTGATTAATCAATGGGCAAATGTTTTTCGTTGGGAAAAGAAAACACTTCCGTTCATTCGAACATCTGAATTTTTGTGGCAGGAGGGCCATACAGCACATATCGATGAAGACGATGCACGAAAAGAAACAATGCAAATGTTAGCTATCTATAAAGAGGTAGTAGAAGGTTTACTTGCAATTCCTGTCTATGATGGACAAAAAACACCTTCTGAACGTTTTGCAGGCGCAGTTGATACATTTTCTATCGAAGCAATGATGAAAAATGGAAAGGCCGTACAAGCTGGTACCTCTCACTATTTAGGGACAAAGTTCGCTGAAGCCTTTGATATTAAATATTTAAATAAAGCCAATCAGCATGAATATGTACACACAACATCTTGGGGCACTTCGACACGTTTAATTGGTTCAGTAATTATGGTTCATGGTGATGAGCAGGGTCTAATTTTGCCACCACGAATTGCACCGACACAGGTTGTCTTAATCCCTGTAGGTCCATGGAAAAAGAACCCTGAAATTATGGAGAAACTAGATGACATCTTTGCAATCCTTAAGAACAAGGGAATTCGAGTTCGTTTAGATGATTCGGACCAATCACCAGGTTACAAATTTAATGAATGGGAATTAAAAGGTGTACCAATTCGTATTGAATTAGGACCACGTGACTTAGAGAAAAACCAGGCATTGTTAAAAGCACGAGATGAAGATGAGAAGCAATCCATTGACCTGAACGACATTGTTGCAGCAATTGAAGTGGAACTAACAACAATGCAAACTCGATTATTCGATAAAGCACGTAAATTCCGTGATGAAAACGCTCATACAAATATCTATACACTGAAGGATTTACAGCAGCATATTAACATTTCCAAGGAAAAAGGATCTATTCCTGGCTGGATTCTTGCTGGATGGTGTGGAGATGATGCCTGCGAGGAAAAAGTGAAAGAAGAGACAAAATATACTTCTCGTAACATTCCATTTAACCCACCAACTACGAAAACTACATGTATTTGCTGTGGAAATGAAGCGAAACATACAGTTTGGTTTGCTCAAGCATATTAAAAAGAGTAGTGTATAAAGTTGTCAAATTTTGTTTTCATACGCAAGTATTCAGCTTTTGTAATATCTCCATATTTTCAATCCATCGGCTGTTATTTTTTCTAACTCTTGTTGTTTAGTCTTGTATAATTGTTCTAATTGTTTCGATTTCGTCTGAACGATAGGCTGTTTATTAATTTCCTTGATGACAGTGGTCATATCATCGACAAGTGCTATTTGCGCTTGAATGGCTCGTAATACAACTTCTGTGATGTCCACTATACTCATACTGTGTCGTGTGCATTTCCCTCTATGTTTAACTACATGAGTAGAACAATCGTAGTAGGGATATTCTTTCTATTCTGTTTTTGTTTGTTTACGACTCGTTTTCCCCTGCATCTCCATCTGGAAATGCAGTGTTTTTATCTTGATTCAACAATGTTTTTTCTGTGTTTTCAAAAAAATACTAGTATGCTAGAATAAAAAATAGAACATACATTCTTTTTATAGAGGTGAAAACAATGAGTTATGATTTAATGGTCTTTAATAAAGAGGAAGCTCCAAACAATAAAGAAACATTTTTGCAATGGTATGATGAACAAACAAAATGGGCTGAACCACATGATTACGCAACAATAACAGTTACAACACCAGCATTACAAAAATGGTATCAGGATATGGTGGAACAATTCCCCAATATGAATCTGGTGGATGAGGAATTATTGGATGAGGATGAAGATGACGAGTTAGAGAGTCGTTTGACTGAATATAGTATTGGTTATGCCATGGTTTACACAGCTTTTGCCTGGTCTGTAGCGGATGAAGCATATAGTACGATGAAGGAGCTTGCAAAAAAGCATGGAGTCGGTTTTTTTGATGTGAGTGGTGAGGGGGAGATTTTCTAAATCATTAAATCGTATGTCGAGAGATGGATAAGAAATGACAGAAAATCAATCTTATTGCGCAATGGCAAGAGCAAAGAAAGACGTTTGACGCAAATAATGCCAAAGCAATTAACGCCATGCATAAGCTAAGGGAGCAAATTCAAAAAGCGGAGCGAACAGAGATAAATTTGCGCATGCTCGTCGAAATTTTCTGCATGTTGCAAATGTATGACGAGGCATACAAAATTTTTACATCCGTCATGGATTTACGCAATAAAAAAGATCAGAGAAAATACGGCGCGATTAATATTGGATTGACAATCCACAAAATGTAAAGCCATTATTGCCACGTGTCGTTCAGGAGGAAGCGGAGATGAAAATACCATTACCAACATTAAATATATGCCGAATCCAATACAAGCGAATATTTTTAGAACGGGTGAATTAGTTGTTTGCGACTGCTGTGAGCAAGAAGTGGACACTTATTGTACAAAAGGCATTTATGCGATTGAAGAAGTGGAATATCTTTGTCCAAGCTGTATTCATAGTGGGCTGGCTGCACAAAAATTTGATGGTCAATTTCAACAAGATTTATTAAATTCCGAGCTTGTGAAGAATGATGACTATACAGATGAAGTGTTGCATCGAACACCCGGATATATTAGTTGGCAAGGAAATGATTGGGTAGCCCATTGCACGGATTATTGCGCATTTATTGGTTATGTTGGCTGGCAAGAGCTGGTGGAGATGGGCATTACGGAGAAGTTTGAACATTTTAATGGTCATACCAAAGAAGAGCTAGCTGCTACTTTGCGTAATAATGGCTCGCATCAAGGTTATCTATTTCAATGCTTAGAATGTCAGCAATACATTCTGTATTCCGACTTTGATTAAATCTAGGTTACATTGGTGAAATATGGTGAAGTTGACCACGGATCTGGAAAAATGTACCAGATCTACTACACTAGTTAGTGCGGAGAAATGACCAAGAAATAATAGATGAATTTCATGGAGAATATTTGTTTCATTTTAGCGAAATACGCTTGTTTTATAGATTGGAAGGAGACATTTTCAAGCATCTGGATAATCGGTAAGGCATCGATTTCCAGCTTGCGATAATCCTTGTTAATTGGCTGTTCAGGACGGACTAGTGTAACAGCTCTAGCTAAAAGAATGGTGAGTAAAAGTACAATGATTTCTTTTTGGCACAGGATTATTTCAAGTAAGTACATGAATGGTAATAGAGAAAGGAGCTACGAATATGGATAAATTACGCACAGCATTACATGATTTTGAGCTTGAAGAAGCTGCTGAGCAAATTTTACAATTCGCTAAAAATTCTATTCGCGCAATAGCGACACCAACTGCGGATGAAGAAATTCGAATGGGTCATTCTAAGGAGTCTATTAATAGCGCGGTGCTATCCTTTAAAAACGAATGGACATTGCCGTCATGGGAATCGCCTGATGGTCAAAAACTAACAGTTCTTTTAACGGAAGAACAGGCAGATGCTTACGATGACTTCTTATGGAGAGATGAATCAGAACGTACGGCACATCGCATTGATGGATATCCTAATACGATTCAAGGGGATATGTACTTACAATGCGAGTTAGTGACGAACGGTTTGTATTGTGGCGATTCCACAGGCTACGAGCATCCTTTGCGCAAGGAGCTAGAACCTAACGTAAAAGATTGGCAACTGCTATTACAGCTTGATTCTGAAGATGATCTCGGCTATATGTGGGGCGACAGTGGTAGACTATATTTCTGGATTCGCGAGCAAGATTGTAAAAATAAAGCCTTTGATAAAGTATGGGCCATTTTGCAATGTTATTGAAACTACTAGAATTGTAGAAATGGAAGAGGATAGGGTGTTATTCATGGTGTCGAAAGTGCATGTTTGGCTAGGCATTAGTCATGTAGATGATGAAATTGCAGATCCATATGACCATCAATATAAAGTATGCCATTTTGCTGATAATAGGAGGCAATCGGATGAAAGTAAAACAATTTACAGAAAACGAAGCGTTATGGCTACAGCTTGAACAAGAGCTACTAGCAAAGCAACATAAACTTGACGAAGAAAGCTATCCTGCTAGTATTATTACGCCTTCTTTTTCACTAGATGCCTTCGCATTAACGGAGGTGCTTTGCCACTATCAACAACTTACATTATTAGATGAATTTCGCCAAGAGCTTGGCTTTGAAACACAGCGTTACTGCCTTTCTCGCTTCACACAAAAACAACAATCTTTGAGCTATTTGCCATTACTACGCTACTACGCTATCAATTTAAGAAAATACGGTGCAAACTTTGAATCGTTAACGGTTGAGGAATTATTGCGAACGATTAAGGAATTAGATGTGGAAACGTATAACAATCTACTCACAATTGGTTCTGGCGATTTGCCAATCAATAAGCAACGAGCTGAATCTGATCTTATTTTTTGCTATGCAAATGATGTGCTCGCTACCATCTTGATTCATATTAAAGAAGAAACAGAGGAAGCGTATCGTGAAGCCATACTCTATTTAAATGCTTTATTGGAGGAGGATTTCCCGAAAAGCTACAGCATTTTCTATGAAGGCGAAAGTGATTTAGTGCTGCCAATTGAGCGTTTACCTGTCACACCTTCCCATCATTTTTTTGCAAAGGTATTGAGCTATCCAAGCCTACATGCCGCGTTAGTGGAATATAGCTACAAAGCGATGGCTGAGTATCATTTTTACGAGGATGTTGCGGATGAGGAAGCGGCAATGCCAAGCACATTTGCCGTTTTTGGCCTTGGTTTATACGATAAAAGTTATAGCAAGCTCATTATCGACTATATGGAAATATGCGATGCTGATCATTCACCACCGACTGAATATTTTGCGAAAGCCTATGTGGAAAGGTGGGGGTTAACACCTGAAACATTGCCAATCTTTGCTTACATTGTCGCAACTGTGCCAACTGTTCCATACGAACCTTTCTTTGAACAGGCGATGAATACGGATGAAAATTTACAATGGCTTGAAAAATATATGACAACGCCCTTTATCGAGCTTTGTCCCGTGATTTCACCTGAACAAAATGAACGTATGGAAGAATACAAAGATCTAGATGTAGGATCATTACTGTATACATGCTTTGCGATTGTCCATTTGAATGACTTCACCAACCCGAAATTTATGCGGATTTTATCGCCATATCGCGAACGTTTTGAGGAAATATTGAAGGAGCTCGTGTCATGACAATAGAAGAAAAAATCATACACCGAACGAAAGGAACACTCGTTGATTTAGTTCATCAACATTAAAAGTAATTGACAGAAAAGAATATCCTTAATGATGGAACGGTTGGTTTTTGTAAAAGAAGTCATAGCGATCCAAGGGGGCACTGACTTTGCCGTCTAGTGATGAATTGATGGATATTGAAATATACGAACAAGGATAGTCGTGGTTTTGGTGCAAAAATTAGGTACTAGTTTGATAATTAAGAAATCACGATTATCCTTTTTGTGACGCGAAATCAACTACTGATAGAACAAAACAATCAAATGGGGGGAAATGAATTTGTCACAGTATATAGAACAGTTTTTGGCGGATGTATGGCAGCAGTTAGAGCGATTTTATCAGCAGGAAAACGACCGAATTAGTAATACGAAGGACTGGAGCCGGCTCCATATAGGGGTGAAACATTATGTAAAGGTGAAATGGACATCAGAAAAATTGAATAAATTACAATGGGGAACCCCTCATTATGGAACGATTTCTATTTATACATACGAACCATTTAGTTGGCATGATGATGCTTATAAAGTAGCAGCGGGCGATTACATGCAAGAGATCACAGACATCAACCAAATAGAAGAATTATTTTCCGCTTTATGTGCCAAAATGGATACGGTTTTCCAATCCGATGAATATCATGCGAAGCTTTTTGATTATCGCCTTCAACTTATTTTGGAATTTGAGCATGATGGGCGTGAGATATGCTATCAAAAAGAGCTACTAAATAACGACAAATTCACATTAGCGAAACAAACGTTAGCTACTTTTATTGAAACAAAAGTGATGGCTGATTTACCTGTATGTCCTGTTAAGAAAGATGGATTTTTCTTTGCTCGTTGCCTAGTCAATCCTCATTTTTTCCATCAGCGCGTAGCTGATATCGAACCAATAATGCAACGGTTATTGGAGAAGTATAGCGGGAATGAAGAACGCTTAAACCAGTGGATATATGATTATACATCGGCATTTAAAGATTGGACAGAGGAGTATATTTTATCGGTTTATTTTGAGGAGACAGGAGAATATGAAACGAAATGGATACTAAACTCAGCGGCTAGACCTAAGCAGAGGGAGCTAGAGTTCTTTGTTTATATTGCCTTACAAATCGGATCTAAAGAACCTGATACACGTAAGCAATATCTTGAATTGGCGCAGCAACTTGGTTCACAAGAGGCGGAGGATTATATACAAAATGGCAGTGATCATTTTGAACATAGAAGGAAAAGTGCGCGCTTTCAAGGAGCAGCCAATGATATTCGAAAATTCATTTCAATTCACATCATTGTTGAGGAAGAAGAAGCCTATCGTGAAGCGTTGCATTACATCATCGATTTGTTACAAGCGGGCTTTGTCAAGGGCTATAGCTTACAGTTAGAGAGTCAGGAAGAAAACTATTTACCGATTCAAGGCCTTGCGAAAACGGAGCTGCATCAATTTTTTGCAAATTGCCTTGCGTATCCAAACCTGTTCCCATTGATTGCCGACTATGCAAAAGTGGCAATGGAGGAATATGCATGGTATGAGGACGTGGAGCCTAGCGAGCTATCCGCTATGCCTGGAACATATGCTGTATTTGGTCTAGGGCTTTTTAGCGATGCTTATTTTCCCCTTGTGCAAAGCTATATGTCACTTGTTGATTCAGAGCACCAGCTTGTACAAAATAACTATGCAGAAGCTTTTCTTAACATGCACGACCTATCAGTGGAACAGATGCCTGTTCTGATTGACATTTTACTTAGCGCAAATGAGGGGGAGCTCGAGCAGTTAAAAGGAATTCACGTTGATGAACTGGAATTGCTAGCTGAATTAATACATCAACTGGAGAACAAAGAAGATTACCAACGTAGCTATGTATTATATCAAATTTTTGGTAGTATGGAGGATCTAGCACAGCGAATTGAAAAAGAATCAGCGCCAATCCAAGAAATGCTAGAAAAATTACTAGGTTGGATGGAAGATTATTAATTGGTTAGCTTTCCTTAGTTCTTTAAAGAGCAAGACTTCTCATTAAAGTAGGAAGTGCAATGTTGAGGAGATGCTAGCTAATATGTCATTTTTATTAGCTGTCATGTTTTAGATGAAAATAGATGAAATCAGAGCATTACTTAAATCGAGAGCAAAAGAGCTCCGAGATAGTTAAAATCACAATTGCTTTTGATAAAAAATCAGATTTGTTCACCACCTTCGAGTTGCTGAACAATCAAGAAAAAGGAGGATTCCATTGTTAGATATTAATCATACTACTGCTTGGATCGATTTGTTGTCCACCTATGAAGTCAATCCGAAATATGGAGATCCTGATGTCATTGATCAGTACCTGGATCAGCGGGATGCCGATCCGTTTGATTCACAATGGATGGTTGCACATGGCGACCTGACAGCTATCATTGACAGTATGTTGGTGGCGGATCGAAAGAAGATAGAGATGCTTCAGAATCGTGCTAGTAAGCAAATTTACGAAACAATCATTGGACAGACTAGTCACTCTGACCTAGCAGCCTATGCATCCGATGATGTAAGGCTGATTGTTGGCTTCCTTGTGACGGGCCAAGTTAACAGTTTTGTTCTTGAAATGAAGGAAAGTTACGAACGAGGCGATTTACCCAATGTTGAAGAGAGTCCTTTTTCATGAGAAAAACCGTGCCTGCAGATGTTTCAATCCGCTGGGCGCGCAGTGATATCCGGCAATCTAGGCATAGTTCGTGGCTTGATTTAGAGAAAGAATGTGTGCTTGTCAGTGATGGTTGGGGTGTAGCGTTTGCCGCATTGCGACTATGGGCTCTTGACCTGAGTAATGGACGCGAAATGGCATTTTCTGTCTTTTAGAAAAGGAGCCTTATTCATGTATCTAAAATATTCGCCAAGAACCATTGCCTTTTACTGTCCTTTCGGTACAGGAAAACACCGCTATTGCGGTAGTTACAATAGATGTTTTCTACGACGAATAATTGCAGGAGGAGATGCTTTTTACGCGAAAGCGAAGCGTCAGCAGCAAATTGTCACTATCCTCGTCGCAAAGGAGATGTCTCATTAACGCAAAAGTAGAAGAACGTTTCAAAGAGTTAGTTCAAGAAATATGTGGGGAACTGGATATTGCCATTATCGCTATGGAATGCGACAAAGTCCACGTTCACTTGTTTTTGAATACACTGCCAATACTTAGTCCTGCTAATATAATGGCAAAAATTAAAGGAGTGACATCAAAACGTTTGAGAGAAGAGTTTCCTCATCTTCAACATTTGCCGAGTCTATGGACACGTTCTTATTTTGTTTCTACTGCTGGAAATGTATCTAGTGAGACAATAAAACATTATGTTGAAAATCAAAAGACAAGGGGGTGAAACTTGTGTCACAAACTATCACAGTCAAAGTTAAATTGCTTCCAACAAAAGTACAAATTCGGCTATTGGAACAAAGTAGTCACGAGTATATCAGAGTCATTAATACACTTGTATCCGAAATGGCGGAAACAAAGAAATGCACTAAGAAAAGTACAAAAGATGTTGAAGCTAATATACCAAGTGCAGTGAAAAACCAAGCCATTAAGGATGCAAAAAGTGGGTTTTCTAAAAAAGTGAAAAAAAGTAAATACAAAATCGTTCCGATTCTAAAAAGACCTGTTTGTGTATGGAACAATCAAAACTATTCATTTGATTTCACGTACATTTCAATTCCATTTATGGTAAATGGGAGATCAACTCGTTTAAAGGTTCGTGCATTATTGATTGATAAAGACAACCGAAACTTGGATTTGTTAAAACACAAATTAGGCACACTTCGAATCACGAAAAAATCCATTAAGTGGGTTGCACAAATATCTGTGACGATTCCTACAAATGAAAAAATAGGAACAAAGATTTTAGGTGTAGACTTAGGTCTCAAAGTTCCTGCGGTAGCCATCACAGACGACGATAAGGTTCGTTTCTTTGGAAACGGTAGACAAAACAAATATAAGAAGCGTAAGTTTGCTTCAAAACGGAAGGAATTAGGAAACAAAAAGAAAATCAACGCTATTCGTAATTTAGACGATAAAGAAAAAAGATGGATGCAGAACCAAGACCACAAAGTAAGTCGCGCAATCGTAAATTTCGCAACTGATAATAACATTTCTGTCATTCGTTTAGAACAACTAACGAATATCAGACAGACGGCAAGAACAAGCCGTAAAAACGAGAAAAATCTGCATACTTGGTCATTTTATCGTCTATCTCAATTTATTGAATACAAAGTGAATTTAGTTGGTATTAAAGTTGAATACGTGTACCCTGCTTATACAAGTCAATCCTGTCCGAAATGTTCTGAAAAGAACAAGGCACAAGACAGAAAATACAAGTGTCAATGTGGATTTGAGAAACACCGTGATTTAGTCGGTGCAATGAATATTCGATATGCACCTGTGATTGATGGTAAAAGTCAATCAGCCTAAGATGCTATATGCACTGTCTTAGGAGGGGCAATGAGATGCCCTCATCTTGAAGGCTGTTCAAAACAGAAATGGACTACGAACGCTTAGTCATTCAAGAATCCCACCCGTCACACCGTGTGGTGTAGGGCTTGCGGTTTTAACCGTGGGAGTCTCAAAATGGATGTACGCTAGGTATTTCACTCCATGATGTTGAACAGTACAATAATGAAGAACCCCCTTCAATAGATGACAGTATGCGTGTATATGCCGGTGTTGCAGTGCAAGGGGGCAATATCATGGGTGACGCATATGGTTATTTGCGAATGATTGATTTTGAGGGGAATGAACTTTGGCGTTACTTCGTATCTGGGACAATCAGTGGCATGGCATTAAACTCTGACGAGACGATATTGCTTTTCGGTACATACAATGGAACGCTCCATGTACTTGATTTGACTAGTACAGAGCCAAGCCCGTATGAGATTGGCACAAGTTCAATACGTGAATCGTACCGTTGGATCTTCTGGGATACTCAACAACCACTGTACTGGTAGTTTTTATAGGCAAAGTCGACGAAACTATAAGGTTCTTTTTATCAACATCATATGTATTTGAAATGACAGATACTTTTAATAGTTTGCGTTTGGTCTAAATTTCAAGTGTTAGTAAAAGTAATTAATGGCTAGAGGTGTCACGATGAAAACATCTATATGGATTCCTTTAATTAACATCTGAGATGAAGAAAAGATTTGGGTAGGAACAAGAGTTAGATTATACAATGCAGATCTAACTCTTGTTGAAGATAGCAAAGATGATTACTACGAATACTTAATATCATCTATTTATGACAATGAAACTCACTTACAGCTAATGGTTCACTTTAGATATTTATAGATTTATAGTTCAGACAAGAACAAATGTTTGTTGTTTAATAATTTTTTTAATATCTAAGGAAGTGAAAGTATGTTTTATCCGATTGGCAACACAACAATAGATTCTGATAAATATAGAGAAAAATTTGCAAAACGTTATTATCTGCCTTTTATGAAAGAATTGATAGACTTATCAGGATGTTCTTTAAAGGAAGCAAAAGAGTTGATTGATTTAGTGATTCAAGAGGAAGGTATTATTGTTAGCCAAACATCACAAGTGATACAAGATACTTGTTTAGCTGAATTACAAGATGATTGAGAGGGAGTGGGATTATGCAAAAAAAATTATTGAATATGTTAGAAAAATGGTATGAGGAAAATCAACATGACAAAATTGTAGAAGCGATTGAACAATTGTCTAAGTCAGAGCGAGATTACGAAATAGTAGGTCATTATGGTCGTGCGCTTAATAATTTAGGGCGTTATCATGAAGCGTTGTCCCAGTTATGCACAGTTAAAAAACAGGGGCAACAAGATGCGGATTGGCATTGGCGTGTTGGCTATGCTTATTTCTATATCCAAGAATGGCAAGAAGCACTGGCTGCATTTGAAAAAGCGAAGGAATTACAGTTTGATACTAGAACTGAAGAGTATATAGTAGCCTGTCGGAATATTATGGAAAAGTCAGCGGAAGCTCTAGATGATATCAAGCTTGTACCTTTTCATGAGCGTGATTTCAGTCAATTTTGGGAAAAAAGCGATTATGCGGATAAAAATTATGTAGAAGTATCCCCCACTACTGAAATGATTGCTTCTATAGAAGAGGAACTTGGCTATAAATTGCCAGCAGATTATATTTGGTTTATGCAACAACAGAACGGCAGTATGCCAGTTAACACTTGTTTTCCAACGGCTATGCCGACTTCATGGGCGGAAGATCATGTGGCGATTACAGGGATTATGGGCATTGGTCGCGAAAAGGCTAATAGCTTGTGTGGCAGTTTGGGAAGCAGTTTTATGTTGGAAGAATGGGGCTACCCAAATATTGGCGTTGTCATAGCCGATTGCCCGTCAGCAGGTCATGATGTCATTATGCTTGATTATCGTGCATGTGGTGCAGATGGTGAACCTGCTGTTGTACATGTAGATCAAGAGGCAGATTACTATATTACTTTCCTTGCGCCGAACTTTGCGACTTTTATTATCGGATTGGTGAATGAGGAAGTATTCGATACATCAGAACAAGATAAACTTGACGATTTGGATATGGTGAAACATGTACCATTCTCTCCTTTGTTACAGTCGTTATGTGAGAAAGCTGGAGAGGGAAATCGGATAGAAGCAGTTATTCGAGGTATTTGTACGCAAATTGTAGAGGACAAAGGCTATTTTGCTTTACATGCAGACGAGATATCCATGCTGATGTATGATATCCAGTTTTGGTTGTACACTGGTGCTAATTCGAAGGTGACGCAAGCTCAATATTTAGCGGATTACAAGAATATCATTGCACTTGCACAAGGTTTCAGTACAGGAGGATATGCCCCAGACTTTGTTTCAAGTTGGTTAAATGAACGCATAGAGCAGGGGGAAATTGTAAGTCAAGAGGGGATATTAAGTTTTACAGCGGATAAGCTAGCTAGTCTACATGCTCAAATGGTGAATGAAGAACTAAAACCGTTTAGATGGTTAGAACATGATAGTGGAAATATTTCGTTTCTATTAGAAGTAGGCATTTATAAACAGGAGTTGTTTGAAACACGGGCAGACGAAGGATTCCAAGGTAACGGCTACGATTGGTGCTCGCTTGCGGATGTGTATTTGCAAGAGAAGTTGCCAGAGCTAGAAGGCATTGTGCGTTTCGACCCAGAAGCAGATATGTTCTGTGCATATGCCAGCGAAAAGGACGCATTGTTGCGATTCGCTGTTGGATTTAAACAAGCGTGTGAAAATGATGAAAAGATACATGATTTATTTTCTAGGGCGATATTGGATTAATAGAGGGGAAAAGGAACTGGTTTTACTTGGAGATTATTGAGGGAAAGTAGAGTTAAAGGAGGAGTTTTAGACGCAAGAAATAAATTATTTAAAGGGTATGTATCAAGATAGTTATTATCCTAAATTTTTAGTTGATAAAATTAAAGGTATATTGGAGCAAATTGTCCGCTATTTAGAGCAAGGTCCCCATTCATTAGAAGATATACAAGTAAAATTTGATGAAATTACACGTGCGATTAATGATTTAGAAGACGAGTTCTTAGAACATGACAGTGAAATTGAAACGATTGCACGAGATAGTATTGCATTAACTGTTATTGATATATTGGATGTATACAACGTGAAGCTTGATATTGAAGACGCATTAAGAGAACGTGAATGGTAGTGAGTTATGTTTAAAATAACTGTTACGATGCTACCCAATACTCTATATTATAAAGGCTTTTAAAGAGGGAATTTTTACTAATTAGAAACTCAAGATAAAGGGGAATGGCCTATGCAAGATATTCGACCAACGTCACGCTGGCGCAATGCTAAAAGAAAAGAAGAGGAAGAATTTACTGCTGGATTGATTGAGAAAGATGACTGTATTTACGCAGAATTGTTTCCAGATAGTTTTATTCATCAGACAGAAATGGTGCTAGAGCAGTATACAGCATCCATTGCGAAACTGCCAAATCACCCAGATAGCTATCCTGCAATTATGAAATCTATTGAAACGGCGGTACTTGCCCTAAATGAGATTAATGAGGTAGGTGGAGGCGGATTAATTGAAACTGGAGAACGAGAGGAGCTTTGCGACTATTTTGACCAAGTGCTGATTCATTGTGGACTTGATATTGATGACCTTACTAAAAGTCAGAATCTTGGACGTTATGAGTTAACAGATAATTGGCGTGAGTGGTAATTAGAGGGAGGTGTACGTTTTGCTTGAATTGACGAGTGCGGTATGGGGAAATCTGACAGGACCAAAGGGCTCTGGAAAGAATGTGCCAACGTTATTACAGCAATTGAAGCAAGCATACGACCAAGAAACAGTTGATGCGCTTTTTGAAGACTATTTGTTTCATCAAAATACCATTTATACAGTTACCTATGCGGCTGTTCCTTATTTGATGCAGATAGCTTGTTCAACGAACTATCCCGAAGTGCAACATCATTTATTTATTATATGCGGTATTATTGAGATGAGTCGCGGTGATAGCGGCTTTCCGACAGCGTTAAAGATACTTGATGAACATATCGGAGCAGATATTTACAATAGCTATATTGAGGCAATACGTGAGATGGCGTTATTAGGAAAAGATGTGCGTACCTATGCAACTACTTTGGATGATAATGTGGAAAAGCGTTATGTTCTCGCCGCCGATGCAACTTATCGAGGAGCATACAGACTGGCGGATATGCTAATGACGTTTGTGACAGGGGATGAGTATATTGCTATATGTCCACATTGCAAGGAAGATGTATATTTGTGGGAGGGAGCTACACAGGCATTTGTACAAGACCCTGTTTTCGACAATGAACAAGAGGCTCACAAAGTTGTACCTGCCTCGAAATTTTCAGATATGGAGCAAATATTGTTAGCGGAACAAGCGGCAGTGATTGGTGAACACGAACTTGTACATGATTTGCCGTATTTAGCTGGTGAGGTAAACTGTCCTTCGTGTAGTGTAAATATACAAATTTGGTCGGCGCTACTTGAGCAGTAATGGATATATTGAAAATTGAAATGCCAAGAAGAAATGAACTCTATTTTTGTCTCAATACAGTCTCAACAGTGGCGTTGATCCAAATTTTCAACAAAGGGATGCTGTGATTTTGGTCGATGCTTCTTCTATTCATAAATAACATTTATACTTGGGAATAATGAGTTAATTGACAGCCAGAAATACGAGATGACTCTTTCTTTACCACTTAATGCCTTTGACTATGGTATCTACAAATTGTGTGAATTCATCAATACAGGGAATATTTCTCAAAGTATCAATTGATTTAGTGTGATTTTAATAATTATACGATAGTAAGAAGCATTTTGGTGAATGGATTATAAACAGCCTTTCTACCACAAAAGAGTGTGTAACAGTATTACGAAAGTTTGAAACAAAGACAACACAGGAATGGATGTACAGTTAGATGAAAAAAGCTTTTACATATCAAGACGAAAAATCAAATAAATTTTGGACAATTGATTATTTTGAGATGACAATATGTGTACATTACGGAAAAAATGGAACGATCGGGAAGTATGATATGAAAGAATTTGAGTCACAAGAAATTTGTGAAAAAGAAGCGCAAAAGTTAATTGCCAGTAAAATAAAAAAAGGTTATCAAGAAAATCCTACATTTGATTTTGATAATTGTCTTTACTTTGATGTAGGGGAATATGGTCCACAGCCAAAAACGTCACACCCACGTTTTGTCGCCCATTTCACAGAAGAATTTTATTATGATTGTGGTGATGAAGAAGCACCTTTTGGTAGTGATGAAGGGTCTGATACACTTTATGAAATGGAAGAAGTCATAAGAAAGAAGCGCATCATTGACTTTGCTACTTTCCCGAAGCATTTAATAGAGAATATATGGGGAATGCATTATATATAAGTTGACACATTGGATGAAAAAGCTGTGCGTGATATGGCAAAAGAGCATGAAATGGATATGATGCAATGTGACATGATTACCTATGCATCAGCCTTTGGTCAAATCAAAATTACTGGGAAACTAGATTCAGCTTTGAAGAAGAATGCACTTTTAGCATTGAAGCGTTTTGCTATCATGTATTCTGATGGACAATTAACGGAAACACAGCAGACAATGTATAATGATTTACTTGCGTTTTAAATTGAAGTCAACAAGAAATAGACGGATTATAGCAATATTGATCAGTATTTGGAGTAACGAGATGCCGAGCCGTTCGATTCGCAATGGATAGCTGCAAATTTTACAATTTTATAGGGAGAGAAGATGCTTCCATTGAAAAATTATCAATTTCACACTACATTATTTGGAGAATTAGACGTCCCTGTTGATAAAGGGCTTCTTACTACAGAGAATAAATTTTATGGAAATAAAAAGACAAACCGAATGATCTAATTGGTTTGTCTTTTTTAGATGACAAAAAATCGAGTAATCAATTGAAAAGGCGACATAAGTGTCATTGAGGCTTAGATTGCTATTGATACTACAAATACGCGAGGAATCAAAACTAGAACAAATTCTAATGCATTTTCTAAAATGAATATATAGCAAAATGTATTTTAATTAAATTAATGATTAGAGAATAAAACTATTGCCAATATCCCAAAATAAAATTGACTAGACACTAAATGGTGTCGTATAATTAAGACACCAATCAGTGTCCAATTCATAAGGGGGAGGGGGATTTTGAGCGACAAGACTCAAGAGCGTGATGTTTATGCTGCTATTGCTGATCCAACAAGACGCCAATTAATACGCTTGTTGGCAGATGCGGAAGAATTACCTCTTCACGAATTAACGTCTCAATTTCAAATGGGGCGTACAGCAGTTTCTAAGCATTTGGCTATACTTAAAGATGCTGATCTCGTAATTGCTCGAAGGGTTGGTAGAGAAACGAGGTATCGATTGAATGCCAAACCGTTGCAAGAAATTCAAGATTGGGTATCGTATTACGAAGATTTCTGGAAAGAAAGAATGGCTAAATTAAATCTTTTATTGGAGGAAGAAAAATGAAAGCAGATGTATCTTTAGATTATCAATTTACAAGTTCAATTGAGAAAGTTTGGAACGCATTAACGGATTCAGACACTCTTGAAAAATGGATATGGAAAAATGACTTTAAACCAATCGTAGGACATAAATTCCAATTCCGAGCTGAGCCAAATGAATGGTGGGATGGAATTGTCAATTGCGAAGTGCTCAAAGTGGAAGAACCTAATACATTATCTTACACTTGGGCAAGTGCCGGAGAAACAACTACTGTGACATGGACGTTGACAGAAGGTTCAGATGGAATTACACATTTACATCTTGATCAAAGCGGATTCAGTGAAGCAACGAAAGCTCGCCAAGGAGCAATCGAAGGAGCTAAATACGCTTGGGTCAACAATGGTAATCAGCTCGAAAAAGTGTTAGCAGAACTGTAAAAAATGATTTCTTCATTTTGATACCTGCTTTTCAAGATCAAAAGCAGGTATCAAATAGGAAATGAATAAAATAAACTGTTCTTCAACAATTGGACGCTTTCGGAACACGGAAAGCGTCATTTTTATTGTTGATTCATAAACATAACAAATACAGTTGAAGTTATGCTAACATGTCATTACTAGATGGAATGGAGAGAATATCCGATGAAAATAAATCAATTAATTGCTAACAATATAAATCGCTTAGATGTCGACTTGCCGGAAGATCAATCTTTAGGAATTGCTGGTTTGTCCGGATCTGGTAAAACTACATTTTGTCAAACTATTGGTGAAGAATCTAAGAAACGTCTCGTTTCTTTATTGCCAAAGGCAGAATATCAGTATTTGTTTCCCGATATTATGGAAACGAATTTCAGTGCCATCAAGATGGAAGAAATGCCTTTAGTCCTTTTTCTCGGGAAATCATCAATTTCTACTAATCCACGTTCAACGGTCGGTACCCATACAGGTGTTTTTAAAGAGGTTCGTGAAAAGCTTGCAGATAAGTTTGATCTTTCGCCAGAGGTTTTTTCCTTTAATAATGCATTAGGCTGGTGTCCTGCATGTAAAGGGCGTGGAACAACTAAAAATGTCGAATGTAAAAAGTGTGAAGGCAAGCGTTATAGTCCAGAAGTTGAGCAGTATAAGCTAGAATTATGGAATCAACCACATAGTATTTCTGATATTAACAATTTAAGTATTGAGGCGATTTACTCCCTTTCTGAGGAATTAAATATTAGCGAAGAGAGACAACATATCCTAAAAAATATTATCAATATGAACATTGGTTACTTAACTTTAAATCGGATCATGGGTACGTTGTCTGGAGGAGAATTAACTCGACTATACTTGGCAGAATTTATGGCCGCTAGTGAAAATACCGTGATTATTATTGATGAAATTTCTGTTGGTCTTGATCACCAAACCCTTTTGAAAATTTTAGAACAGATTAAACAATTGGGCTATAAAAACCAAATTTGGCTTATTGATCATTCTGATACGGTGCTCGATACAGCGGATGAGCAACTATTCTTCGGGCCAGGCAGTGGGAAATACGGCGGCAGAATCGTTGAAGAATCACCACGTCCAGAGCCAGTTTATGGGCAACGAAATCAGGTAATGCCTACAGACTATTATCAATTTCATGATCTTTACTGTCGTAATATTGAAATGGCTGACATTCAGATTCCAAAAAATAGACTTGTAACCGTTACAGGTGAGTCTGGCTGTGGGAAATCAACCCTTGTCAATGAGTGTATCTCCAAGGATTTTCTAAAACGATATCCAAAAGATAAACTGGTCATGGTAGGACAAGACCGAAACCAATCGATAACTAGCCGATCAACTGTTGCAACGTTTCTTGATATCAAAAGGAAAATGACGAAATACAGTGACGATATTGACGATATTTTTCAACGCTCCATTGAAGACATTATTGAGGAGCTTCCAAATGAAGACATCGCTCATAAACGCCTAAGTTTACTGATCAAGCTAGGACTCGGTTATTTAACGTTGGAAAGAAAAACACAATCTTTATCGACAGGTGAATTTCAATGTGTTCATTTAGTTTCTGAACTGTTTTCGAACGCAAGAAACCCGCATACGCTGTTTATTTTCGACGAGCCTTCAAAAGGTTTATCACAAAATATTTTAAACCAATTCATTGATAGTGTTAGGGACATTCTGCAAGATGAATCCGTCTCTATTATGATAATTGAACATAATGCCTATATGATAGATAGCTCTGATTTTATCGTTGATTTTGGGAAAAGACAGCCGGAACCTGTTCGACATCTTGATGTTGTTAGTCATGATGATTATTTTAGTCAACTTAACAGTACAAGTAGTGATGCTTCATTGCATATAACTTCTACACTAGATTTAAAAAATGACATTCATTACTTAGAAGAAAATCATATTAGCTATTTTAAAAATGCTGAAAACATTTATAAAGGCGGTATTTTAAAAAGCTTATCATCCATGGCCCGTTTAATTTATGGTGAGTACGAATCTGCAACAATTGCACCAGTCGTTGCCATTGATTTAGAAAGACACCTGTATAGCCAGTATAGTTTTTTATATGAAATCGGTGGACTGATCAACCATATCGTGGCTGCACATCCGACGAATAAAGATACAAGAAGCTTCGATTTCTTCAGCCAAGAAAATCATTGCCCTAGCTGTTCTGGTCGCCTGCAAATTGAAAAATTTGATTTCGATATCGTCATACAAGACAAAACAGCGCCATTTTGGGATGGCTTATTACATCCAGACGTGATGGAAGTATTAAAATATTATCAATATCCGAAATTGCAATTCCTTTTTGATGAGATCAAAAATGAACTGGGTCAAGATATTAGTAAAAGCTACAACGAGATGACAGAAGAAGAAAGACATACATTCCTATATGGTTATTGGGAAAAATCATTTTATGATAAAGCAAGTAAGTCCTCAAAAAAATGGGAAGGTTTTAATTTTATCCTTGGACGTTATATCGTTATTTCAAAATCAATTATTAAAGAGCAAATGAAAGAATCAAAAGAAATGATTGCCTGTCCAATTTGTCAAGGAGCGGTGCTAAACCATAAGAAAAAACTAACGTTTGGAGACACTGATATTCGTAAGCTTATTCATCAACCGATCGATCAGGTCATAAAAACTGTAGGAAACTTACCAGAGCTTGAAAAACTAAAAGCAATTGTAGGCGGCGATATGACTCTTACGGAAGATGTCTCCTTACTTCCTAGAGAAACACAAGTATCGTTGAAAATGCTTGAATTAGATCTAGCAAGCTTTGCCGGTTATGAAATAGTACTAAATAATGTTTTACCATTCTGGGACAAAATTAAAGATAATATCGAAGCAATAAGCAGCAATAATCTAATTACAATCTGTGATTTTGCCAACATTGACGAAACGAGAGAAACCATCATTGATAAGTATTTCACTAATGGGAAATACAAAAAACTAACATACGTCTATGAAGCATTTGGTTACAAAAAAATTGTGACACAAATTAATAAAATTAAAGCAAGTCATAAATGTCCATTCTGTAATGGGAAGAAAGTCATTTCAGAAGATAATCTCCATGATGGCGTCTATAAATTATCGGTACCATGTGTTCGTTGCTATGCAAGTGGTATCAATGATGAAGGGCGTAAGAAGATCGTCGAAGGTGTAGACGTTCAAACATGGCTTACAGGCAAAGTAAATGATGTTGTGGCTGAAAGTTTACGAACGGAGGCTGTTGTAGATATTCCAATCTTCAATCGTGTTCGTGAGTTGAATAAACGAGATATGAAGGCGATTTACCAATGCCTTGAGCAAAATAATTAATTATTTTAAAAGTAAACTACCTCATAAACTCATTTGCAAAAATAAATGCAAATGAGTTTTTATGTTATTCTGAGAAAGAACTTGTAAAAAAGTTATTAGAATAAAAGGGGAAAGATATGAATGGCAGAATTAGTGGATTGGAAAAATAATGCTCACGGCCATAAATTTATAGCTTCATTTAGCGGAGGAAAAGATAGTGTCTTAGCTCTATATAAAGCGATGAAGGTTGGAGAGGCGATTGGACTAATTGTCATGCTTGAGGAAGAAGGAAAACGTTCCAGATCTCATGGAATGCCTCCGGAACTCATTCGTGCTCAAGCTCAATCTATAGGTTTATCTGTTTATACTGCAGCAGCAAGCTGGACAGAATACGAAAATGTATTTATGCACCTTTTAGAAAAAGCTAAAAATCAAGGTGCCGAAGTGTTAGTAACGGGAGATTTAGATATGCCGGAACATGGCTGCTGGCATGACAAGGTTACGCAGAATGCTGGGTTAAAGCTAGGCATGCCTTTATGGGAAATGAATCATCGTGAAGCCGTCGATGAGTTCATAAACCTAGGATTTGTTACAATCATTGTCACTGTTAATTTAGCATTAGGAATGCGAGAGGATGATTTAGGGCGGACATTAACCCATGAATACGTAAAGGAGCTTGAAGCTCGTGGTATTGACCCTTGCGGAGAAGGTGGAGAGTTCCATACGACAGTATTAGATGGGCCCATTTTTAAACATCCAATTCCAGTTCGTAAATGTGAGGTTATTAAAAACGGAGAATATGCTTTTTTGCCTTTAGAGCTAGACCAAAACTAAATCTTATAGGTACCGCACAGAAGATTATAATTATAAATTGCGGAATGATACTGTAATTCCTTTAAACACAGAGAATAACGTGAGACATTGTCTATCTATTTGAGGCGTGTTCCATGTTATTTTTTTGCCTGCAGTAAAGAATGTTTGAATTTAGGACTATATGTATTTAGTATCGATAAAAAGATTTTCGTTATCCTTAGGTATCATTTGCGAACTTTTTAACATATTTAATCCCAGATATTCGTGTTTTATTCACTGAAATGCGATTTCTCCATTGGCTTAACACTGCACTAATTAAATAAAACACGAACATTTTAGTTGCCAGTAATATCTTCAACTGACTGTATAATCATGTGTTTCCTTACTAGCTCAAATAGTTGGGATGAAAAAAATATTACTGTAAATAATGGATACTTTGATTAGGAAAATATTAAAAGGGTCACCGGAGGAAAGTGACCCTTAGTAAATTTTTGAAGGGAAAGGATAAGATTATATTATCCTAATAATTATGAGCATTGGAGGCGGTATTGGGTATTAATAGAATCCGATGAAGCTAGTGCCGACAATAATCAATAAAATGAATAGAACAACGATTAGCGCAAATGCTGAACCAGTACCAGTACCGCCGCCAGAACCGCAGTATTCAGACATAGTAATTACCTCCTTTCTACAATCTATAATATGAATTGTTGTTAAAAGGAAGTGCGATATTTATCTACTCATTAGATTAAAATTTTTTTAAAGATCACTCATGTAAAAGTGACCCTGAAATATGGTGATAAAAAGCTAATTATAAAAATTCAGCAAATAATATAAAAAAGATTGATTATGTTGATACTCCTTATTTCACAAAAGCCCCCTTAGCTTAATAATGAATGATATTTAACTAGGTCTAATGTATTCTCCTGTTAAAGCATTAAAGCCCGCTGCTTCCATTTTTGTTTGGTCACTATTCCAACCGATCACTAATAGAAGATTAATATTTCTCTCTATATCTTTTCTAAGCATAAAATTATACCCTTTAGCCCAATTTTTACCTGGATAAATACCGCCGATTTTTAGTGCCTTTTGAAGCAATTCAGGTGAATCATACATAATATTTTTCATTTGTATAAACTCTTTTTTAGGGTAAGGAGAAGTACCATCCCTCGTTAAATCATTTGTATAATCTATTTTTCCGTCATGAATGGTTACTAAAAAAGCCTTATTAGTTTCTGGCACTCCAAATAAAATATTCCAATGCTTTCTTTTGCCGTTACTTCCAATTGACTTCCCAGGCTTATCTAAATCAATATTTATAGCATCTATTAATTGAGTATTTTTATTCCATTTCAATGCAGGCGGATAGGCCAAGTCAATCGCTTGCTTTATTGATAATTCTTGCTGTTCAGCGACTTCTAATGGATCTTCAGTTGATTGTAATGTACGAGCAGATACTTTCTCAACAGCACCAACTGAAATTAACAAAAGTAAGACAACAAACACTATTTTTTTCATTTTCTCGCCCCCTTTTTAGGGATATTGTTTACAAACTTTGTTCATTTATTCTGCGTCGTTATTAAAACAACAAAATCAATAAGCTATTACTTGTCGAACAATTATTCCAATGGTAAAAAGGGATATACTGGATTTTATAGAATACTATTAACCAACCTATAAAATTTTTAATCAGGAGTGATGAAATTGGAAGTTACTCAAGAACAAAAGTCGTTATTCACTAAAATTGGCTATCTCTATTTACAAGCTAACAATATTGATGAAGCAATTGAATGGTACCAAAATAAGCTTGGCTTTCATCAATTCCCCGGCGGACGCTCGGGTCATGGGTTCATTAATTTTCGACCGGGCGCATGTAAATCCGGGATACCTTGGATTTACAGAGTTTATTGGCGTGCAAATTCGATATCTAGGGCTGGAGGGGTTGCAGCGAATTTCATCTCAAACTTCGTGGGTTTTGGAAGAATCCCATGAAATTGATGCAATCTATATTCTGTTTTCCTTGAAGAAAGCGTGACTGGTAGGGAAGTGTGACATGATATTGCCTAGAAGCAAAAGAACGAAAAAAGGCATCTCATCCATAGATGAAACACCTTTTCTTGAAGTTATTGAGCTAATCGTTGAAGGAAGGTATCTAATTGTACTAGTGTGACATTGTCGTTCACCCCGAAAGAATTGTTACCTTTGCCAACCGTAATTTTATTAGAAGAGAGAATGGCTACATAATTGTAAGCCCAATGCGTACTTGGAACATCAACAAATTGTAATGCTGTTCCTTGTTGTTTTAAATGGAATGCTTCCACTAAAACTTTCGCTAATTGACCACGTGTTATAGGAGAACCAGCATTGAATTTTCCGTTTACATCACCCGTAAAAACGCCGAGTTTTTTTAGTGCTTCCGCAGCACCTGCATATTTAGACGTTGGACTTACATCAGGAAAACTTGAATTGGTGGTATTAGTATCTAAATGTAATTGATTAGCCAGTTGAAGAGCTACCTCTCCACGCGATGCATAAACGCTAAAGTCAACTTCAGTGCCTTTTACTTCTCCCAAATCATCTTCAGTGAAGTTTGCAATACGTTTTGCCCCTACGTAACGAGATCCCCAGTAATAAGGATCATTGATTTTATCGATTTTAACCCCAGAACTTGTAGTAGCTGAAATAAAATTGCTGTCACCTATGTATATACCAACATGGGAAACACCGCTTCCCGAAGTATTAAAAAATACAAGATCACCAGTCTTCAACTGATCTTTAGCAATCGAAGTACCTTGTTGATATTGAGCTGTTGATGTACGTTGTAGTGAAATCCCTAACTTAGAAAAAACGATTTGTGTATATGCTGAGCAATCTACACCTGTCTTAATATCTGTTCCTCCATATTGATAAGGAACACCTATATATGCTTTTGCTGTATTTGTTATATCTGCTATTGTTGCTGCTTTCGCATCATGATTACCCATGCCTGTGAAGAACATAAACGATGCGAAAATGGGTAGTAACCATTTTTTCTTCAATTAAACCTTACTCCTTTCAAAAAGCTTTCGATTTTGACTAAAGTAAGAATAGCATGAAACAGGCATGAGTTATTTTTCAATAATATTACCGATTCCCCTTAAACAGCAAAATTGATACCTTAATTTTAACTGTGTAAAACTTCTGCAATAATCATGGGCATTTTTACTAAAAATAATAGAAGTAATTGGATATAGAGGGGCTATAGTGTTAATTTAGATATTTTATCTAACTAAAAACCGTTATTTATTTTTAAGTGATTCCCTAGTTATTTCACTGAGGATTGAGGTGAACACGGTATTTTGGCTGTCACTCTTTAAAGTTTTCGCTATTATTGGTATGATTATCCACCGACCAATTGACTGGTATTTTGAAGATAAAACTTTATTTTCTCGCTTACAATACTGAGAAATTTAGCTTAGATTTACTTTATTATAATTTGAATTGGATATACGAAATAAAATAAAGGATTCTTTTGATGGCATTCGGTACTCCGGAGGTATGAATCAAAAGAATCTTTTTTGTATTACAGGAGGAGGTTTCGAAAAGCTTATACTTGATTAGAAAAAAACAAAAAAACCCAGTTTAATACTGGAGCGACGGTTTGTCAGGTCAAGTATTTTTACTTTTCTGGGTAATCTATATGTAATGGCGGTGGAACTAAACAACCTCTAGTTTTATTAAGTCGTAACAACTAAGTTGAGCTTACCCTGTGTGGAACTGACCATACGTTAGAGCAATATCATTTCTACATTGGTTAAAAAAACCCCATCAACCATTTCTATTAACAAAATAGTTTGAGCGTAAATTACACTCCATTCAAGTATTGATCGAACCGTAGGCTAAGAGAATATAGTGTTGTTTTATTGGCTATGTAATTAAAAAAATCCTTATTAGTGTTTACAAATGCTGGAACGGATTTTGTGTATCACTGGATTTGTTGCCTTGCGGTTGATTTTTTCTACTAAAATAAAATATAACTCCATTGGAATTGACGGTAAAATGCATTTTAATAATAGTATAGGGAGTGAAAATGATGAGAGAAATAAATATTGCAAAAGTTATTACAGCAAAAAGAAAAGAAAAAGGTATCACACAAGATAAACTTGCTGAGTATGTCGGTGTATCGAAGGCTTCCGTATCCAAATGGGAGACGGCTCAAAGCTATCCGGATATCACCCTGCTGCCACAATTGGCAAACTATTTTAATATAAGCATTGATGAACTCATAGACTACCTCCCGCAAATGACAAAAGAAGATATAAAGAAAACATACCAACGGCTGGCTGAGGATTTTAGCAACAAGCCTTTTGATGATGTACTTGATCAATGCCGTGCAATTATAAAGAAATATTTCTCTTGTTTTCCTCTGCTACTGCAAATGGCTAAATTATTTGTCAATCATTTTGTCCTTGCTACGGAAAGGGGAAAACAAGAAGCACTGTTACAGGAAGCCATTGATTTGTGTATCCGGATTAAGAAGGAAAGTGATGATATTTGGATCGCGAAGCAGGCAAATTCATTAGAAGTGCTATGTCATATTATATTAAATCAACCAATGGAGGCTTTGGAATTACTTGACGAAACAATGAAGCCGCCGATTAGTGATAACTTTTTACTCTCCAAAACCTATCAAATGACAGGAAATATAGAGAAGGCAAAGGAAGCTTTGCAGGTCAGTCTGTATCAACATCTCCACGGCCTACTTGCGCCGGCACAGTCATACTTGCTATTAGTTGCCAATCAACCTGAAAAATTTGAGCAGGCCCTTGAACGTTTTATCGAAATTTCAAAAATCTTTGAAGTAGAAAAACTGGACCCTAATTTGGTGTCGTTACTTCATTTGGCCGCGGCGCATGGTTATATGATGCAACAAAAAGCGGAAAAAGCATTGGAAATGCTCGAAAAATACACATACATTTGTACGAACGTCCTTTTACCGTACGAATTGAAAGGAGATTCCTTTTTTGACAGTATTGAAAACTGGCTGAAGGATTATGATATTGAAGCTCCCAGAGACGAAAAGATAGTAAAAGAAAGTTTAGTGCAAAGTGTTGTGGAAACTCCTGCATTTTTCCCATTGCACAATGAACCGAAATTCAAAAGTATTGTTGAAAAACTAAAAGCACAAATTTGAAAGTGAACTGATAGGGTCAACTTGATGCATTCACTTACCTTTTGGTTGTCAATTTAAGGAGGTAAACATAATGGGTGATAAAAAAATTGTTTTAGGTGCTAAAACAAAGTACCCACTGAATGGAATATTAACCATTCCTGATGAAAAAAAGGAGTTGTTTCCTGCAGTTGTATTGGTTCAAGGCTCTGGTCCAAGCAACATGGATGAAAAAATCGGAAACATTTATCCTTTTAAGGACCTTGCTGATGGTTTATCTGGAAAAGGAATTGCAGTACTGCGATATGATAAGAGAACATTCGTATATGGCAAAGAAATGAGAAATGATACGGCACTAACAGTAAAAGAAGAAACCATTGAAGATGCGATCCTCGCTGCAGATTTTTTGAGAAGAGATGCACGTATAGATTCAAATAAAATATTTATTATCGGTCATAGTTTAGGTGGGATGTTAGCTCCGCGAATTGATGCAGAAGGCGGTAATTTTGCCGGAATCATTATTATGGGTGGGTCTCCACGTAAATTTGAAGAACTTCTAATGGATCAAAATAACGAAGTTTTGCATTCATTGAATAAGCTTTTGAAAGGGATTGCCAGAAAACAAATAGCAGCTTTATCATCAAAGTTTGACAACATCTATAACCTAAGTGATGAAGAAGCAAAATCCACGCGAGTTTTAGGAAAACATGTTAGAGCCTATTACTTGAAAGAAATGGGCGAACATCCATCTGCCAATTATCTCAATGTATTAAATAAGCCCCTTTTTATTCTGCAAGGAGAGAAAGATTTTCATGTATCGGTGGAAAAGGATTTTAATGGTTATAAAAGAATATTGGGAGATAGATCCAATGTAACGTATAAACTTTATTCAAACCTGAATCATGCTTTCATGCCTTTTGTTTATGGAGAGATACGAAAAGCCAAAAAAGAGTATAAGGTTGCACAACATGTCGATCAACAAGTGATCAATGATATTTCCGATTGGATGCTTTCTGTATTGCAATAATCATCAGGAGGTAAATAAAAATAGCTAGTTTTATTTATTAACAATAGGCATGTAATAATTTCTTAGGAGAAAACTGACTCATGAAAAAGATAATCAACTGGAAACTATTCTTCCTACTTACTGCCGTAAGCGTCGTGACGGGCGTAATGGTGATACCGTTTACGTACGCGCTTGCGCCGCTGCCAGATAACGCGCCTATGCAGATCATCATACCTGCGCAGATAGCACAAACACTGGTGTTAGGTGCGCTGTCAAGCTTTTTCGGATTGCTTTTGGCGCGACATATTGGATTTGGCGCACCGATTTTGGAGGGAATTACAGGCGGTGAAAAGCGAAAGGGCTATTTGAAATCTATACTCGGTTCATCTGTCCTTTGGGGCATTTTGGGCGGTGTGCTTGTCGTTTTACTGTGCATCCCATTCTGGAATATGTCTGTTGAACTGATGAAGGCAGAAATGGCGGTGCCAGTTTGGAAATCCGCGCTTGCGATTTTCTATGGCGGTACGGCAGAAGAAATATTATTCCGGCTTTTTTTGATGACGCTTTTGGTTTGGATTGCTTCCAAAATCAAAAAGGCGAAAGATGGAGGCCCAACTAAAATCGGCGTGTGGTTGGCTATCATTATAACAGGGGTGATTTTTGGCCTCGGTCATCTCGGAATCACGGGCGCGATGACCGCGATCACCAGCGACGTAATCCTCCGGGCGGTATTGCTTAACGGCTCTCTCAGCGTTATTTATGGTTGGCTCTACTGGAAAAAGGGGCTGGAGTCGGCTATGATTGCTCACTTTTCTACCGACTTTGTGTTGCATATACTCATTCCGCATATAATAGCGCCATTATTTATCTAATCGGAAGTTATGGACATAAACGAAAAAGTAATCATTGGTAGTGGATCAAAATACCCTTTGAATGGAATTCTGAAAACGGTGGAATTTTCCATTAAAATAACCTTGTGATTTTAGAGTTATTGATAAATGAGTTATAAAAAGATTCTTATGTTGGCGTTCGGTACTCCGAAAGTGTGCATCAAAAGAATCTTTTTATTTTCATTTCTCCATATTAACCCATCACATTACGGTTTTACTTATTGAGAAGGTTTAAGTAAGTATCAATTGAAGGGAAAATCATAGAAAAAATCTATGGTTATCATAGAAATTATAGAATTGATATATAGAACTTCGATTCTTATAATTCTTTATAAGCAATAGTTATTTTAAATAAGGGAGGTAATACTGATGACAAATATTGCTGGTATAAAAATTCCTGACAGCCGTTTGGCACTAGAAGCTCAGGATATATTAAAAGAATATGGTTCTGAATTGCTATGGAATCATTCAAATCGTGTTTATTTGTTTGGGGCACTACAAGGTAAAAAAGCTCAAAAAAAATATGATGAAGAGCTGCTATATGTAAGTGCTTTGTTTCATGATTTAGGTTTAACAAAACAATTTAGTAGCTTAGATAAACGCTTTGAGGTAGATGGCGCAAATGCAGCACGTCAATTTCTAGCACACCATCATATTGATGATGATTCAATACAACTTGTTTGGGATGCAATCGCACTACATACTACGATTGGCGTAGCAGAGCATAAAGAAACTGAAGTCGCATTGCTGTATGCCGGGGTAGGTCTTGATGTAATGGGAGACGGTTATCATGATTTGACGAATGAAGAGCGAAATGAAATTATAAACGCTTTCCCACGTAATCAATTTAAACAAAATATTTTGCCAGCTTTTTTTGAGGGATTTAAGCATAAACCCGAAACAACTTTTGGCAATATAAAATCTGATGTTTGTGCATTGTTCATTCCAAATTATAAATCTAAGAACTTTTGTGACTGCGTTTTGCACTCACCTTGGTCTGAATAAAAATTGATAGTAGATAAGGGGATTCATATTATGTTAAAACTAGCACATAAGAAAATTCGACATGTTGCCTTACAAAATAAAGTTGTATCAGCTCAAGAAGCGGCAACTTGGATAAAAGATGGAATGTTATTAGGAATGAGTGGCTTTACAAGGGCAGGCGATGCAAAAATAGTACCACTAGCGCTTGTAGAAAAAGCAAAAGGGGAAAAATTCCAAGTTGATGTTTATACAGGAGCTTCACTTGGTCCAGAGGTAGATCAACAGATGGCTGAAGCTGGTATTATTCGGAAGCGAGCACCCTATCAAGGTGATCCAGCTATTCGACGTATGATTAATAGTGGAGAAGTACTGTATACAGATGCGCATGTTTCACATAATGCAGAATTAATTCGACAAGGAATTGTAGGGCCAATTGACTTTGCAATAATTGAAGCTACTGCAATTACGGAGGATGGCTTGCTGATACCTACAACCTCTGTAGGAAACTCTCCAATTATTATGCAAATGGCTAATGAAATTATTATTGAACTAAATGTTTCGCATCCAGACTCTCTAGAGGGGATCCATGATATTTATATTCCTGATGTACAAGGGAAGAGAAGTCCTATTCCTTTAAATAGTGCAGGGGAGCGAATTGGAACAGTTGGTATCCCATTAGATACTAGTAAGGTACGTGGCATAGTGCTATCTGAAAAAACAGATGCTCCATCAACAATTGTTCAGCCAGATGAGGAAACAGCTAAAATGGCAGAGCATTTACTCAATTTTTTACGTGATGAAGTTAAGGCTGGTCGTTTAACAAAAACATTAGCACCTATCCAATCAGGCGTAGGATCCGTAGCAAATGCGGTTTTAAATGGTTTTTTAGAATCAGAGTTTGAGGATTTAGAAATTTATTCAGAGGTGTTACAGGACGCCGTATTTGAATTAATAGATGCAGGAAAAGTGAAATCCGCTTCCGGTACGTCCATTACATTATCACAGGAACGTGGTGAGCAAGTTTATAGTCAGCTTGAAAATTATAGAGATTGTTTAATTTTACGACCTCAAGAAATATCCAATCATCCTGAAATTATTCGACGTTTAGGATTAATTTCCGTCAATACAGCACTCGAGGTTGATATTTATGGAAATGTAAATTCAACACATGTTTCAGGTTCTAAAATGATGAATGGCATTGGAGGTTCCGGTGATTTCGCTCGTAATGCACGTTTAGGAATATTCGTCACAAAATCCTATGCGAAGGGTGGTAATATCTCAAGTATGGTCCCTATGGTATCTCATGTGGACCATACAGAGCATGATGTGGACGTCATTGTTACAGAGTTTGGGGTAGCCGATTTACGTGGTTTAGCGCCAAAAGAACGGGTGCCTTTATTAATTAATAATTGTGCACATCCTGATTACCGTCAGCAATTGTGGGCATATTATAATGCTGCGGTAGAGAAAACTGGTCATCATCACACACCTCATTTATTAGAAGAGGCGTTGTCTTGGCATGTTCATCTAGCGAAAGCTAAGACAATGAAAAAATAAGAAGTATGATGACTAGTTATAGTGCTTAGTCATTAGAAAAATAGAATCCACCAATCACAGCCATAAGTATTGCTGTGATTGGTGGATTTCTTATTGAGATTTTAGTAATGAATGAACTAATTGTCGACTCTTTTCTGAAATTGAAAATCCACCTTTTTCAAGTTCCTCAACCATTAAACGAATAAAAGCTTTCGCAGCAAAATTAATGAATTTATCTTTTCTATAAAGAAGTACAATTTCTCGAGTTAATGGTGGATTATAGATTGGTCGCTCGCAAATAGTATTTGTTTTATAGAGGTTGCAAAGTGTTTTCGAAATAATTGTTGCCCCGACATTTTGTTCAACTAGTTTAAAAATAGCTTGAATACTAGCTGTCTCTATTTTATGTTTCACATGAAGCTTTTCTTTGCGAGCTGCACTATCAATTACTTTCCTACATTGATGGATAGTTGGAAATAATATAAGTGGAAGCTCTAAAACATCTTGAAATGCTATTTTTTCAGATGCTAATAGTGGATGCTCGCTATGAGCAACGAATAGTAATTCTTCAGTAAACAATGGAATTATTTGAAGCTGCTCATCCTCATAATCGAAATACTCTTGTTTATAGGAAATAGCAAAATCTATTTTATTGTCTTTAAACTGTTTTAATAAATCATCCGAGCTATTTATGCAGATTTGTAAATCTGGATATTCAAGATGATAGTCTAACAAATAGTCCGACACTAAATTTGTTAATTCACCAGGTAAAGTACCGATTACTAATTTCCCTGCTTTTAATTCTTTAAGTTCAATTATCTGGTTGCTTGTATTATCTATTGCTCGAAAAATATGAGTACATTGTTCATGCAATATCTTACCAGCGTCTGTAATAGCTATTTTTTTCCCAAGACGATCGAATAGTGGAATGCCAAGTTCATTTTCCAATACTTTAATTTGATGGCTAAGCGTTGGTTGAGTAATATTCAATTTTTCGGCAGCCTTTGTAAAATGAAGTTCATTGCACAGTACTAAAAAATATTCAAGCTGTCGTATTTCCATATACGTACCTTCTTTAATAAAATTATTTCTTATATTATATCATTATTTATATAGAAAACCGTTTAATTCATCGGAGAATCGATACCAAATTTAGTAATATGAGAGGAGTCAAATACAATATCGAACTCCACCATGCGACTGCCATTTTTTCATAAAACCCTTCATGATTAACACTATTTAGAACGCTATCAATCTAATTATCTTCAACAAAATAATTTATCAGCATGACCACCCGAAAACGACTTAAGAGAAATCATTATTACATAAATTTTCACTATTCATTTGCAAAAGAACTACCTAAATCCCACAATTCATCCTCTAGAGTTTCTAATAGAGTTTTTGTTCTCTTTTCCATATTATCTGGGAGCTCGTTTTTACTGAAATATGTAAGTTTCAAACTCTCACCATCCTTTATCTCCAACACACCACTTACATTTTTAGCACTATAAAGATGAATGACTGTATAGACTTCATCCCCATTTGGATATTGGAAATAATAATCTGGTCCTGAAAAAACACCAATCAAGTCAAATTCATTGGCTACGAGTCCTGTTTCTTCATGGAGCTCACGGTAAGCAACTTCTTCTAAAGTTTCATTTAGTTCCATTGAGCCCCCGGGTAATCCCCAATCCAACGTATCCGAACGATGTTGAAAGAGAATTTTCTTATCATCGTTTATCACAAGAATTGTCGCCCCGATGCTTATAATCGGCCTACTACCGATAAATTTCCTTAATTCTGAAATATAACCCATACTCGTCCCCCTAATACTTGTTATTAAAAAATATTCGCTTTTTCAAAATATGAATCCTCTATTTTACTTACAAGTTTTATAAATAACTTCATTGGTATTGATCAACAATCTTTTTTGTGCAAAATAGTGCTAAAAAATATAGAATAGTTCTTCAAAAATGAAAAATAGCTTTTTATGATCAGGCTTTTTCGAATTTTGACTATATTGATTGTTTCGAAAACTCTGTGTTAAGGTTAAAAGACAAATTGAATATGCTAAATTTTGGTGGTTCAAATGGATTTATTCCATTTGATTAAAAGGGAAGTTGGTGAGAGTCCAACACTGTCCCGCAACTGTATTTAGGAGTTCAATAACAAAGCCACTGTTTTGTTTGTCAAAATGGGAAGGTGTTATTGTAGCGTTGATCATAAGTCAGGAGACCTGCCACTAAATAAGCATCAATTGACCTACCAGGATAGGGAGGTGTTAGCTACTGCATGATCTTTGTGAATTCATGTAAATTCACTGTTTATTTGCTCTGTCATGCTTTTGTAGATTAACAACTTCTCAAAGGGGTAGAAGTTGTTTTTTTATTGTTCTTTCGTGTTTGAATGGTAACGCTTACAAGAATAATTAAACAAAGGGGTTGTAATGAATGGAGTTAAATTATTCACCAGGTCTTGATGGCATCATTGCCGCTGAAACAAAGCTATCTTTTTTAGACACTGTAGGAAGTCAAATTGTCATTCGAGGCTATGATTTGATTGAATTATCACAGAGATATTCATATTTAGACATTGTCTACTTATTGTTGCATGGAGAAATACCAGCTACCGAGCAACGAGCTGATTTACAAGACAAGTTGAAATCTAATTATCAGGTGCCACAAGAGATTTTTCAAATTTTCAAGTTATTACCTAATGGGACACATGCTATGGATGGGCTTAGAACAGGAATTTCTGTTTTAGCAGGCTATGATCAGCACATCAATGATCGTTCTACTGAAAAGAATTTGACGCGAGCATATAGACTTTTAGGTGGTATGCCCAACATCGTAGCGAATAGCTATCGTGTATTAAATGGTCAAGATGTCGTGGAGCCTGATAGCCAGCTTTCCTATAGTGCAAATTTTTATTACATGATTACTGGCAGAAAACCAACTGCGTTAGAAGAAGAAATCTTTGATCAGTCACTCGTTTTATATAGTGAACATGAGATGCCAAATTCGACGTTTACAGCTCGTGTAATTGCCTCTACACAATCTGATTTGTATGGTGCTTTAACTGGGGCTGTCGCATCATTGAAAGGTAATTTACATGGTGGTGCAAACGAGGCTGTGATGTATATGCTTCTTGAAACCAAAACAGTTGAAGGCTTTGAAACATTGCTGGAAAACAAACTACAAAATAAAGAAAAGATTATGGGCTTTGGTCACCGTGTATATATGAAAAAGATGGACCCAAGAGCGCAAATTATGAAAGAGGCTTTGTACAAATTATGTTTGGAGCAAGGGGATGACCGCTTATATCACATGTGTGAAGCTGGTGAAAAAGTGATGGTACAGAAAAAAGGGTTGTACCCAAATTTAGATTATTATGCAGCACCTGTGTACTACATGCTTGGTTTGCCGATTGAAATATATACGCCAATCTTCTTTGGCTCACGAACTATCGGCTTATGCGCTCATGTGATAGAGCAGCATGACAATAATAGATTATTTAGACCTCGTGTCAATTATATTGGCGAGCATCATAACCTTGAAGAATTATCGGTATAATCAAGTTTTAACAACTCGCCATAGAGCTGATGGGCATTCTGACCAATGTCCATCAGTATACCAGTATATCAAATTCATGCCTTGAGAGGAAGATATAGATGATTAAAACAAATGACATATCTAAGACAGATCAATTACTAACTGATATTGCCGATTACGTATTAAATACAACGATTACAAGTGAAGAGGCATACGAAACAGCACGTTATGTTTTAATGGATACTTTGGGTTGTGGCATTTTAGCCTTACAGTATCCTGAATGTACGAAACTTCTTGGTCCAGTAGTACCAGGTACAGTCGTCCCTAATGGTTCACGTGTTCCGGGAACTTCCTATGTTCTTGATCCAGTTAGAGGCGCCTTCAATATCGGTTGTATGATTCGTTGGTTGGATTATAACGATACTTGGCTTGCGGCTGAATGGGGACATCCTTCAGATAATTTAGGTGGCATATTAGCCGTTGCGGATTATTTGAGTCGTGTACGTATTGCAGAGGGGAAAGAGCCTCTTAAAATGAAAGACGTTTTAGAAATGATGATACAAGCCCATGAAATACAAGGCATTCTAGCACTAGAAAATAGCTTAAATCGTGTAGGTTTAGATCATGTTCTGTTTGTCAAAATTGCGACAACAGCTGTTGTGACAAAGGCATTAGGTGGCTCTCATCAAGAAATTATCAATGCATTGTCAAATGCTTGGATTGATAGTTCTAGCCTACGAACATATCGACATGCACCTAATACAGGTTCTAGAAAATCATGGGCTGCTGGAGATGCAACAAGCAGGGCAGTGCAATTAGCTATGATGGCCATGAAAGGCGAAATGGGATATGCAACAGCCTTATCAGCACCTGGCTGGGGGTTCCAAGACGTTCTCTTTAATAAACAAGAATTTAAACTTGCTAGACCACTTGCATCTTATGTCATGGAAAATGTTCTATTCAAAGTTTCTTATCCAGCCGAATTTCATGCACAAACCACTGCTGAATGCGCTGTGCATTTACATCATGAAGTAAAAAATCGATTAAATGGTATTGAAAAAATTGAAATTACTACACATGAATCTGCCATTCGTATTATCGATAAAGAGGGACCTCTCAATAACCCAGCTGATCGTGATCACTGCATTCAATACATTACAGCTATTGGTCTCATCTACGGTGACATTACAGCTGACCACTATGAAGATGATGTGGCCGCAGATCCACGTATCGATGACTTGAGAAATAAAATGGAGGTCGTTGAAAAAACACAATATACAATCGATTACTTAGACCCTGAAAAGCGCTCGATTGCCAATGCTGTTCAAGTTTATTTCAAAGATGGCACATCATCAGAGCTAGTTGAGTGTGAATATCCTTTGGGACACCGATTCCGTCGTGAGGAAGCATTCCCTCAAATCATTGATAAATTCCATCAAAATATGAGTACACATTATTCTCAAAAACAATTAAGTAACATTAATCAGATTTGTGCTGATAAAGAGCTTCTTGAAAATAGTTATGTTCATGAATTTGTAGATTTATTTATTTAGGAGGTTTTTATAAATGGCGTGGATTGTCAATGAAGCTATAACACAAAAACAATTGGCTGAACAATTTCGAGCTCTCATAACTCGTTCAACCATTTTACAAATACCAGGAGCTCATGATGCAATGGCAGGCTTAATGGCTAAAAAAGTTGGCTTTGAGGCATTGTATCTTTCTGGAGCTGCCTACACAGCGAGTAGGGGCTTACCTGATTTAGGAATGATTTATTCAAATGAAGTTGCACAGCGTGCTAGCGATATTATTCGAGCAACTAATTTACCAATGCTAGTAGATATTGATACTGGCTTTGGTGGTGTATTAAACGTTGCACGTACAGCTCGCGAAATGGTAGAGGCAGGAGTGGCTGCTGTACAGCTTGAGGATCAAAATCTTCCCAAAAAATGTGGTCATTTGAATGGTAAAACACTCGTTTCCCAAGAGGAAATGATACAAAAAATAAAAATGATTAAACAAGTAGCGCCAACTTTAGTTATCGTTGCCCGCACAGATGCAAGGTCTGTAGAAGGTTTAGAACAGGCTATCATTAGAGCTAAAGCCTATGTAGCAGCCGGGGCGGATGCTATTTTTCCAGAGGCTCTACAATCGGAAAAAGAGTTTAGACAATTTGCAAGTGAGCTAGGTGCTCCTTTATTAGCCAATATGACTGAATTTGGTCAAACGCCTTATTATTCAGCTAAGGAGTTTGAAAAAATGGGCTATGCGATGGTTATTTATCCCGTTACATCAATGAGAGTAGCAGCAAAAGCATATGAACGAGTGTTTGACTTAATAAAAAATACAGGGACTCAAAAAGAAGCTATTGAGGATATGCAAACTAGAAGTGATTTATATGAAACAATTTCTTATTACAAATTCGAAGATTTAGATAGTGAGTTGGCGAAAACCATCTTACCTAAAGAGGAAATAAAGTAGGAGAAAAGGAATCTGCTTTTCTCCTCTTTCTTTCAAGGGGGGCCTAGTATGGATAAACTAGAAGACAAAATGACGATCTTTACACCTGAGGACTTTCAGGATGAGGAAAAGCTCATAGCAAAAACTGCAGAGCTGTTCATTAAACAAGATGTCTCACCTAATATTTCAGCTATTGAGCAGCATCAATATGATGTCACTCGTCAATTATTTCAAAAAGCAGGTGACCTTGGTTTACTTGCCATTGAGATACCCGAAGACTATGGCGGACTTGAGCTCAACAAAAAAATCTCAGGGCTAGTTGCAGAAAGAATGGGCTATGGTGGCTCATTTAGTGTATCTTACAATATTCATGCAGGGGTCGGTACATTACCCTATGTCTATTTTGGAGATGAGTCACAAAAGCTAAAGTACTTACCAAAGCTAGCTTCAGGTGAATGGATTGGAGCCTATGCCCTGACGGAGCCAGACGCAGGTTCAGATGCATTACGTCCCAAAACAAATGCGATTTTGAATGAGGATGGCACAGCATGGATATTAAACGGTGAAAAGCAATGGATTACCAATGCTCAGCTAGCAGATATCTTTGTTGTTTTTGCGAAAACAAACGAAGGAATGACAGCTTTCATTGTAGAACGTTCCTTGGCAGGAGTATCTGTGGGGCAAGAAGAAGAGAAGATGGGCATTAAAGGGTCTTCGACGGCAACCCTTATTTTGGAGGACGTTGCAGTACCAAATGATAATGTTCTTGGCGAAGTTGGAAAAGGCCATAAGGTTGCTATGAATATATTGAATATGGCGCGACTAAAGCTAGCTTTTTCCAACATCGGAACTGCTAAACAGGCACTACAATTAACTGTGAATTACGGTAAAGAACGGAAACAATTTCAAAAACCCATCGTTGATTTCACAATGATACAGGAAAAACTTGCTGACATGGCGACCTTAATTTATGGCGCAGAAAGTGCTGCATACCGAACTGCTGGAGAAATGGATGATGTCATGGAGTTAGCTAGTAAAGAGTCAATGGTTCATAAAATTGCAGATTTCGCTATGGAATGCGCACTCAATAAAGTCAATTGCTCAGAAGCACTTGGAAAAATTGTAGATGAAGCCGTACAAATACATGGCGGATATGGCTATATGCAAGATTATGAAGTAGAACGTTTGTATCGTGACGCAAGAATTAGCCGTATTTTTGAAGGAACGAATGAAATCAATCGCCTAACAATTGCTAAAATGTTATATAAAAAGCATGCGCATACAGCTTCTACAGAAAATGCCGCATACCAGCCATCAGAAAGTAATCACAAATACATCCAGCTTTCCAAGTATTTAATACAAATAGCCATTTCTGTCATTGCAAATGCACAAATTAATTTGGAAAAAGAGCAGGAGTACATGCGTCTGTTGGCTGATATGGCAAAGGATATTTATGTTATGGAATCTTCTTTGCTAAGAGCGGAAAAGGCCGCATATGAAAAAATGAAACACTTGATGACAGATATCTTGTGCCAGGAGGGCTACCGTAAAATAGAAGAAAGTACAATTGACATTATTTCTGCTGCTGAAACAAATGAGCCAATACTAAAAACATGGTTGGATGATATTCAACACTTAAACATCCCGCTACATCAGAATCTCTTTATGAAAAAGCGAGAGATTGCGAGAAGTATCATCGACAATCCAAAATCTATTAGTTAATTTTCAAAAACAGGAGGGAAACGATTATGGTCGATACATTTGCAAATGTAAGCAAAGAAGGTTCCATCACGATTATTCATTTAGATCATCCACCAGCAAATACCTTGTCATCAGCATCTATTGAAAACCTTCGTCTCATTTTCCAAGAGCTAGCGGTGGACGAAGAAACGAACGCCATCATTATTACAGGCTCTGGACGGTTTTTTGTCGCTGGTGCAGATATTAAGGAATTTGTTTCTGCCTTTGGACAACAGGAAAGAGCATTGCAAATGGCCGAGGCAGGACAAGCTTTATGTAATGAAATTGAAGCCATGAAAAAGCCTGTTATTGCTGCCATTAATGGTCCAGCCCTTGGAGGGGGACTAGAGCTAGCGTTAGGCTGCCATTTCAGACTCGCTTCTAGTAATGCCATTGTTGGCTTACCAGAATTAAAACTTGGGCTACTTCCAATATTCGGCGGTACACAACGACTTAGCAGAATGACGAGTCAAGCAAAGGCTCTAGAATTAATTTTAACCAGCAAACAATTAAGTGCCGACGAAGCCCAACAACTAGGTATTATTCAACTGGTGACGGAACCTGAGGAACTTCTACCAACTGCAAAAGCTATTGCTCAGTCCTTTGTTGATGGTAAAAGTATGACAAGTGTCTCCCGTACAATTGAATGTGTAATTCAGGGCGGGAAAGATCATCTCCAAAAAGGACTGGAACTTGAACGTACACGTTTTGCTGAGCTATTTTTAACAGAGGATGCTAAAGAAGGCGTTCAGGCATTTATTGAAAAAAGACAGCCACACTTTAAACATTTTTAAGGGAGGGATCTAATATGGAGAACGAAGTAATATTTTCGGTCAGTCATGGTGGTGCTGCAATCATTACACTGAATCGACCAAAAGCTTTAAACTCACTTTCCACCGAAATGCTAAAGCCCATCGGAGAGAAATTGAAGGAATGGGAAGCAAATGATCAAATCCATCTTATTATCCTAAGAGGTGCTGGTGAAAAGGGATTTTGTGCTGGTGGTGATATTAAAACACTTTATAAAGCTCGCTCCAGTCAAGAAGCTTTCAAAAATGCTGAAGTCTTTTTTGAGGAAGAATATCTAGTAGATATGGCTATCTATCACTATCCTAAACCGATTATTGCCTGCCTTGATAGCATTGTCATGGGAGGTGGGATCGGTTTAACCTATGGGGCTACCCATCGAATCGTTACTGAACGGACAAAATGGGCTATGCCGGAAATGAATATTGGCTTCTTTCCAGATGTTGGTGCTGCCTATTTTTTAAACAAAGCACCAGGCTTTGTAGGATACTATTTAGCATTAACCGCTTCTGTCATCCAAGCTGCTGACGTTCTCTTTGCCAATGGAGCAGATAGCTATATGACGAGCGATAATCTACAAAAATTCCTTGCACGCGTTGAACAGATGGACTGGCATGCACAGGAAACAAACATAGCTTTAAACCAATTAATAGAGACATATTCAAGTAAAACATTAGGAAACAGTGAACTTGCCAGCCTTCAAAATGAAATAAATCAACATTTCTCAAAATATACAGTGGAAGAGATAATAGAGTCCTTAGACAATAACTCAAGCAAATTTTCACATGAAACAAAGCAATTACTTCTGTCTAAATCTCCATCTTCGTTAAAAATTACGTTAAAGCAACTTTTAGATGCGCGAGATAAAACATTAGAAGAATGCTTTGCGACGGATTTAATCTTGGCTAAAAACTTTTTAAATCACGAGGATTTCTTTGAAGGGGTACGTTCTGTCGTCATTGATAAAGATCGAAATCCACAGTATACCTTTAAAACATTAGCTGACTTTACAGATGAAGATATGGAGAAGTTCTTTCAAGATATCAGTGCGACAGTAAAAAAGTAAGAACGGTTAGATGTTATGTCAATAAACAAACACTGAAACCATCTACTATTTAATACGTAGATGGTTTCTTGATTGTAAAATATGAAGCATTTTAAAAGATGCAGACTTTACAAATATCTATACTTCGCTACTATACAAAAAGATAATGTCTAATCATTTTTAACACTTTGTCGAAATATAAAAACACTACTAATTATTCCAAGTCCACCAAATAACAAAATCCATTTTTTGTTGAAGGAAAGCCCATATATCAGAATTACACTACTAATAATTCCACTTGAAAATGCACTAAATGCCATGGAATTTTTTGTTGGTTTAGGGAATCGAATAGAGGTTCCCAAATTTTTATTTCCCCATTTACATGCTTCGTCCATGATAGTATGTAGCTTGTCTAACATCATTTTATCCCTCTTTCATTTTAATTATCAATTATGCCTCGGCATAATTGCGTCGGAATCGGCTTTGTGCAAGCACAAAGCACTCCTTTTTGATTTCGTGACATCCGCCGGAGGCTTTGGGCCAACGTGATGTTGGTCACTCAGTCGTGTGTTGTTGCTGCCGCTACGCTTTCGCACAGATAGATTGCCACAGGACGTGGCGTTCTTAGACTGAGTCCTCTATTTTTGCGGATGTTTTACACCCGCTGAAATAAGTTAAAATACGAAGAAAGAAAACAAAGCATTGGACAGAGCACCTAAAAAAGTTAACAATGCAATTGATAAACAAACCATTCCGGCAATCTTTTTCGTCTTTTGTTCTCTATTCTTTTTGGATATTAACATTAACCCTAAGATTAGTAGAACTATTGCTACAATGATATCAAACACTATAATAAAAGGTGCTGTTCCTTTTAGAAAGTCTATAATACTCCAAAAAAAAGTCATTGCTATCCTCCAATTTTATATTTGAAATAGAGCCTCTACTCAAAAATACTTGCTACCAACTGCTTAGTCATAAATTGAAATGCAGCAAAATGATCACAGTTCTTTGAAATTTCATCTTTACTTGCAATACTTGAAAGAAGTACAGTGAAAGTCGAAAATGCTAATTTTTCAGAAACCTTTAATTTAAGATTTGCTCGTTTGATTGCAGTACGAAAAAGATCGCTACTATCAAATGTTAGTTTTTCTTTCATTTCCTCCGAAAGCTTACTATAAAACGATGTGAAATCGGTCGTTTTTACGTCATAAAGAAATGGTTTACTTTCGTATTCATAGTAAAGCTCGAGTATTGCTGTTTCAAAACCGGACTTTTCAGGGCATTGTTCAATTCGTTTAATAAAATCCCCATAAATAGCTTCTTGAATGTCATACAAAACTTCAAAAAAAAGTTCTTCCTTGCTTGAATATAAATTATAAAAAGTACCCGTTGATATTTCTGTTTTTTTACAAAATGCTCCAATACTCGTTTCTTTATAACCTAGAGAAATCCAAAATGCCATACACTCATCTTTCAATTTACGTTTAATCAGAACTTTATCTTCTTCAGAAAATACTTTTTTTCCTCTTGCCAAAGGGAATACCTCCTTTGCGAATTATTTATATGAATATTCACATAATATATTCATAAGATACCATCAATTGGGATTCTTTACAAGGGATTAAAATATAATTCAGAAAAATTCCGGCAATAAGTCAACTATGTGGGGGAATCCAAACCAAGTAAACTCTTCAGATGTTTGGCTATTTGCTGATCCCAATATACTTACAATTCTTAGGTTCAATCTGTAATTCAGTAACGGCCTTTATTAAAGGTACAGGGTTGGGCTTATGCTTTTTACAATCGTAGAGCACTAAGTGTCAAAGTTTTTTTGAAAAATAGGTAAAAGCATATTGCAATTTTTATTAAATAAGAATAATATAAGCGTATAATTATATAATAATTTAATCACCTGTAACTGTTGGGTGTTTTTATTTTAAACAATATATAAGCAAATGATTATATAAGGAGATCAGATATGGAAAACACACTAATTGAAAAACAATTAAAGGCAGCAGCTGACTTGAACCGCATTAAATTACTTGCATGTATGAAGAACGGGGAGGTTTGTGTATGTGATTTTGTGGAGGTTCTAGGGATTTCACAGCCAGCAGTTAGTCAGCATCTTCGAAAATTAAAGGAGGCAGGCATTATTACTGAACGAAAGGTTGGTACATGGAAACATTATCGTTTAGTTGAAGATCAAACGCCACTTATGACAGGTATTTTAGAACAAATTGAGCCTGTAAAGGGATGCACTTGTGGCTCTGACTGTACACATATAGGGGAGGGAAATTAATGGGTAATGATTCTTTAACAAAACAGCTTTCATTTTTAGATCGCTACCTTACTCTTTGGATTTTTGTTGCGATGGGTATTGGCGTTTTATTAAGTATAACAATGCCAAATATTGGTGGAGCATTAGAATCCATGTCGGTTGGTACAACATCGATACCTATTGCCATAGGGTTAATTGTGATGATGTATCCACCTTTAGCGAAAGTTAAGTATGAAGAAATGTGGCGAGTATTTAAGGATTGGAAGGTACTTTTACTATCACTTTTTCAAAACTGGTTACTTGGACCATTCTTAATGTTCTTTTTAGCAATCATCTTCTTACGAGATTATCCAGAGTACATGGCTGGGCTCATTATGATTGGTTTAGCTCGATGTATTGCAATGGTAATCGTGTGGAATGATTTAGCGCGGGGAGATCGCGAATATGTAGCTGGTCTAGTTGCCTTTAACTCCATTTTTCAGATCTTAACATATTCGATTTTTGCTTACTTTTTCTTAAATGTATTACCTGGTTGGTTTGGTTTAGAGAATTTTAATGTGTCCATTTCAATGTGGGAAATTACGAAAAGTGTTCTTATTTACTTAGGAATTCCATTTGCTGCCGGAATTCTAACACGATGGATCGGTATCAAAACAAAAGGGAAACAGTGGTATGAAGAAAAGTTCTTACCAAAGATTTCACCACTTACTTTAATTGCACTGCTGTTCACCATTGTGATGATGTTTGCATTAAAGGGTGAAAAATTAGTCGAACTACCACTTGATGTTGTACGAATCGCTATCCCATTATTCATTTACTTCGTTGTGATGTTTGCTGTTTCATTCTTTTCTTCTCGTAAAGCAGGTGCATCTTATCCAGTAACAGCAGCCCTGTCGTTTACAGCCGCTAGTAACAACTTTGAACTAGCCATTGCTGTAGCTGTAGGTGTTTTTGGACTTCATAGTGGAGTAGCTTTTGCCGCTGTTATTGGTCCACTTGTTGAAGTACCAGTACTCATTGGACTTGTCTGGGTGGCCTTACGCTGGCAGAAAAAATATTTTAAAACTATTAAATTATAGGAGCACTAATATGACAAACACACTTTATTTCTTATGTACAGGGAACTCATGTCGCAGTCAAATGGCTGAGGGTTGGGCAAGAAAAGTATTACCTACTAATTGGACAGTCAAAAGTGCTGGTATTGAAGCACATGGAGTAAATCCGAATGCTATCAAAGCTATGGCTGAGGTAGGAGTTGATATTTCGAATCATACATCTGATCTAATTGATTTTGAAACATTAAACAATGCAACACTAGTCGTTACTCTTTGCGGAGATGCCGCAGATAAATGTCCAATGACGCCATCTCATGTTCGTCGTGAGCATTGGGGATTTGAAGATCCTACAAAGGCTTTAGGTACAGTAGAAGAGAAGTGGGCAGTTTTCCAAAACGTACGTGATGCTATTGGCAAACGTATTGAACAATTTGTAGCTGAGGAGTCGAAATAAAATGAAAAAAATTCATATTTATGAGCCAGCAATGTGCTGTTCTACGGGCTTATGTGGCCCATCTATTGACCCAGAGTTATTACGTATGTCATTTGTAATGAATAATTTAAAGAAAACAAATATAGAAGCTGAACGTTTTAATCTTACAAGCGAGCCCAATGCTTTTGTGGAAAATGAAGCCATCAATCAGCTTCTAGTGTCAGAAGGAATGGATGCCTTGCCTGCAACATTTGTAGATGGAGAATTACTTTGTAAAGGGAAGTATCCTACAAATGAACAATTTTCACAGTGGTCAGGACTTTCAGAAGAAGAACTATTACAAAAACCAAAAGTACGCTTTTCACTAAAAGGAGATGCGTAAAATGGAACGCTTTACAAGAAGTCAATTTCCTGATACACCTTTTCTCTTTTTCACAGGGAAAGGGGGCGTTGGAAAAACATCTGTTGCTTGTAGCTTGTCAATAGCACTTGCAGGTGAAGGAAAAAAGGTGCTACTAATTAGTACGGATCCAGCATCCAACTTACAAGATATTTTCGGTCAAACACTTTCTAATACCCCTACCAAAATTGAAAGCATAGACAATTTATTTGCGTTAAATTTAGATCCTGAACAAGCAGCACAACATTACAAAGAGCAAATGGTTGGCCCGTACCGAGGGAAACTGCCTGATGTGGTGCTACAAAACATGGAGGAACAACTTTCCGGCGCTTGTACAGTTGAAATTGCTGCATTTAACGAATTTGCATCACTATTAACAGATAGTTCAGTGGTTGAAAATTTCGACACAATCGTGTTTGATACAGCTCCAACAGGGCATACATTACGTCTATTACAACTACCTTCTGCATGGTCTACATTTTTAGATGATAACACTACTGGTACTTCGTGTTTAGGTCCATTAAAAGGACTAGAGCCACAACGTGAAATCTATAAAGAGGCAGTTGAACGTTTGAAAAATGCCAATCAAACGACACTAATGCTTGTGACACGTCCAGACGAGAACCCTTTAAAAGAAGCAGTACGTGCATCTCATGAACTGTTTGAAATTGGTATTCAAAATCAGATTTTACTAATTAACGGATATATGAAAAATGTTAGTTCTAATGATGAAATCGAGAAGGCATTCATTGCCCGCCAAACCGAGGCATTAGAGATGATTCCCAAAGAGTTAAAACAATTTGAACAATACTACTTACCGTTTGTACCATACTCATTATCAAGTATGGAGCGTATGCAGGCATGGATGACAGATCAAGATATCATACATGAAAATGAAGCAGATAAAGGTATGCGGATCCCTGAAGTTGAAGAAATGATTGCCGATTATTTAGAACGTAAACCGAAGCTTATTTTTACAATGGGTAAAGGTGGTGTTGGTAAAACAACAGTTGCTTCGTATATTGCCCTACGCTTAGCAGAAGATGGTATGCGCGTGCATTTAACTACGACTGATCCAGCAGCGCATTTAAATTGGACGTTCGGTGATGACAAAGTTAAAAATGTAACGGTAAGTCGTATTGATCCGAAGGTAGAAGTTGCAAATTATGAGGCAGAAGTGCTTGCAAAAGCAAGTGAAACAATGAATGAAGAAGGCTTAGCATTTGTGAAAGAAGACTTGGCTTCTCCTTGTACTGAGGAAATTGCAGTATTCATAGCATTTGCCAATGTTGTAGAAAATCATCAAGATGAAGTAATTATTATTGATACAGCACCAACTGGCCATACGTTGTTGTTACTAGATGCGACAGAAGCTTATCATCGTGAAATAAGCCGTTCGCAAGGTGACATCCCTCCAGCTGTTTCAAACTTGTTACCACGGTTACGTGATGCGAGTTATACAAGTGTAGCAATCGTAACACTTCCTGAAGCAACACCTGTTTTTGAAGCAACACGATTACAGGAAGATTTACAACGTGCTGGATTGTCTGTTGATTGGTGGGTTGTCAATCAGACATTTTCCTCTATTAAAACAACTAGTCCAACATTAATACAAAAACAACAAGCTGAAACAAAATGGTTTGAAGAAATCAAATCCGTAAGCAACAATCAATTCGTGGCAATTCCATGGGTAAAAACGCCACCAGTTGGAACAAAAGGTTTACATGAACTTAAAGGAGAGAAAATCAAATGAAAATGAGTCCAGAAGGTAAAAATTATTTAGAACAAGTATTAGCTGATTCTGCGGTGAAAACACTTCGCTTCTTCGGCATTCCGGGTTGCTGTGGTGTTAATTTAGGTGTGGGCTTAGAAGCACCAACAAATGAAGATGCTGTTGAGACAATTGAAGGGATCGAAGTTGCCATTCATCCTGATATTGCACCTCAATTAACTGAAGTCACAATTCATGCAGAAGAAGAGAATGGTGAACTAGGTTTAGTGTTAGTAGGATATTCACCAAAATCTTGCTAAGGTGGGATTTAAAATGAAAAGAGAAGATGATATTCGTGCAAATGTACGTGAAAATTATGCGAAAGTAGCCTTAAAATTAAACAATACACAAGGATGCTGTACACCAGCTTCTAGCTGCTGTAATCCGAATGACAATCAAAATATTTCCATTGAAGATATTTCGCAAAAAATGGGCTATACAAAAGAAGAGCTAGCTTCTATTCCTGACGGAGCTAATATGGGGCTTAGCTGTGGCAATCCACAAGCTATCGCGGATTTGAAGCATGGAGAAACTGTTGTCGATTTAGGTTCTGGAGGTGGTTTCGATTGCTTCTTAGCTGCACCAAAGGTAGGGAAAGAAGGTCAGGTAATTGGCATTGATATGACACCTGAAATGATCTCAAAGGCACGTCGTAACGCAGAAAAACCAGGCTTTGAAAATGTAGAATTTCGTTTAGGTGAAATTGAACATATGCCTGTTGCGGATCATACAGCTGATATTATCATTTCAAATTGTGTGATCAATCTATCCCCAAACAAACCACAGGTATTTAAAGAAGCCTACCGTATTTTAAAAACAGGTGGTCGTATAGCGATTTCAGATGTTGTGTTAACGGCAGCCTTACCAGAGAGTTATTTAACAGATATGAATTTATATTCCGGATGTATCTCTGGTGCTATTTCAATTGAAGAATATGAAATACTTTTAAAGGATGCAGGCTTTACAAATATCTCAATTGAACCAAAAGATGATTCAAAAGAATTTATCCGTGAATGGGAACCTAATTATGATTTAGAAAATTATATTGTCTCAGCTATTATTCAAGCCGTTAAATAGGTGATAAATAGCGATGACTGAACCGTGCTAGGTTTTAACGTAGGCATGTTAATTGCCTCACAACCTATTTAAAAACAAATAATTACGTCTAGCTTCATGCTAGACGTAAAAAATACACTATATATAAGAAAATGCTTATATTCAAAAATTTATAGAGAAGAAGGATTTATTTATGAAAACACTTAATGTTACATAAGGTCCAGCGTAGCTGTTCGATAAATACAGAGGTTGGAATATCATTTTTCTTGTTAATAGTTGATATTACTATACACACTCCCAATTCCGTGAAATACAATATATTCCAACCAAAAACCTCTCATAAATGTTTGCAATTACAATATAATGAAGAATCCATTTGAAGGATTTTCTGAATGAGAAAATCACAGTAAATACGAGTTACTAATTTGGTCTGAGGCAACTTATTTTTATGCTCTAAATTTATTTAGTTATGGTAAAAAAGGTTGTTGTAGACCCACTCGATATTCGTCTGATATCATAGTTGAGTATTGATTGAAGGAAGTAGATTAAGGGTATTTGAGGAGAATTTCTTCCCTCATTTTTAGTTATAAAAACTCTTAATCGGAGGAGAAATAAATGGTTAGTGAGAGAGAACAAATTAGTAAAAAAGTTGCATGGATTGCACTTGTATCAAACCTAATTCTAATGATAGGTAAAATCTTCTTTGGTCTTTTTGGGGGTAGTGAGGCTGTATTTGCAGACGGAATTCACTCTGGGGCAGATGTAGTAGCTTCGATTGCTGTGCTAGCAGTTGTAGGTATCTCTAATAAACCACCTGATAAGGATCATCCCTTTGGGCATGGTAAGGCAGAGGTAATTAGTGAAGCGATCGTTGGAATTATTTTAATATTAGTTTCACTATATATTTTAGTAGAAGCAATTTTAGCATTTTTTGAAGAACCCAGTGTACCACAGTATAGTGCATTGATTGCAGCCATAGTTTCTTACATAGCGAAAGAAATATTGTATAGATACTCCATAAAACAGGGGAAAAAGTGGAATAGTAAGGCTATTATAGCGATTGCGTTAGATCATAAAGGTGATATTGTTGCTTCCCTTGCAGCATTTATAGGAGTCCTCTTAGCGATTATAGGAAATGCAATTGGATGGACATTTTTATTATACGCGGACGCTATTGCAAGTGCTTTAGTAGCTTACTTTATTTTTAGAATCGCAATGGAATTAGTTAAACCTTCTGTTGATGTTTTAATGGAAAAAAGCGTGGATCAGGATCTTTTAGACGGTTATGAAGCCGCTATTCATGAATTTTATCAAGTAAAACGAATAGACAAAATCCGTGCAAGAGAACATGGTCACTATAAGATTCTAGACGTTCGTCTTTCACTTAATCATGATTTAACAATTAAACAAGGCCATGATATAGCTCGTGATATAAAAAATGAAATATTAAATAAATATCCAGATGTAGGGGAAGTCCTTATTCATATTAATCCTTACTATATGGAACCTGATCAAAACTAAATTACAAAATATTAAAAAGTCACCGGAGGATTGTGACCCTTAGTATTGATTTGAAGGTAAAGGGTTTAATTAGTATTACCTTACAATAGTTATGAGCATTAGAGGCGGTGTTAGGTATTAATAACCTCTATTCATGAAAGTAGCGCCGACAATAATTAAAAGAATGAATAGAACAACAATTAGCGCAAATGCTGAACCTGTGCCACTACCGTAGTATGACATAGTAATTACCCTCCTTTCTATAATTTATAATATGTATAGATGTCAAAAAGAACTGCGATATTTAACTTAGGATGCCTTAGTAAAATTTTTTTAAAAAGGTAAACATTATCAAAAACATAAAGTTAGGTGCTAACTATAGTCACATCAAACTAGCGTGCCTTTTTATTATATCTTGGGAGGTTGAGAATGATATTGAAAGAGAAAATATTAAAGGGTCACCGGAGGATTGTGACCCTAAGTATTGATTTGAAGGTGAAGGGTTTAATTAGTATTACCTTACAATAGTTATGAGCATTAGAGGCGGTGTTAGGTATTAATAACCTCTATTCATGAAAGTAGCGCCGATAATAATTAAAAGAATAAATAGAACGACAATTAGAACGAATGTTGAGCCGCCATTGCCGCCGTAATAGCCACCACCGTAATAGCAATTATTATTGTAATTACCCATATTACCGAAGTATCCCATGAAATTCCCCTCCTTTCTATGTCTATTGTATGTATACTTATAGAAAGCTAAGGAGGTATTCATCCTATTGGAAAAATTCATAGAATTAGGAGAGGTTGTTTTTTGTATAGTGAGCCGTTTAAAAAATAAAATATGATAGGTTAAAAATAATGTTAGCTAAAGGTCATATCCAATCGGGTATGGCTTTTTATTATGTATGGGACAATATTCTAACAGTACGATTAAAACATCATTACGTGTCTGATATTCTTTCATATGCATTGGATCTTTTACTTAATAGATTAGATAGCAATGGCTCACCAAAGTTAGGAAGGTCAATATCCCATTGGAATCGAGTTAATAACCACTTAACAAAAAAATCAAACTCCCTAAATCTTTATAAACTATAACTTGAAGAAAAAGAAATGTATTTGGAGAATGATTTTTGTGACTAAGCATATCCAACTTGATGAAAACGCATTTGTTAATACTAAATTACTAATTCAACAATTGGTTATTTGAACATTTATAACTAATAAATGTAACTATTAAAAATATAATAGCATATTTTTAATAGTTCTCATTGACAATGATTATCATTCTCTTTTATATTATTGACTACATTCATAATTTAATATTACTTTTGGAAAGAAGGCATTTTTATTAAAACACGTAGAATCATCTCAAAAATTCATTTATGGCTTAGTATGCTCGCAGGGGTTTTTATAGTACTGATTGGCTTAACAGGAAGTTTGCTAGTCTTTGAACCTGAATTAAACAGCATGTTGCATCCTGATTTGTATAAAGTAACAGAAGGAAAAAAAGTTACGTACCAGCAAGCCTTGAAGGTTGTATCAGAAGCACATCCAAAAGGTCAAATTGACCGAGTATATACTCCAAGTGAACCTAACGCTCGAGGAGTTTACTTATTCCGCCTTAAAGAAGGAGAAGAACAACTAAACATATTTGTCGATCCAGGAACAGGATACATAAATGGAACATTAGGGGATAAAGCATTATTCAACCTAATAACGGAATTTCATGAAAAGTTGCTGTTAAAAGATTTCAATGGTGAGAAAATCATCGGTATGATTGGATTTATTTTCTTTTTCATTACATTATCAGGATTATATTTATGGTGGCCAGGGATTAAAAAATGGGCACGTGGGTTTACTTTAAGACGTAATGCCAACCCGTATGTACGGCAATATGATCTACATAAAGTCATTGGTGGAGTTTCCATTCCGTTTTTATTGGTTGTTTCATTAACAGGAGCACTTTTTGCGTATGATGAAATGATTTTTGGTTGGTTTGGTGCAAAAGCAAAGACGATACCTCCAGAAGAGCAGCTTATCTCAAAAGCCCTTCCCAGTGGTAAGCTTCCACTTGATGAATTGTTCAGTAGGGCGGAAAAAGAAGTACCTCAAGGAACACTTATGCAAGTTAGAATGCCCAAAAAGGTGGAAAGAGGAACTCCAGAAGGCGCAGTGGAATTTCGTATCAGCGGTTCATTTGATCCAGGGAATGGAAATGTAAAAGTATGGTTAGATCAGTATAGCGGAAAAGTAGTGGGCAAGCTAGATCCACGTGTTAATAGTGGGCTTATGTATCAAACATGGCACCTTCCATTACATACCGGTAGTTTTGGTGGTTTATTTACTAAAATTTTGTATGCTATCGGTGGTCTTACTCCATCTATACTGATGTTCACTGGTGTCTATATGTGGTGGTATAAGAAAAAGAACAAGAAGAAACGGAAACAGAAAATCGATTCGAGAGCCGTAGCATAAACACATATATATAGGGATCTTTCATTAGATTAATACAAGTATAAAAGAAATTATATACACTCAATCATTTTAGAAATTCTTTAGTGTCAAAACCTTTTCAACTATTGATAAAGTAATGTACGAGAAAATACTGATATCCATAGAGCAATTTCTTTTGTCAAAAAACAAATATAAAAGAAGACCTAGAAGCATAAGATATCGCAGTCGAATGGAGAAAAAGTGAGGGTATCTACTTTAAAAATGTCTCATTTACTTTACATGATGTAGCATTAACCATTCAGCATTTTCGAAATAAAATAGTAAACTAAGTTAATAACAACATCTAATTATTGTAATTATGGGAGAAACATAGCCCATCAAATTTTCTATCAAAAACTAAACTGCAAATTTGCTTAAGAAGAATCCATTTTAAAATAGATTCTTCTTATTTTTTTATAGTAAAAACATTTGAGAGAACCACAATCTTATTTAAATAATAAAACAAAGACACTAAAGACTAAATTTTTTTGTCATTGAAGTATAGTTTAATCCTTGATACCCATGTACAGGTGTTTTGAGCAAACTTTATATTAATGAGGTCTGCCGACTGCTTAACATTACACTATTAATAATTTTGAATAAAACCAGATCTCATTGTTATTCACATTAGTAATCCATACATAAGTTGCAAACATCAGCACCACTAATTGATTCTAATGTTCATACGTGTGAAATAGTACGAGCACATAGAGAAGAAATATTAAGACATCCAGAAAAAGGTTTCTATATTGTCGGCGCAAAAAGTTATGAACGAACACCAACATTTTAAATGGCAACGGTTTATAAATAAGTCCGATCAATAACAGACTATTTAGCAGGCGAAAGGAAGCTTCGAAACGTGTGGAATTGGAGCTACCAAAAACAGGCCTATGCAGTAGTAACCTTTCTAATTGTGGATTTAAAACAAAGATGCGATGTTTAAAATAAAGTCGCGAAGCTTTGCCCCCTTTGGATATGTTATCTAAAGGGGGTTTTTGTGTCGAAAAGAAAAAGAACATCTAAAATCGATAAGTGGATTAAAGAGGGTCGAGGAACTGGTAGTGGGGCAGATTATCAGCCTTGGCTTAAAATTCAAGATGTTTCCTCATTAGGTCGGTCAACAAGATTGGTTTTAAAGTTCATTCTTTTTTTTGAGTACATTCCGGTTTAAGTTGTAATTATTCAGTAAAGGACACGCCATAAATAAAAGGTAGCGTATGATTCCCAGTTTTTCCATGAAAACGATATTTCTAAGATTTCATCTTTCGTAGGCTTTCGGTCCATATTACGTAATAATTTTATCGAATTAATAAGACCCACATCATCGATTGGGAAAGCTGTCTGGAACCTGAGACAGCGCATTAGAACATAATTGGCTGTCCAGGGACCGATTCCTCGTATTTTAATTAAGTTTTTTTCAGCATCTTTAAAGTTCATTGTCATTAATTTTTCCCTCGATAATTCTCCACCTGCCATTAATTTGGCAATCCCAATGATATATTCACTTTTTTTTACCGTCATTTTAATATCTGCTAGGTCGGTAGGTGTTAACTGTGCAATTCGATCGTACGATGGGAACACCCAATACTTTTTCCCATTCCATTCGATGGAATCGCCAAATCCTTCTACAAATTGCTTCTTTAAGGAGTACGCGAAAGCTAAGTTAATTTGTTGCCCTAAAACTCCCCAACATAAAGCTTCAAATAAATCGGGAATGCCGACAACTCGCAATCCATAGAATTTTCGGGTAGGCATTTTAAGTAATGGGTCTGCTTTTGCCATTTCATAAAATGGCGTTAAATCGTTATCAAGATCAAACCATTCATGAATATATTTTACAATCTCTTCCCGTTTCCAGTTTTCAATAGGTCTAGAATCATTTAGAAATTGAACAACCATTTGTTTATTATTGATTACGCTTACCTGTACTAAGGACCGAATTTCCCCGATGGCTATAACTTTTGTAATGATATCATTCTCTATTTCATACATGCATTCATTTTTTTCCCTTGTTAGATAGGCTAGGTTTGTATTCATGTCGAAATTTTCAGGTAGTGGGATTACAATATCATCATTGACTTCATACCATGTCACTTTTTCATTCTCCTCATCTTATTACGATTTTCTATTGCAATTTTACTTTATCACATAATAATCTTTACTAATTTTGTTATCTTGCTATTACATTCTAAACACCTTATTTTTTTCTATTTATGAGGTTATAGTGTTAGTTATCAAGAATGCTAAATAGGAGTGGATAAAAATGGCCCAAGATATAAGAACACGTGTCGAAAACTTAAATTGGGATTCAATTCAAAATGAATTAGATGAGCAAGGATTTGCAAAGCTTCCAGCGATTTTAACAAAAGAGGAATGTGAATTCTTCATAGAATTGTATTGTGAGGAAGAGTCATACAGAACGACAATCAATATGACGAGATATCGCTTTGGGAATGGGGAGTACAAATATTTTTCCTATCCATTACCTGAAATCATCCAAAGTTTAAGAGAGTCCTTTTATCTAGAATTGGCCAAAACAGCCAATCGATGGTTGGGTTATTTAAAGAAAACAGAACAGTTTCCAGATCATCTTCAAGATTTTTTGAACACCTGTGAAGAATATGAACAAACTAGACCGACACCCTTAATATTAAAGTATGAAAAAGGCGGGTTTAATTGTTTGCATCAAGATTTATATGGCGATATATTTTTCCCGTTTCAAGTAGTATTTGTATTAAATCAACGAGATAAAGACTTTTGCGGTGGAGAATCTCTATTAGTGGAACAAATTCCTCGTGCTCAGAGTAGGGGACATGTAATTACTTTAGAACAAGGCAGTGCGCTGATCTTTCCTACTAACCACAGACCTGTTCTAGGTAAAAAAGGATATTACAAAAATACGGTTCGTCACGGAGTAAGCACGGTTACTTCTGGAGAACGATACGGTCTTGGAATCATTTTTCACGATTCTAAATAAAATGAAACTTTGATCAGTGGGGGTTTTCTTCATCCCCCACTGATCATTAGTTAAACTAATCGGGCCTTTACGGGCTGTTCATCTCCCACCTAAACTTCTCCGATTTTTCTAAGTTTTGAGGTGGGAGTCTTACAGCCCGTTAATGCGGGATAAAAATTAAACTTCAATATCTTGCTATTCCATCCCCAGAATTGTACATTCTGAAATTATAGGGAGTATATTGTAAGGAGAGGTGAGATAAATGCCGGATAGTATCAATAACGGACAAAAAGAGAGCCATGATCATAGAATTTCGAATGATGTAGAAATGATAACAGATGAAAAGTGGCAAGCAATTATAAATAATGATACAGCGTACAATAATCAATTTTTCTACGCTGTAAAGTCGACAGGGATATTCTGTAAACCATCCTGTAAATCTCGCGTTCCGAAAAAAGAAAATGTATGCATTTTTCAAAACGTAGAACAAGCTCTCCGCGCAAATTTTCGCCCTTGTAAACGGTGCAAGCCCACTAATGAAAATCTGCCTGATAGCGAGTGGGTTGATTTAATTACCGAATACATTGATAAAAATTTCACAGAAAAATTAACGCTAGAATCGTTAGCAAATATTTGTCATGGGAGTCCCTATCATATGCATCGAACATTTAAAAAGATTAAAGGCATTACGCCGGTTGAGTATATACAACAAGTTAGAGTACACGCGGCTAAAAAGTATTTGATTCAGACAAATAAAGCGATTGGAGATATCGCTATATGTGTGGGTATGGCTAACGCGCCTTATTTTATTACTTTATTTAAAAAGAAAACTGGACAGACACCAGCACAATTTCGTCAAATGAGTAAAATGGAGGAAAAGTACAATGGAAACAAAGAATAAACCAACCCTTTATTGGTCTTTACTAAAGTTTAAGGATTGGAATTTTTATATTGCTTCAACTTCAAAGGGGCTTGTGTTTGTAGGTTCACAGAACAAACCATTCGATGAATTGTTCGAATGGGCTAAAAAACGCTTTCCAGGAAGTCTTCTTGTTGAAGATGATGAAAAGCTTGAACCCTATGTCGTTGAAATCACTCAGTATCTAGAAGGAAATCGGAAAACCTTTACTGTTCCATTTGAGTATGTAGGTACGCAATTTCAGCTAGCAGTCTGGAATGCACTTTGTGAAATTCCTTATGGACAGACGACATCCTATTCCGACATTGCAAATGATATAAAGAAACCAGCAGCTGTTCGTGCTATAGGCGCGGCTATTGGGGCCAATCCGGTATTAATTACTGTACCGTGCCATCGTGTAATAGGAAAGAATGGCTCATTAACTGGCTATCGGGGCGGATTAGAAATGAAGACACTGCTCCTGGATCTGGAAAAGCGAGCTTCATCTAGTAAAGAGTAATTATCGCCGTACAATGAATGGAGGTTCCGTCATGAAAAATGAATTATTTTATAAAAATCCGAAAACCATTCTGAATAAAGGGACTGGCTTTCTTTCTGGATATACTCATTCACTAAATCCTTATACAGGCTGTTCATTTGGGTGTTCCTATTGTTATGTACGCGAAATGCCTGTATCTCTTTTTCGAGAAGGGGAATGGGGAAATTGGGTCGATGTTAAAAACGGAGCTGCGAATTTATTAAAAAAGGAGCTCCATCGTGCTAAAGCCAAAGGGAATGTAACTATTTTTATGTCATCAAGTACAGATCCATATCAACCAATAGAGCATAAGGAAAAAGTAACGCGATCTTTACTAGAAGTTATGGTAGAAGATCCCCCTGACTTCCTATTAGTACAGACTAGAAGCCCACTTGTAAGTCGAGATATCGATTTACTGCAACATTTTAAAGATAAAGTTCGAGTAAGTATGACTATTGAGACAGATTCGGAAACGATACGTAAACATTTTACTCCAGAGGCACCCCCAATCCAGGCGCGCTTTAAGACATTGGAAAAATTAGCAGCTGCGGGAATACCGACCCAAGTTGCTATAGCCCCCATCTTACCGAGTGGGGAATATTTTCCTGAGAAATTGAAGCCATTCGTCGATCGGATATGTATTGATGACTACTTCAAGGGCGATGGCAGTGGTGGAAAACGCACAAGAAAACTTGGTATTGAGAAAAAATATGCCCAACTTGGTTTAGAAGAATGGTATGGACCACATGTAATTAATAAAGTATATAACCGATTTATTGAAATCTTTCCGGAAGATCACGTTTATGTGAGCCAGGCTGGGTTTGAGCCGTAAAAAAATAGGAAGTGATTTCATGTATAGATTTTTTGTTGCAAATACAATAAAAATAACTTAAATTTAATATATAGTTAACTATAAAGGAGTGTAATCAATGACAGTAAAATTAGCTAAGTGTAGTATAGGAGATTTAATAAAACTACAAGAAGTCAGTATCGAAACATTCAATGACACATTTAAAGATCAGAACTCACCTGAAAATATGAAAACTTATTTGGAGAAAGCATTTAATACTATACGGCTGGAGAAAGAATTGTCCAATCCAAATTCGGAATTCTATTTCATCTATTACGACGAAGAAACCGCTGGCTATTTAAAGGTAAATGTCAATGAGGCTCAATCAGAACAAATGGGGGATGAATCACTAGAAATTGAAAGAATTTACATTAGAAATAAATATCAAGGAAAAGGACTTGGAAAACATTTAATCAACAAAGCGATGGAAATAGCTGTAGCACAAAACAAAAAAAACATCTGGTTAGGTGTTTGGGAAAAGAATGATAATGCCATAGGTTTTTACAAGAAAATAGGTTTTATCCAAACTGGGGCTCACTCTTTTTATATGGGTGATGAAGAACAGATTGATATCATCATGACAAAAACACTTATATAAAATATTTATGGTAGAAACGTTGATATAACAACATTTCTGCATTCTGTTTTAGTCATTTTCTATTTTTCTTCATGGCTTCTGCCACTGCAGAAGCATTAGGATCCTCTTCTTTAAAAAGCTTGCTTATAATATTTGCGTAATCAGTAGCATTACGATTTTGATTTAATTTATAGGCAGCTTGAACTTCTTTTATTTTAATTCTAAATCCTTTTGAAGCCTTATTAAAGGCAATTAATCAAATAATGGGAGATAACGTGAATATTTATGGTGCTAGTAGTGGATTACATATTCTACTGAAACCAAATAATAGTATGTCCGAAGGTGACTAATAGAAAGAGCAAAAATGGAAGGTGTAAAGTTATATCCAACGTCAATTTTTTATGCGATCCCCAAAAAACAACCAGCAAAAGTTTTGCTTGGGTTTGCTAACTTAGATGAAGAAGAATTTGATCAATATTGAGTTGTAGAATAGCTATTCAATACGCTAGAGCAATTACCATCAATCGATGTGCAGGACACCGCAGCATTAGATGCGCTCATGCCCAGATCAGAGAAGATTAGGACTAACTTTAAGGTGCCGAAAAAATAATGATTTAAATTATGATACAATTGCGCCCCCTGAACACAACAGGTGGGTGCTATTTGACGCTTACCTTTATTCTTTCTTGCTATAATATTGTGCTGCGGATGAATCCTCATCATTTGGTATAATAAAGAATAGATTTTTTGGAACGGAGCGATTGATATGAATGGAGCGCAAAAAGCGTTTTTTGAGGAAAAGGAGCGTTCACTTGGTGTTCGTCTAAATGATGTGCAGACGCAGGCGGTGTTGCAAACGAATGGCCCGCTGTTACTATTGGCATCTCCCGGTTCAGGAAAAACGACGACGATTATTATGCGTATTGGCTATATGATTGAGGCGCTTGGTGTGAATCCTTCTCGCATAAAGGCTGTCACGTTTAGTAAGGCATCGGCTGGTGATATGAAGTCACGTTTTGCAAAGTTTTTCCCGCATTTGCCACCGGTTGATTTTTCGACGATTCATAGTTTAGCATTTCAAGTTGTGCGGCAGACACTTGAACGTCAGGGCATTTCGTACGGCATCATTGAAGAATCGGACAAGCCTGGTGTTGTTTCAAAAAAACGAGTGCTTCGCGAGATTTTTGAACAATTAAATGGCTCAAAAATTACCGAAGATCAGTTAGACGAGCTACTGACGTACATAACGTTTATCAAAAATAAAATGCTGCCAGAACAGGAATGGGCAATTGCAGAAGTAAAGGTACCAAGAAAAGTCGAGATTTTACAGCGTTATGAGGAATATAAACGCACAGGTAGTGACCGTTTGTTAATTGATTTTGACGATATGCTATTAATGGCGAATGATATTTTCACGAAAAATCGAGAGGTGTTGGCGCAATACCAACGCCGCTACGATTATTATTTAACGGATGAAAGTCAGGATACATCGCCAGTTCAACATGCGATCATCGCGAAGCTCGTCGCAGTCCATCAAAATTTATGCGTCGTTGCAGATGAGGACCAGGCCATTTATAGCTGGCGCGGTGCAGAGCCAGATTATTTGTTGAATTTCCGAAAGATATATCCGGAGGCGCATGTTTTACTTATGACGCAAAACTATCGTTCATCTGCAACGATTGTAGAGCCAGCCAATATATTCATTCAGCGAAATAAAAAGCGTTATAACAAACAAATGTTTACGGAAAATCCTGCAGCAGAGCCAATCTCGTTTAAAATCTTAGAGAATTACAATTTACAGGCCAAATATATAGTAGATCAGTTAAAAAATCTGTCTAAGCGCGGCTCCACGGCAATTTTATATCGAAATAATACGTCAGCCATTCCACTTATGGACGCGTTTGACAGAGCTGGTTTGCCTTTCTATATGAAAGATTCCACGATTCGCTTTTTCTCGCATTGGGTCGTGGAGGATATTATGAACTTCATGCGTCTAGCGTACAATACAAAAAATATCACGGTATTTGAAAAAGTTTACAGAAAAATGAATGCTTATATTACATCAACGCAATTGAAGGCGCTACAGAAAATGCAGGAGGATGGCTGTGTATTCACACAGTTGTTAGAGCATGTTGAGTTAAAGGATTATCAGCCTGAATATATTAAGCGGATTCGCAAAACGTATGATAGCATTCAATTTGATAAAACTACGCCAACAGCCATGCTAGAGCATATTCGTTATGACTTTGGTTATGAGCGTACCTTAAAGAAAATGAGTGAGAAACTCGGTTTTAATTATGAAAATTTATTAGATATTGTGAATGTACTTGGTTTAATTGCTCGTCATACGCCGACGATGACAGAATTTGCGGGCCGTTTGAAGCAGCTTGAAAATTTAGCACGTTCGTCTCATATAAAAAATGAATTGAATGCAATTACACTGACAACATTGCACAGTTCAAAAGGCTTGGAATTTGACCGTGTGTATTTGATTGACTTGATTGAGGGGATTTTACCTAGTGAGGCAGAAGAAGAAATCGAGGAAGAAACACGACTCTTTTATGTCGGTATCACGCGTGCGATTCGCCATTTGGAATTAATTTCGTATAGTAAGCGCTTTAAAACAAGTGTGGTGCCATCGATTTTCATTAAGGCGTTAAAACAAATCGTTTCACCGCAGGAATTGCCAAAGAAAACGCCGGAAAGTCCGAGGAAAGCACTGAAGCAATACAGTAATGAGCGGACGATTACAACCGAGTCAGTGTTAATCGTTGGCTCAAAAGTAAAGCATGTGATTTTTGGAAAAGGGGAAATATTAGCCGTTACGAGAAGCACGATTGAATTGTCATTTGCTACGGGGATTAAGCAGTTTTTGACGGATACATGTTTACAGCAAGGCTATTTAGAAAAGATGGAAGATTAAATGAAGCGTATTCGGGATTTTTTCGAATACGCTTTAGAATTAGCTGAAAAATGTGGACTACTCTGAAGTTAGTTTAATATCAAATATTGCTTATGAAATATTTATTATTTATGAAAAGTGAAAGGCTTTAATAAAAGTGTCTAGAAACATCAGTTGTAACCACTCAATCGAGTGGTTACTTTTTTTGTGCATAAATGCAATAATCTTGGGTTGGTTCAGCTGATTAAAGAATTGTTGTTTGAAAGGAAGAATAAAAAACAGTTAGTAGTATATAAACGATTATTATCTTTTTCATTTTTTAATAGACCTTTTTACGTTTTCGATTTGTATTGTGATATCGGAGGTGGGGTAGTTCGATAGGTTTTTCTATTATTTCTATTTATAAAATGGTTACGACAACATTTGGAATAGTTTCAAAGTAACCAATGGCTTTAAGTGCTTACTTTGTGAATGTAGTCAAAGCAGGAGCAATTAAAATATTCACTAAGCCTAGTTTTACTTGTGGTGATAATCTTTTCAATACAATGTTGTTTTAGTACTTTATATTTAAAAAGATTTCGATATGGACCGTTGGAAGGTATACACAGAAAATGGACTAACTTGTCAGTCAAAGACGGTAACAAAACAAATGACCAGGTACTCATTAAAAAGTGAGTACCTGGTTTTTTGTGCCTATTCATCATAAGTTAAACGTTTTGATTATGCTAAAAAACTACACTCCAAATAGAATGTAGTTTCAATGTTTATTATTTTATTTTCACTTCATTTAAATAGAAATCATACAATTGATTGATGGAACCACTTGACAACAAAGGAACAGCTTTTTCAATTTTATTTCTTTCCCAATCAAACCAACGTAATTCTAATAATTTATCTATTTCTGAATCTGAAAAACGTTTTCTTATTTCTTTTACAGGGTTTCCGCCGACAATAGTATAGGGAGGAACATCTTTTAAAACAACAGATCCTGCTGCAACAATCGCGCCTTCACCAATAGTAACCCCAGGCATTATCATAGCATTCATACCAATCCAAGCATCACTTTTAATAACAGTATCTCCCTTAGGTTCATAAGAGCGTTCTATTTGTTCTGTAAATGGGTATACCGTTATCCATTCAGAATGGTGATTATGATTACCACCCATTAAAATGATAACACCGCTTGCGATACAAACATAGTTTCCAATAATCAATTTATCCAAATGCCAACCAAAATCATTAATAGGATTAAATAATTTACGTGACTTGTCATCGCCCCAAAGATATCTAACGCAGCCATCTTCGAAATTTTGATTACCATAATAACCTGAGTAGTATGAGTAGTTACCTACTTCAATAAGTGGATTTGTTACTAAATCTTTTAGATATTTTATTTCCGACCAATGATTATATAGTTGATTGTTCATCATCTTTACCTCGCTTCTAAGTAATTTAAATTTTTAATATTTACTTAGAAGCTTAATCTCACAGCAACATTTTTAAATTTTCTTAAACGACGTATCATCGTCCTCAACCTCTCATTCTTAATGAAGATATAGTAACTAAAAAAAATAGATAAGTCAATTAAGAATATAGGTTGATAGTATTTATTATTTCAATATCTTTAACGACTTTTTTATCAAGATTTAATCTATATAGCATTGATTTTTTATGTATTCAAAAAGATTTCTTTGTCGGTATTGATGCACCAAATATTGGTAGTTTCGTTGCACCTAAACAGGCAAAAGACCGCCATAAAAGTGTCATAGCAGATTTTTGTCTATTTGTAATATGGTAACTAAACAACAACACTTGGAATAGTTGCAAAGAAACCAATGCCTTTAATAGTAATACATACATAAGTTGCAAACATTGTGTTAACTTTCTGTTTTGGGATTTTAAATGAGGTAAGCTTGACATATAAATAAAGAAATGTAGTTATTCAGTACAATTTATATCTATCTGAAATATAAATTTTTACAGTACGTAGAACGAAAGAGAACATTTAGTTGACCTTATTGCAAAGCTGCTTTTCATACAGCATAGAGCCATTAAAAGTACTTATTTCTCTCATTAGGAAGGGTGATGGCCAATTATGAATAGACATTCTTTTGGAGTAGACCTTAAGAAAATTTTATTGCTGGTTGGATGTCTTGTATTAATGATGATACTTGGTGCTTGTACAAATGAAAAAAAAACAAGTCAGTCAGAATTTAAAAAACAATATTTTGAAGGGAAAAGTGATAATTGGTATGTAAAAATGGTAAGCGAAATGGATAGCAACAGGAGCTATATCATCTCTTATATTGGAGAAGGAAATAAACCATTAAATTTTAAATATGAAATATATGAATCTTCACACAACCCAGCATTTGGCGATGGCGAATTTAAAATCCAAGAGGAATTTGAAATTCATGTAAACTGCGGTGGACCGTGTGATGCCCTTCCTAATAGTGTACCTATTCAAATTAAATGGGAAGGTAAAGAAGAAAAAGTTGTAATTCGTAATAAAAAATAGAATGTTGTCAATAACATCGTTCTATCCTATACTTTTTGAATTATTTTCTATTTGAATTATTTAGCAGACATTACATCAAATCTCGGCAAAAACACAAGTTGGACTAATCTACCAATCTGATGGAACGATTGCTCTACAAGTGTATGTACAACTGCATTATCAGTATTTAATTGACCCTAAGTTATTTCAACAAGCTCAGAACGCCGCATACCTGTAGTTGCTAGCAACTAAAACAATTGCCATATTCCTAGGTGCTAAACGGCCTTCAGCTCGCTCTAAATAAGCTAAAAAGCGAAGTAGCACTTGCAATGTCTTATAAGTAGGTAATTTCTTATCAATTTCGGCTTTTCAATACCAATCAATATTTTCATTCACACCAGTTTTAACGAAAGAACGTAAGGATGAAATTTTACAAATCAATTGAAGATGGAGCCAAATGATCATTTTTAACACGTTCATGGATATACCAACGAACAAGTGCTTTAGTAATATCATTTGGTCTAATAATCGATTATGTGACTCTAGAAAGGCACAAAGCTGTTCAGATCATATTCGTAGTCAACAAGTGTATTGTCCGAGCGATTTTTTTCAACTTCTAAATACATAAGAAACTCATCGATAGTAGCATTGAGTAACATAAATAACACCTCCGATAAATCACAAAAATTGACAACTTGTTTAAACGGAGGTAATTATCGTTCAAAAAATCGATAAACGGTTCACAATAAATCATTGAGGAACTTGCAATAAAAGATATTGTACGTGGACATGAATCTACGGACACCCGAAAAGTCATTAAACAATAAGAAATAGTTGTTGATGGATAAGACCAATCTCAATTGGATAAAATATTTGTGAACTTAAAAAGTTCAAATTTCAAGGATTGGGAGGACTATATATGTCATCTGAAATGGGAGAAATACATCGTACTGGTCAAGACATTAACGACGAAATAGTACATTTTGGTGGGCAAGCTGAGAGTATTTTTAGTTCATTGGCTGAACAAGGTCGACTTTCAATACAAAAGAAAGCAGACGAATTAGCTGCACAGTATCTTGAAAGTAATCCTAATCCAGACTATTATGATTGTGTTGAAATTGTAGCAGAGGGAGTTTTGACAGCAGGGAACGAAATAAAGGCTAGCAGTGGTTCTTGGGGAGAATCAGTAGATGCAGCACTTGGTGCTGGTGTTCAAATTCCAGCAGCAAAAATAGCTTGTAAAAGAATAACGATGTTGTCTTAACATTAATTTTTGAAAAAGCGTAGGCGTAAAAAGCTTATGCTTTTTGATATTTATTGATTTCTTTTATCCTCTCCTCAATAGTAATTTTAGTTGTCTGGACATTCTTGTCCAAAATGTCTACTAAAAATACAGATATTATGGGGAATTGACGTATCCAAGCCCTCCTGCACGCCAAATATTTTTAGTTTACATAATATAAATACCTTGGTCACAACTTTCTAATTATCGGATGCTTCCCATAATTTATCGTTCAAAAGGGGATTATTCGTTTGAATAATACTAATTATCGTTTAATCTAGATTCTCCTTAAGACGAATAAAATATTCAGCGTAACAATTAATTGCACTTCCAATTGTCAGACAAAAATCTAACCTAAGCCAGCAGATGCAGCATGAAGAGGATCGCTAGAAGAGTTAAGTGTAAAGGTCAAGGATTGTATCGCAGAAGTTAAATTTAATGGCAATCAATATTTTTTCTTATCGGAAATAATTGAAGGGGATTTTGGAACTGGGCAAGATGAAGAGTACACTGACAAAAACAAAGATAGAGGAACTTATTTACCAATATAGGTAGAGGTCGAAAAAATGTTGTCGATCGATGTTAAGTCGAAAGAAGCTGCTTTAAAGGTTCATTCTATATTCAAGTAGAAAACAACCGGTTGCAGTGTAATGTTACTGAACAATCTGAGAAAAGAAATTATTAATCACTGAGTTAAGTTGACCCTGAATGAGGGAGGATGTGACGGTCAACCAACGCCACAACCGAATAAGTGCGTGCGATACACTTTGTGCAAGTAGAGGTTACTTATTCATAAAAACGTAGCGTCGTCACACGCTACAGCAAACTAATGAACATATTAGGATGTAATTAACATCCATTGCAAAACAAACTTTTTGGAGAATTTTATTATTTTTCGAATTACTTGATTTATTACCTTTTTTAGGAATACTTTGTTATTACTTAATATGTGAGCTAATAAGAATAAGTGTAATTCCCGTAAATAAGCAAATGATTCTCGCCACAGGAATTTTATCAGCTAGTCCAAATAATGCAATTGCAGTCGTTACGATTAATACTGTTGGACCAACCAAAGCAAGCATTGTATTAATATAGAATGCTTTTTCTAAACTATTAAACTTTAGCATCAACAATCCAGCACTTACTTCAATACTTCCAGACAATACACGTAAAATAACCATAGCAAGAACCGATTTTTCAATAATTGTCATCATCCAATCTTTATAGATAATTTTCTCTTATATATAATTCCATCATTAGGATAATTATAGACTTCTGTTTTAATGAAATACTAAAATCAATATATGTATGATTCGTATCAAATATTCTTGTTATATTATGCTATATAGTGTTAATTTAATAAGTGACTTTCTAGTTAAAAGTTCAAAGAATTTATTAATTGAATCAGTTTCATAAATCCATTTTTTGTTTTTGAAAGGAAATAGTATAGGTGCATATAATAAAATCCTAAAGATTTATGGGAAAGATATATTCATTCAAACACTATCTAGAGATCATATACACTCGCAAATGCCATGAAATTTGAAGTGGATAGCAACGATTAAATACAAAATTGTTGCCCCAATTAGCTTCGAAAGATTCAAATTCAAATAGATAAGTATCATAAATCAAACAGAGGTACCAAGTGAATGTAAGAACGGCAAAAATGGTATAGCATACTACACAAATGATCATTGTTTGTAAGAATTAAGTAAAAGGTGGAATTCAGATGACTGAAATAATAGAAAATTTAAGTAAGAATAGTAAACCTTATATTCATCAGATTGGTGATTTAGATAATTTTAATAAAGTATATGCACTACTTAATCATACATCTGATATGCAAGAAAACAATTTTTATCCAATGATTGATGGGAAAAATTGTTTGAGTGTTGAAAGTTTATTTAAAGAATTTGCTATAAATTTTAAATTCCCGGATTATTTTGGTGAAAATTGGGATGCTTTCGATGAGTGTATGAATGATTTAGATTGGTTAAACTGTGAAAAATATGTATGTTTATTAAAAATTTTGATCAATTGTTGTCTAGAGAAGTGCATGATGAGTTTGAGATATTTATTGATATACTAAAGATGATGGTTGATGAATGGGCGACTGGAAGAATGGATACTTTATTGTCACCAAATACGACTTCATTTCAGGTTGTAATTCATAGTGAAAAAGAAATAAAAGACTTATAGAATTGAAGGTATCTAAGTATGGAATTAATATAATTGAGTAGATTAATTTTTAACTTCTTTTCTAAAATTTATATGGTAGAGGCAGACTCCTGTATATAAGGGGGGGCAAAAAATTCATCCAACCAGTTGTCGGTATTGCACCAGCGACTGGTTACCTCTAAACCAGTTTTTGGATTCTAGAAGGCTAATTTGCGTTTCACTCGATTTTTTCAGTTCGAGGGAAATCGACGGTTGAAAATGAAATTGGCCTAGGGGACAGCAGTTGGTAGCAGCATCTAAGAAATACGGAAATTGAAAAAACTCACTCAGGAAGGATTAGCTGAAAAATGCTGACTGCAAACTTCAGTCGTATCTTTAAATTTGACAATCTAAATTTCGATAATAAGTATTTTGAAAAAGAGTTGTTTATGATCTTGCAAAATCTAATAAAAGACTAAAGTGAAACCGAAATACGCTTAGTATTTAATATTGCTAATGCTATATTTAATACATAAAAATATTGAAGAAATTAGGAAAAGCTGTGGTCTATAGTTGTAGAAAATTAAGGAGGTGTTCACCCTAAATTATTTCAAATCTAGAAACATGGAAGGCTTTTATTGTGCGCTGTGAGAGCGATCGAGATGGGCAACTGTACGTGATACTGAATCTCGATACGTCTCACAGCGTTATTTTTAATGTAAATGTCTAAAATTTCTTGGCTCAAGAATTTAAAAAAACTAGAAGTTCTTGTCCATACACAAACAATAGGAAAGCCTCCACTTCTTTTGTTTTAGTTTACATAATATAAATACCTTATTCATAATTTTTTAACGGTTGGTTCCTATAATTTAATGTTCAAAAGGGGATTATTCTTACAAATTGTTGTAATGTCGTTTACAGTATATTTGCCAATATTATAAAAAATATTCACATAAGCAATACATACGTAAGTGACAAACATTATGTTAACTTTCTGTTTTGAAAATTTGAAGCCATTTTTCCTTCTTTGAGATATCTCTTTTCTCACAGATTGTTGATATACTAGAGAAATTCAAAATGTAATTATTTTGGTTTCAGCTTTTCTATTACTATTAACAATAGGAATAAAACGTCTTAAACCTAAAAGAGATCATTAAACAAAAGCAAATATCCTTCAGAAGCATCGTTTGGAAAGAAAGAGGATTGAAGTAAATAAATATAGTTAGAGACGATTGTTTGCAAATACTGACAGTGGATAAAAACGAACTATTATAATTAAAAAACTTTAAATGTTCGTGTTTTAATAACGAAAGTGCTATTCGTCCATCGGCTGGATACTTCATCGATTGAATAGAACACGAATGTTATATGTAAAGTTAACTAACTAATAAAGACTGTTTTTCCATGTAGAGGACTTATTGTTAGGGGAAATTAGGCCTATGGTACATGTATTACTTGAAGTCTAAGAGGGGAATATTCCCCTCTTCTTTTTTACTTTTTTTATACATTGTTATGGTGAATCATAAAATCTTTGTCAGGCAGGAAACAATAAGGAAGCTAGTAAAATTGAAAATAATTTAGAAGACAGTAAAAGTTACAATTATTAAGAGAACAACCCGTTTAAGCATTTTTCTTTGTTCGTGAGTAGGTTTTTTAGTTTTGCCTAATGAAGCTTGAAGTGCAGACATTAAGTCAGTCACATTTTTTTTATTTTTAGGAGCAAATTTATCAAAAATCAGAATTCTTCCATCCTTCTTTAAAACTCTTATCATCTCTCCAAAGCATTTATTTTCATCAGGAACAACCGAGAGAATTAAACTCGCTACAATATAATCAAATGATTCATCTTCAAAAGCCATTTTTTGAGCATTAATTTCTAAAAATTTGATAGCAGAGCGCTCGAATTTACTTTTAGCTTTATTTAACATATCAGGAGAAAAATCAATTGCTGTAATATCATAATCAACATAGTTGATTAATTCTAAATCAGCTCCAGTAGCAATACCTACATATAAGATTTTTTGTTTGCTTTGAAAAGGTACTTCTTGAAAAATCTTTTTTCTAGTCTTTAAAAACAAATTAAAACTAAGTAAAAAAGCTTTGATGATTATTAAGCAAAACATTATCTTTTCAATTATCATTAAAGTTGTTGCGCTAGTGTTGATTTTCCCTGGATGGCTAACTCTATGGCTAGCAGTTTTAAGTGATACAGGGGCTGCATTAATTGTTATTCTAAACTCGCTACGCTTACTACGAGTAAAGTAAAGTAAAATAGAAAGATTATTTGACAGAACCATTAATTATGGTTCTGTCTTTTTAGTATGAAAATCAAATAATTTTTTATAAATCTAAACGTTTTGATAATGATGTAAAAAGTCAAATAGTTTTAGACTTAATGAATGTCTTATGAATGCTTGATATAAAAGGATTGTTAAATATTAGTGTCCAAAACTAATTGTCTTAAAAATGGACAAATAGTTTTGGACTTTTATGTTTTGCAAGTGTGGCGAGTGCAAATGCTGCAAGTAAAGAAGTTACAGTGAAGCTTAATGGTAACAACTTACAATTCGATGTTTCGCCATGACGATGTGTTAGAAGGATAGCATCTACATCTTCGAAAATGTGAAGTGAAACAGTCAATGAAGTCAATGGATTTCTGCGATAATTTCTAGTGAAAGGGACAGGTGAAAGTTTACCAGCTTCACTCAACATCGGATCAATCAGTAATCATTTTCCATTTATTGAGATAATTGATGTAGCATGTCGAATATGCTGTACTGAAATGGGCATAAAAGCATCTCCTCTAAACAATTTAGTAACTACAAAAATAAATTCGTATGTATCTTCCAAAAAAACATATTTGTTTTCTTTTCAAAAATATATGAACCTAGCGTTAAAACACAAGTGAAAAATTGCAAGCCATCCAAAACAGTTTTGGGGTTCAGTTCAACTTTGTTCAAAATGAGATTAATTTTTAGCAGTAAAATCAATTAAAGTATAGCTTTTTTGATCAATTTTTTTATTAAACTAACAAAAATACTTGCAACACTTATTATAGTACTGTACAGTACTAATTATGACAAGGGTAAAATTAATGAATCAAAAACGTGTGATTGAAGTAGCTGCAACATTATTTTTAGAAAAAGGGTTTGCTTATACAAGCATGGATGAATTAGTTCGTGTAAGCAAAGTTTCAAAGTCTAATGTGTATTATCACTTCTCTAATAAGGAAGAATTGTTGGAAGGGGTCGTTGATTATTGGATTGAAATGTATCAATCTGCAATTGATGGCTTACTATCTCAAAACCAATTATTAGTAGAAGATCGTATCCAACTGTTTTTAAAGCAATTATCACAAGGAGTTCAGACGAGAGAATATAAGGGGAGCTGTCCATTTATTACGCTTTATATTCAAAGCCCTACAAATGCCACAAAAGTAAAAGAAAAAATAGGTCTTTTTTTTGCAGGATTACAAACGAAAGTTTCTCTATTACTTAAACAAGGGGTAGAGAATGGTGAATTTAGAAAGACAATTAATATTGACGAGGTTGCATCTCTTTTTATTACAAATCTTGAAGGAGCGCTATTTATTTCAGAAACACTGAAGGATGCAACTGTAATCATGAAAACAGCAGAACATTTTTTTAACTTGCTTCGATAAAAGAAGCATTTTTTTTACATCAGATTAGTACTAAATAGTACTAAAAGGAGGATTTATATGAGAACAGTATTTTTAACTGGTGGAACAGGTTTTATTGGAAAGCAATTAGTGAAGGAATTAGCCAAAGAGCATGTTACAATTCTTCTATTAGTGAGATCGAAAAGTAAAGCAACACGCATTTATCAAGAAAGAGGTATCTTAAAAGAGGCAGTTATGCACTTTATTGAAGGTGATTTGACGAAAATAGACTTAGGTCTAAGTGCTGAAGATAAGGAGAGGGTATTGAAAACGGATGTGATTATTCACGCAGGAGGCCCCATGGATATTCAAGCGACAAGCAAAGAGGCAGCTTCCGTATTTTTGAATGGTGCCCAACATATTAGTGAATTCGCTAAAAATATTCATCAATTGAAGGGATTGCAACAATTTATTCATGTTGTAGGCTATATGAGTCCCTTTGATGATAAAAATAGCAAGATTGCGATAGATGTGTTTAAAGAAGGAAACAATTTTTTGAAAATAAAAAATCCATATGAGAGAACAAAGTTTTTAGCAGATCTTTATATCCGTCAGCAGGCATCAACAGTAGGTTATCCGCTTTCAGTAATTAATCCACCAACTGTAGTTGGTAGTAGTAAAACAGGGAGTACGGAGCAAACAGGAGGCTTAGGCTTGCTTGTGAAGAGTATGCGAAAGGGGCTCATGCCAGTGATCCCTGGAGGTAAGGAATATAGATTACCACTTATTGCAAACGATGAACTAGCAAAGTTTATTGTGCAGGTTTTCAGATTGGAACAACCAACTATACAAACATATACACTTGTTGAAGATAAACAACATGATCAGAATATTTCAGAATTATTAGATGCTATGTCAGAAAGTATGAATATGACTGCACCTAAAATTTCTGCCCCATTGCCATTTATGAAAGCACTTATGAATAGTGGCGTAAGCAAAATAACCCAAATTCCTGCTGATGGGCTGAACTTTATTACAAATCGAACATTTTCAAATGGTTCAGCGAAAAAGATTATGGGAGAAGATTGGTTTAAGGAGACAAATGTAATGAAATTTTTCCCAGCCGTAATAGCTGATCTGGATTATCGCATGATGTATCAAAATGGCCAGCACAGTCATTTATTTAAACGAACATTATGTAATAATACTACCATTTACCAATCACAAGGAGAGGGTAAACCGTTTATTTTATTACATGGTTTATTAAGTGATGGAGAGGATTTATTTCCTTTAGGGAAAGAGCTTCATGAAAAAACGGGTCGACCTGTATGGATCATGGACCTTCCAGGTTTGGGACGTTCTCCTTTTAAACGAGAGAAAAATCTTTTAAATATCTATTTGAATGTAGTGAAAAAGTTATTGGAGAAAGCTACTAACGGTGCCCATCTAATTGGCCATTCATTTGGTGCGTATATTCTTTTGGAAGCATTAGTACAAAAGTACATAGATAAGAAGTATACAATTACTTTACTTCAGCCACCTGTTGCTAAAAAAAATGCTAAATCGATAAATGTTCCTCAATTTTTGAACAAATGGACATTGAAATTGGCAACTACTAATTTGATAGAGCGTTATTTATTAAGTAATGGTTTATTTGAAAGTACGGAGAGCATCCCTGAACATTATATTGAAAAAATAAGTAACAGTTTTACTTCTCCTAGAATTTTAAATACTACGGTTCAGCTTAACAGTTTACTATTGAAAAACGTTCAAGGTGATTTGAATGAAGTAACAAAGTATAATCTTCGCATTATTTGGGGGGATTATGACAGAGGCTATTCTGCTCCTTCGCATCTTGGTAAGGTTGATTTTGTTCCATATGGTCATCATTTTCCTCTTAACCATCCGAGTGAAACGGCTAATTTGGTAATAAAAAATAGTAGTACTAGCAGATGAGAGTGTGGGATAAATAAAAAGCGTGTAGTAAGATCGTTGTGTCTTTGAAATAAAGTCGTACTGTTTGAAAAAAAAGATTGTCTACATGAACGCTGGATATATTTACTTAAGAATCTTGGATTAAAAGAGCAGGTGAAATGATTGTGGCTTTAGTTGAATAAGGCTCATTTATTTGATCGAATTTTTTGTAAAATTCCAATCAATACTAGCTAAAATGGAGGTTTTGCATTTGTTGTTGTTAAATAGGGATTGAATACCCTTTTATTCTTTATTACAAACCAACTAAAGCTAGCAGTCCATTTAAAAATAAGGAAGATCACACATTTAATTACTCTAAATTAAAGCTTTAATGATTATTAAACTAAACATTATCTTTAAGGTTATTGCTTTAGTGTTGGTTTTCCTTGGATGACTTACGCTATGGCTAGCAGTTTTAAGTGATACCGGGGCTGCATTATATGTAATAAAAGAAAAGCATGTTTTAAAGCATGCTTTTCTTTTATTATTTTCAAAATAATATAGAGTGCTGTACAGTAAAGTTTAATTATATATGTAAAAGTAGTCTAAAACTAATTGTCCCTAAAATTTTTAAAAATTTAAGAAGTCCAAAACTAAAGGTTTAAAATCAAGGAAAAATATTTTATTATTAAGGACAGAAAGAATTTTGAAGCTAGAAATTAAATGATAAATACAATATTTCCTCATGTAAATTTTTGGTGTCCAAAACTATTTGTCTCAAGTGTCCAAAACTATCTGACCTTTTACAAATGAAGTGAAGTTTAAATTACTTAAACTTTAGTGTCTTATTAATTTGCCTTTAGTGACCATATACACAGAGCTATTTAAAATTTATGTTTTTTCATCTGTCTATAAAAATAAAATGTCTAAAGTTCTTGTCCTCATTTAAAATAAAGTGTCTAAAAGTTTTTGTCCAAAGAATCAAAACACTTTAAAATCCTCGTGCAAAGAAAGTGGGTTTGTGGCAGTGTCTAAAAGTTCTTGTCCATATACAATATACATTGTACAAGGGAAGTACACATATCCAAGCCCTCCTCCACGCCAAAAAATTTTAGTTTACATAATATAAATACCTTGGTCACAACTTTCTAATTATCGGATGTTTCCCATATTTTATCGTTCACAAGGAGATTATTCGTTTAAATAATGCTAATTATCGTTTAATGTAGATTTGTCCAATATTCATAAAAATTATTCATAAGTGTGAACAAACTAAGCTGGTTGATACCTTATCTTAACAAAGGATAAAAAGTTGATATGGAGTATTTCTCCTTATCAACTTTTTTAAAATAAGCTGTGTTAAATTTTAATTTTCTTTTATTATTAATAACTGTTTATATTAATAATAATGATTCCTAATACAATGAAAAAGAGTCCTTAACTGTCATATAAAAACAGTTAAGGACTTTTTATGAAAATTCTTCGCTATATTGGTAATGTATGTTATATTACAAATATAACATACATTATACAGAAAGGAGGGTGGATCCCTTTGATTATTCATTTAGAGTTTGAGTCTAAAACACCAATTTATATACAGCTTATGCATTGTATTATTGCAGGTATTGCAAAGCAGGAGCTTGTTCCAAGTGAACGATTACCATCTGTTCGTTCATTAGCAGCAGATTTAGGAATCAATTTACACACGGTGAACAAAGCGTATAAAGAGCTAGAACAAAAAGGATTTATTTTAAATCATCGTCAAAAAGGAGTTGTGGTTAATCCAGAGGGAGTTCCAAAGGCAGATGTATCTTTTCAGGAAGAAATGAAAGAAATATTACATCCCCTTATTGCAGAGGCCATTTGTCGGGATGTAAATAAAGAAGATTTTATGAAGCTTTGTGAAGAGATTTTTACTTCATATGTTCACGAGGGGGAAAGCTAACCGATGGATCATATCATTTGGATTTCAATTATTTTATTCATACCTATTTTTATTAGTTTGATTGGTATGCCGTATTGGACACGACGTACAGAGAGTTTTGGAGTTTCTATTCCGTCTGATGTCTATATGGATGAAAAACTAAAAAAAATGCGAAAACAATATGCTTCAGCTATGACAGCTTTTAGTATTGTTATACTATTTATTTTTTATTTTATCGTAGGAAAGTATTCTCCAAACGATGGAGAGACAATGGGGATTGTTTTATCGATCACTATACTTGGTTTTATGATTATTTCATTTTTAATCTATCTAGTGTTTCATAAGCAAATGAAACAACTCAAAGAAAAGGAGAAATGGAATGAACAAAGACAACAGAAGATTGTACTACAAACAAATTTTTATCAGCAAAAATTAATTCATTCTAATTACTGGTTTTTAATTGCTTTTGCTTTAGTAGCTGTCACGCTATTTATTACCTTTACGCAGTATGGAAGAATCCCTGAACGGATTCCAATGCAATATGATTTCTTTGGTGTGGTTACCAATTGGGCAGAAAAATCATATCGATCTGTCTTAATCATTCCAATAACACAAATCTATATGATTGCTTTATTCATGTTTATTAATTGGATGATTGGTAGATCAAAACAACAGCTGAATGCTCAAAATCCAGATGGATCAATAGAACAAAACATTATTTTTCGTAGAAGATGGTCGGTTTTCCTAATTGCTAGTGGAATCTTGCTTACAGCTCTTTTTAGTGTAATCCAGCTATCATTTATTTATTCGATTTTAACAACTTATATGACTGTAATTTCGTTAATGATTACAGCAATCATGATTATTGGTGTGATTGTACTTGCCATTACAACTGGGCAGGGTGGAAGTCGTGTGAAAAATGTAAGAACAACAGATGGTACAGTGATAAATCGTGATGACGATCATTATTGGAAGCTTGGTCAATTTTATTTTAATCGAAAAGATCCCTCATTGTTCTTAGAAAAACGTTTTGGAGTTGGCTGGACAATGAATTGTGCAAATCCGCTTGCTTGGTTAATTTTAATCGGAATTATTGTAATAGCTGCTGGCTTACCAATATTACTAAATAGATAGGAGAGGGGAAAATGGACGTTTTTGCAGAGATATATTGACCTCGACTAATATATGTTCTTTTGTAATATAACAAAAGAAACAAAGAGACATAATTTAATGACTTTCAAACTAAAATCAAGGGGGATTACTTAGCTGTAGAAGCTATTAGATAAAGATAAGAATCCGATCGGTAATAATAAGATAAGGAGATGAAAGAATGGGAATCCTGGATATTAAAAACTTTTCAAAAGTGTATAAAGATGGAAAAATAGCAGTCGATAACATAAGTTTATGTGTTGAAAATGGCGATGTTTTTGGATTTATAGGTCATAATGGAGCTGGGAAAAGTACAACGATCAAATCAGTAGTAGGAATACTAAATTTTGAGGAAGGCGATATCTACATTGATGGGCATTCTATTAAGAAAAAGCCTCTTGAATGCAAATCGAAATTTGCTTATATTCCTGATAGTCCCGAATTATATGAACATTTAACAGGAATCCAGTATTTAAATTTTGTAGCAGATATTTTCGGAGTGCCGGAAGATGTTCGAGTAAAGAGAATAAAAGAATATTCTGGAATGTTTGGAATAACAGAAAGTCTAGGGAATCTAATATCCTCTTATTCTCACGGAATGAAGCAAAAGTTAGCAATAACTGGAGCTATTATTCATGAACCAAAGCTTTTGATTCTGGACGAGCCATTTGTAGGTCTTGATCCAAAAGCAGTAGTTGTTTTAAAAGAGGTAATGAAAAAAATGACTGCTAAAGGGAATGCAATATTTTTTTCAACACATGTCTTAGATGTTGCAGAAAAGCTTTGTAATAAGGTGGCTATGATTAATCGTGGAAAGCTAGTTTATAGTGGTACGATGGATGAAATAATACAAAATCAAACATTGGAAGAGTTCTTTATGAAGGAGTTAAAAGATGAGTCATTTTCTTATTCTTCTAAAAGTTAGGATTATTTCACAGGCGAGACTTAATACCCTAAAAGGTAAAGCCAGCATTGGTGATAAAATGGTTATTATCGGTATATCTCTTCCGATTGTTATCTTGCTAGCGTATTTTACAAGTCTTGGATATATGCTGAATGAATATAATATGAGAGAACACATACTTGCATTTTCATTTTTATTGAGTACTCTTATATCATTATTTATAGCATTTTTTAATGCTAGTGATGAGTTATTTGGAAAAAGAGATTATGACACATTAATGTCACTTCCTATTAAAACATCAATAATAGTTGTAAGTAGATTCTTTTATATATATTTCTTGAATACGGTAGTATCTTTAATAATCATGCTTTTAATGGGAGCAGTATATTTCTTTACAGGAACAGTAAGCGGAGTTTTTTGGATAAAGATACTGATTGGAATACTTACAGTTGCATTAGTACCATCAATTGTAGCGTCAATTGTTAGTATATTAGTTTTAGAAGTTTCATCGAGAGCAAAATATTCTCGTGCGTTTTCTTCAATTAGCTATATGTGTATTTTTTTATTTTTAGTATTAGCACCAACATTGAGTGGTTATAAATTTGATTCAAGCGATATGAAATTGATATTAACAAATGTATTGAATCAGTTTAACCAAGTGTATCCAATGTTTTATTTGTATAATAAAATACTGGAAACAGGAAAAGTGGAAGATTTTCTTATATATATAGCAGTTTCATTAGTATTAACAGTGATTTTCATTATTGGTCTTTCGTTTGTATACAAAAGACTAAATACTAAAATTCGATCAATGAGTAGTAACAAAAAATATGAAGTAAAAATATTAAAAAGATCAAGTATTTTAAAAGCATTATATGTGAAAGAAATCAAGCGACTATTTTCGTCCGCAATGTACTTAATGAACAAAGCATTCGGAATGATCATGATGGTTATTTTTACGATTTCTTTAATGATTTCAATCACAAAAGTGATGGAAAAAATTCCGTTAGATAATATTAATACAGTAGAGATTCTGTATGAAATAACACCGTATATATTGTCATTGATGGTATGTCTATCAAATACAAGTAGCGTGTCTATTTCACTTGAAGGTAAAAATATTTGGATGATCAAAACTTTTCCATTGTCGAAAGAAATGGTTGTAAAGAGTAAGATACTTGTTAATCTTACGGTTACAATACCTCTTACGATTATAAACGGAATAATAATCGGAAGAGTGTTTGGAGCAACATTATTTGATTCCATCATATTAGTACTTCTTCCATGTGCATTTGCATTATTTTCAGCAGTATACGGAATTGCTATTAATTTAAGATATGTAAATTATAGTTGGCAATCAGAGCTCCAAGTAATAAAGCGGAGTGTATCAAGTTTATTGGGGATGTTAGGTGGAATGATTCTGGTACTCATTGCAGCAGTTCCAAGAGTACTATGGTCAGGTTCGATAGTAGGCATATATGATGTTGTTATTATTTTATGCTTGGGCATCGTAACTAGCAAGTTATATGCTAAAACAATAAATGGTGAGCCTATTTAATTGGGGAAGAGTAGTGTGAAAACGAAATTAATAAATATTACTGAAAAAAGTAAGCTAAATAAAGATCGCAATTAATTGAAAAATCTATTAAAAAAATAAAGTGTTCCGCTCACTCGTTTTCATTACTGTTTGTGTCGTGAAGCGGACACGGGAGAGAATGGAGATTATTATGAATAAATCTAAAAAGTCAGTAAGTACAATTCCTTGGATATTTTGTGCCTTGTTTTTTGTGTTTTCAATTATTGGTGTACAAAATATATCGGATGAGATTCCTATTACCTTCAACATGGCCGGTCCCAATTTGAACGGCAGTAAATATTTTATCTTTATTTATCCTGTATTGTCATTTTTTATAGGGATTACTGCATTAGGTGGATTAGGGAAAAAGAAAAATACTAAATTACAAGGAAACTTACTATTTATAATTATAGGGAACTTAATAGTAGGTGGATTTATGGTTTATACAATCTTATCAAATTGGAATATGTAAATAGAGATATTCGTGGGCTTAAATTTAAAGATAGTATAAAAAGCTTTATGCATTCGATTGGTAGACATGATTTTGTAATTAGTATTATCAGCGATAATTATTTTAAGTCAGTCAATTGTATGCATGAAATATCTGAAGTAATGCGCTTACGTGAATATAAAGAAAAAATGCTATTAGTAATATTAAGAGATTCAGATATTGAACTCTTACCTATAAGATCAGATGTGCCAGCTCATTTTGCTGCAAATATTTATTCAATGGACGAACAAATAAACTACATATATTACTTATTGGGAAAATAAAAAAGCTGATTATTTAAATATGATTAGCAAAATAACACAGGAAATAAGCAAAATATAACCTTTACAAGAATTAAAAAGGGTAAAAAATATTTCAAGTAATATAAGCGAATTTTTGTACTTCGGGCTCCTCATATTTAAGCAGTCGGGAAAAATGTTGAAATTCTTACTGAATATGAGGGGAAAATAATCTTAGCGCGAAATGGTCATTTATTGGGTTGTGCATTTCATCCGGAATTAACCGGTGATTCAAGAATTCTAGAATATTTTGTATCCTATGGTATGGCTTGCAAAATCTGTTTTCATATAGTACAGTATGGTTAAAATTTAAATAACTGAACACGATGATGGGAAGTAGTAGCAAGCACGTTTTTTTTAGAGAGTCAGCGGTTGGTGGAAGCTGATAGAAGCACTTGTGAATCCGTCCTGGAGTTGCACAGTCGAAGTAATGTAAGTAGGCTGTAGCCGGCTGAAATGCCGTTATGAAATAAGTGGATTAGGTATATGCCTAATCAATTAGGGTGGCAACGCGGGTAGCTCTCGTCCCTTTTTAGGGATGGGGGCTTTTTTGTGTTTATTTTTATTCAAAACGGAGCTATTCGAGTTTAGCTTGTAACGCAATTACACCAAGACTTAATGGATGCAATGTCATTATACTACTGGAGGTATGACTTATGTTAGATATTAAACGCGTACGTGATAATTTCGCGGAAATTAAAGAAATGCTATTAACACGTAATGAAGATTTAGGAAACTTAGATGACTTTGAGGATTTAGATGCAAAGCGTCGTGAGTTAATTGCTAAAACAGAAGAATTAAAAGCAGAACGAAATAAAGTATCTGAGCAAATTTCAATTATGAAACGCAACAAGGAAAATGCAGATGAGGTTATTGCTCGTATGCGTCAAGTAGGCGATGAAATTAAAGAGCTAGATGTTCAACTAAATGATGTTGAAGAGCGCTTTAAAGATATGATGATGCGCTTGCCAAACATTCCACACGAATCTGTACCAGTAGGCACAACAGAGGACGACAATGTAGAAGAATATACTTGGGGCGAAATCCCAACATTTGATTTTGAAATTAAAGCACACTGGGATCTTGCTATAGATTTGAAGATTGTGGACTTTGAACGAGGTACAAAAGTAACAGGTAGCCGTTTCTTATTCTACCGCGGGCTTGGAGCTCGTTTAGAACGTGCATTAATGACATTTATGATGGATTTACATGCAGAGGAGCATGGTTATGAGGAAATGCTACCACCTGTCATTGTTAATCGTGATAGCTTGACGGGTACTGGAAATCTTCCTAAATTTGAAGAAGATGTATTTAAATTAGAGGAAACAGATTATTTCATGATTCCAACGGCAGAGGTACCTGTAACAAACTTCTATCGTGATGAAATTTTACTGGCTGATGCTTTACCACAAGGCTTCGCTTCCTATAGTGCGTGCTTCCGTTCAGAGGCAGGCTCTGCGGGCCGTGATACACGTGGTTTAATCCGTCAGCACCAATTCAACAAAGTGGAATTAGTACGCTTTGTAAAACCAGAGGAGTCATATGAACAGCTAGAGTTGTTAACAGGTCATGCTGAAAAAGTACTGCAATTACTAAGCTTACCGTATCGTAAACTAAAAATGTGTACTGCTGATTTAGGTTTTACTTCAGCGAAGAAATATGATTTAGAAGTTTGGATTCCTGCACAAAACATGTACCGTGAAATTTCTTCTTGCTCTAACTTTGAGGATTTCCAAGCACGACGAGCGAACATTCGCTTCCGTCGTGAGCCAAATGCAAAACCAGAATATGTTCATACATTAAACGGTTCAGGTCTTGCTATTGGACGTACAGTTGCTGCTATTTTAGAAAACTACCAACAAGCAGATGGAAGCGTAGTAATTCCAGAAGTTTTAAGACCATACATGGGTGGTAAAAAAGTAATTGCACCAAAATAAATAACAGGGAAAAGCTATTTTAGATATCCTTTAACAGGTAATTATATTACCTCTTTCTCGATTTACAGATGCTTAAATAGTATCGGGTGGAGTAAACGCCGTGGAATTGAAAAAATGCTTTATTTCTTAAAGGAAATTTAGCGAGACTAAAAAAGATGTTACTATAATCAAGGATGGGGTGCATTAGAAAAAATTAAGAAATGACATTTTGCAGCTCGCATTTTCCACTATTCCACAAACGGGCGCTTTTCTGAAATAAGGAAAGCGTCTTTCTTCATGGAAAGCACCAAATTGTTGAATAACTCATATATGAGTATTGGATATTTATGTTAAAATTGAAAAATGGACGGGGAGATTAAATTATGGATATTATCACATTCGGTGAAAAGAAAGAAGATAAAGAATACATAAGGAGACCTGCTGTTTATTGTTTAATGTTCTTTAGTAGTTAATAAAGTTTAATTACTTCTATATATCTATACATTCCACTTAACATAACAGATTCATCTCTTATAATTTTGAACCTTTGCTCATTTTAATTTGACAATTCCTCAATTTGTTAAAAGACAGAGCCATACTTGAAGGTTCTGTCTTTTAACTTTTAAAAAAGGCTTATCGAGAAAGATGATTTTAAATTTCGTGTCTTATTAATTTATACACAGAGCTATTTAAAGCATGTCTTTTCATTTGTCCATAAAAATAAAGTGTCTAAAAGTTCTTGTCCATATACAGATATTATGGGTAGTTGACGTATCCAAGCCCTCCTCCACGCCAAATAATTTTAGTTTACATAATATAAATTATAGGAAGTTACGTCTCAATGAAAAGTATACTAATAATATTGAGACAAAACAGCTGTAAAAGGATATCAAAATTTAAACTTTGCTTCGATGTCTTCTTTTATTAATTTAAATAAAATTGTCATCCTTATAGTTGAATTAAAAAGAATCCATTTTTACATGCTTGATTAAAATGGATTCTTCTCAAGCAAATTTACATTTAAATTGTTAAACATGCGATTACTTCAATTTCAACGAGTACATCTTTTGGATGACGACTCACTTCTACCGTTGATCTTGCTGGGCGATGATCACCCAAATATTAGCTATATTCCTGATTATTAATTGAAAGCTGTTGGGATTCTAAAATAGTCCCTTATGTTCTTATAACTTGATTGGTTTGAATTACAATATCATTCTCTACGACTTCATTTGATAACGGATTAACAGGAATTTGACCAGATAAAAATAGTAAATCTCCTACTTGAACTTTTGAGAATATGGTTAAATTGATTTTGGCTCTTTTGAAAAAACTAAATATTCCGAAAACACAAATGATACTATGAAATGTTTTCTACTGTTTCCTCATTTGTAATTCCATCATTTTTAACAGTTACTTTCCTTGTAAATGCACTTACAATTAAACTTACTAAAATATTAACACTCAATGCAAGGAAACCAATGTTGATATCTTGTATATAGGATGGCCAGCTTGGGAACAGCTTACTTAGATGAGCACCTGTAGCTGCTTGCCAACCTACAATCGTAACACCCACAATAATCCCAGTAAACACACCTTGTAAAGTTAATGGATTTTTCTTCAAAAGGCTACATACAACCGCTGGTACAAATTGAGTAACTAGACCATACCCCATTAAGAATAATAACGTAATTGCTCCACCACCACTAAAAGTAAAGTAAAGTGCAACAAGTGCAATCACTGGAACTGAATAGCGAGCAATGATACCAATTTGTTGATCGGTAGTTTGAGGGCGAATAGGTTTTACAACATTTTTCGCAAGTAATGTAGCTGCAGACATCAAAATCAATGAACCTGGAACAATTGCAGTTAATAACCCTGCTGCTCCAATAAAGCCAACGATGACTGGATTAAATGTTTGCGTGGAGATTTTAAATAAAGCTAAATCCACAGCGCCTCCTTCTAACCCTGGAACTTGTAAAATTGCTGCTGCTCCAACAAATAAGATAAATAATAAAAATAATGCATAGATAGGAAGCATAATCGCATTTTTTCTTAGGGCATTTCCATTTTTCGCTGAAAACGTAGCAACAAATGTATGAGGCCACATATAAAACCCTAAAGATGTTAACATCATCGTTGAAATATACCATGAGGTGCTAAAACCTGAGTCTGGAAGTGTTAGAAACCCTGGTTTAACAGCTTCAATTGCTTCCCACATTGGTTGAATTCCACCATAATAATGTATAGGTAAGTAGATACCAAGGAATAACACGACACCAAGAATAAGAAAATCTTTCATAACAGCAGTCCAAGCCGAGCCATGAATTCCTGAAACCACAACATAAGCAATCATTGCAATTGTGCCAATCCAAATTGTTATTTTCGGATCAATCGCTCCATAGGAAGCTTCAGAAACGATAATGCCAAGACCTTTTAATTGAATGATTAAATAAGGAATTAGAGCTGCTAACCCTACCACGGCTACGAGCATGCCGAGAATTTTACTATTATATGCCTTTTCAAAAAAGTCAGATTGTGATAATAAACTATGTTTCTTTCCATAAGCCCATATTTTAGGTGTTAACCAGTAAGCAATTACATAGTTCAGCATCATGATATTGTAAAATGCTACGCCACCTTTTCCATACATCCAACCACTTACCCCTAAAAATGCATTAGTTGTATAAATTTCACCAGCCATTAATAAGAAGATGAAGATAGATCCAAATCCACGGCCTCCAACACTCCATTGTTCTAGGCTCATATCTTTACCTCTACTTGCCGTAATGCCTAAAAATAAAGCAATCACTAAGAAAATTGCAATGATTCCAACTGAAATGATCATATTATTCCGTCTCCTCTTTTGCATCAGGATTTATACGATGTACTAAAATCATTAAACCTGTTCCTAAAAAGATCCATAAAACCATCCAAAATAATAAAAATGGAAGACCTAAGACATATGGTTCGGTACTTTTAATAAAAGGAACTCCTAAAGGCATTCCGAAATATGCAATGAACGAGAGTAAATAGCAGAGCCTTTTTTGTGTCATTTTTCCTATCTCCTTTTTAATCAATTATGCCTCGGCATAATTGTGTCTAGAATCGGCTTTGTGCTTGCACAAAGAACTCCTTTCCGATTCTGTGACATCCGCCGGAGGCTTTAACTTCTTTCAGCTGGTGTTTGGACATCCGCTGAAAGAAGCTTAAATCGGCATTTAACTCACCACCTATAGAGGTTGGAGACTTCTGTAGCTGACGCTTCACTTTCGGTACAAAAGACATTTGCTGAAAGAAGTTAAATAAATTTTATTCATTTATTAATTGCTGGAATCCGTTATCAATAAATAGACTAGTTATATCTCTTTTATCAGGAGTAAAATGAACTTGTTTTTCACTATCTAGAAAATCAATTGTGTATTGTACAGTAGCCGCCACACCTAGTTTTAAAGCATCTTCATCTAGGTCAAAGTAAACATTATGGTGTTCGGCCCCAATCCCTTCTTCGAGGTTTTGTATGCCAACGAATGCAAACACACCTGGGAAGTATTTTTCATAAAACGCAAATGATTCTGATGCCATCCAAGCGGGGATTGAATGTAATGCATCTGTACCAATTGCATTTTTCACTGCATCGATCGCAATTTGAGCACAATCTTTTTGATTGTAGACAATTAAATCCGATTCTTTAGGTTCTGTAATAAATTCATAGGTACAATTATGCAGGTCACAGACTTTTTCTAGGATTCTCTTAAATCCATTTGCTGCATGGGTACCTTGGTTATAATCTAAAAATCTGGCTGTTCCTGAGAACTGTAAACTTTCCGGAATTATATTTGCTACTGAACCCGAATTAATCGTTCCAATTGAATAGGTAATTGTTTTAAAAGGATCTAGAATATTTAACCTCATCGCTCTTAAATTGTTATAAAAATCGGTAAAACAGTCTAATGGAGCAACTGACAAATCTGGTCTTGAACCATGTCCACTTTTTCCTTTTATTAAGACATCAAAAACAAAAGAAGCTGCCATTCTTGGGCCTGGATCAACAGATATTTTCCCAGTCGGAAGATCAGATTTTAAATGGATACCCCAAATTCCGTCTCCTCCGATTTCATGTAATCGTTTACAGAGATTATAAATCCCTCCGCCCATTTCTTCCCCTTGTTCAAAAGCGAGAAGCACTCTTCCTTTAATTTTGTCTTTGTGTTGAGTCAAGATTTTCGCTACACCCAAAAGCATCGCTGTATGTCCATCATGCCCACAAGTATGAGCAGCTTGGTCAGACTCAGAAGATACTACTTTTTTCTTTTTTAAATTATTTTTCTCTTCCTTCATCGGAAGTGCATCTAAATCTGCCCTAAGAATTAAAGTTTTTCCCGGTTTTCCCCCTTGAATATAACCAATAATTCCGCCATTAGGGACCATTTCATAATGAATGCCTAATTTAGTTAACTCCTCTGTAACCACTCTCATTGTTCGTACTTCTTGTAATCCGATTTCAGGATGTCTATGGAGATCTCTTCTTATCTCAATTACATAATCTTCTATTGCTTTTGCAGCTTTTAATGCATTAAGCTCAAATTCGATTGTTTTCATTCTCTATACACCTCTTCCAATTGATTTTTAGATTCGATTTCTTGAAATTCTAATGCGATTCTTTCAAGTGCTTCTTTTATAAGTGGTCTTGGTGATGGGATACAGATTCTTTGGAAGTCTTCACCTTCAATTCCAAACAAGTGACCATCCTCAAGTAACACATTGGCTTTGTTATAGATACGATCATGAACCTCTTGAGCCGGAAGACCATATCCACTAAAGTCCATCCACATCACGTATGTTCCTTCAGGGATTCTAACTTTGACTGTAGGCATTTTTTTAGCTAAGAAATTTTTCACATACTCTATTGTGTCGTCAATATATTCTGTTATTTGCTCTAACCATTCCTCTCCTTCGTTATAGACAGCTATAAGAGCTGCAATTGTAAACGGTGATGGTAACTGCATTCCCATTGTGTCGCTAAAGATTTTTCTAATCTCAGGGTTTGAAATAATAACATTTGTACAGTGCAGACCTGCAACATTAAATGTTTTATTGATGGCTGTGCACGTGATGATATGATCCGTACTGTTTGTAACATTTGCAATTGGTATAAATTTTTGTTTTTTTCTAATGAGATCCCCATGAATTTCATCAGCTACAATAATTACATTATTTTTCGCACATATATCTGAAAGCGTTTTTAATTCCTCATATGTTAAAACTCTTCCAGTCGGATTGTGTGGACTGCAGAGAATGAACATTGTTGTATTTTCTTCTTTTGCTTTGGCTTCAAAATCCTCAAAATCAATTGTGTAATACCCTTCAGCGTCACATTTCAACGCATTATTTCGAACAACTCTTCCACTTCCCTCTATCGCAGCTGTGAACGGCGGATAAACAGGACGTTGAATAATGATACCTTCACCAGGATTAGTTAAAGCTTTTATAGCTATATTCAAGGCATGTACTGTTCCAGGGCTATATACAATCTCTTCTCTTTTGATAATCCAATCATGTCTCTTTTTAAACCAATGCTGAATGGATTCAAAGTACGCATCTGGAAAAACAGAATATCCAAAAATACGATGATCAACTGTTTTATGTAGTGCATCTATCAATGGTTGCGGTACGGGTAAATCCATATCTGCTGTAAATAGTGGAATGGTCTCAAAGTCATACCTTTCTGTATAACCCATTGTTTTGATTAAATCTTTGCCATCCCACTTTAAGGAATAAGTATTTCTGCGATTAACCACTTCATCAAAATTATATTTCAATGCTTCTCCCCCTCTTGCTTGTGTTCAACTTTTCTACTAAAAGGCTATTTTTCTAACGTTTATATTAAATTTTTCTCAGTTTAACACCTTAACCGTAAAATCGTCAATTTAAATTTCTGAATATTTTTAAAATTAACTAGATTCTAAACAAATGTTAAAATTAATTTGCTATCAATTATGGGGAGGGGGATTCATTGTGGATAAAGAGAAGGTTTTTTATGAGCTAATGGAAACGATTTACGAGACATCTAGACTTATTAGTTCCTACGAAAATATTCCAAGAAAATATGGAACAGAAGATGAATTGTATATGATAGAAGTTCATACACTCAACTTAATTGGAGATCAAGTAAAAACGACTACTTCTGAAATTGCAGAAATTAAAAATTGTACAAAAAGTGCTGTTTCTCAAATGGTTGATAAACTAATTAAAAAGGGTTTAGTAATTAAATATAGAAATCTGGACAATTATCGAGAATTGAATATTGAATTAACACCAAAAGGCAAAATAGTTTATGAATATCATAAAAATCTAGATTTAGAGGAATATCGGAGTCATTTGAAAAACCTCGAGCAATTTACAACTGAAGATTTTCAAAAGTATATTACAGTCTTAAACTTAATCAATCAAAGGACACAAAGCGTGCTTAATGACAAAAAATCAAAGGCGTATTAATTTTTTTTGCTCCTCTATACTATTTGATAATAAAAGGAGTGTCTCAAAGTCTAAATTGAACTTTGAAACACTCCTTTTTTACGATATAAATTGCTGTCATTTTTGCCTGAATCTCTAGCTCTTGTTTTAAACGAAGATTTCCTCCCTTCCTGGTGGCCGCTTCAGGTACAGTTAACTCTCCATTTCTTTCAATGAACTAATTATAGAAATAATTTTCTGTTGTGCATTCTCCGCTTCAGGGATTGGCATAACAACAAACACATGATTCATTTTAGGATAAACAAAAGTATTGATTTCAATTCCCTGTTCAGTTAGCTTTTCATCAAGTCTTATTGCATCTGGATATAAACATTCGTGTGTTCCTATAAAATGAGTAATCTTCCCAAGTCCTTTAAAGTCACCGTATATTGGACTAATCAATGAGTCTTTTAAATCTTTATCAGCTGCCCATATCTTTGTAATGACTTCCATTCCTTCACTAGCTAACATCGGATCCTTTTCTTCATATTCAGCTATAAGAGGATTTTCAAAACTCATATCAACACATGCAGACAATAAAATAATATCTTTCGGTTGAGGTAAATGGTTCATCTTTAAAAGATGAGCCAGGCCAAGTGATATATTGCCACCTGCCGAATCTCCCATAATCGTTAATTGATTGGAACTTTCAACAGATTTAAGAATTTCTTTATATAGATTTAGGATTTTAGGATAGGTATCTTTATGGTTAAAATGAGGTGCTTTAGGATAAATGGGAGCAATTATTTTCGCATTCAAAGATTGCGCCATTTTATCCAAGAACCACCAGTGAAAATTTAAAGGTTGATTCGTCCAAGCACCACCATGTAAATATAAAATAACTTTTTGCTTCAAGGACTGTTGATCATTTAATGTAAAAACCTGCATGTCCTCGAATGCCCTCTCCTTAACATCACTTAAAAATTGAACATCATCCCCAATAACATAAGGCTTACTATTTTCAGTTCCTCTTTCTTTAACAAACTGTTTGGTGTTTTCAATACTAGAAAAACTCTTTTTATTACTTTCGGAAGTTAACAATTTTTCAAATTGAACACTTTCTTCAGAACGTTCTCCGTTATAAATTTCTACACTCATTTTTTATTTTCTCTCCTTTAAACATTTTTATTGTTCATCTTGTTGTTTCATAACACATTATGATTTGAGATAGCCATGTATCTCTTTATCAAAAGTCTTTAACAAGTTGGATAGAATGTCTTAATTGAACGGAGGCGTTTAATATCTATACTGCATCGTTTAAAGTATAAAGGCTGAACTATGCTTCAAGGTCAAAATAAAAAATTTAAAATTTTCTTTTCCATCTCATAAAAAAGTGAGCATGGGCCTCCATTTCAACTATTATAACAAATGTATTCCCTGAATTATTCCATTCGACACCTATAGCCATGTTTCTTTTAGGCTGTTTTCTAAAAGATTGTTGCTGTTAAAACATACAAACAGAGTTAATCTACAAAATGTGTAGAATCAACTCTGTTTGTATGTTTTATATATCGTAAATCGAATAATTAACTAAAGCACCCCGTTACTTTATTACAATATTTCACAATCTCAATCTTCCTTAATACTAATTCTGTTTGGTTAATCAACTGTAAACTCCGCTGTCAAATGATACTTATCATAGTCCCCAGCGTTTCTAAAATCCAGTATATCTTTTACTATACGGTATTCACCGTTATCTAGGCTTCCATAGAGCCAATCCCAATCAACTTTCCATTCCTTTACACTCGAAGAATCCAAGCTATAGCCAATATCCGTAAAAGCGGGGTTCCCAACTAAGGCAAATGGAACTTGGTACCATTTCCCCTTGATTTTCTTTTCCAACAAAAAATGTTCACCATAGCTGATTTGCTTGTCGGAGTTATTCTCAAATGTCACCGTCAATCCAGTAGAAGAGACCGTTCCTACCTTTACAATCATCGTTACTCCATCAATGCTGTTGACAGTTCCGTATATTGTAGGTTCCCAGTCAGTTGTCGGTTCTCTTGTTTGACCTTCTGGTTCTTGGGAACAACCGACTAATGCAAAACTAATTACCGCCAATACTATAAAAATCCTTTTCAAATTGTCTCCCCTTTTAATATTTAGACATTGATTTTGGAATAAAGTTTCAACACTAAACTGCACCGTTAATTGAATAGCAACAATCCTTTAGAAAACTGCCCTCTTTTATTTGTAGTTGCTCTATCTCTAAATGTTCCTGTATGTAACTTACTTACTGACTTCCCTCTTTAGCTCGAATTTACCCAACCAAGAACGCGCGTTCGCTACCCCGTGAAATTAGCATTTTTCTTGAAAAATTTTAAAAAAGACAGCGAGCTTTGCATTCACGCTAAGATCATTTTTCGTGTTGAAAGTATAGTGGACACTCACCCAATCATCCCTAGCCTTCTATGAGATTTGTGTTCCTCAGGCCTATGCTTTGCCTTCATCTTCCTTCTGATTCCGCGTCACCACAGACCCATTGCTATCGGCTAACCATTACTTCTATCTTCCCGCTTCTGAACCTTCCACCCTATAGTTTCAAGGAGTTATCGGAAAAATTACAAGCGCTATCCTCCCAATATGATGGCGCAATAAAATCGTCTAGAGAAGCAAATGTTTCACTTGCCAAAGTTAATAATGGTTACCCTCAACTACAAGCAGGTGTAAATAAGCTATATGAAGGTTCATCAAGCTTAAAGCAAGGATTGCAAACAGCTGCTAACGGTTCCAGCCAAATTGCAAACCAAACACCTACCCTTGAGTCAAGTTTAACGACTATTAACGAAGGACAACAGCAAATGCTTACTGGACTAACGGATTTAGCTGATAACATGAAAACCTTACAATCTGGGTTATCAGAAAGCACGAGAGGCTTAAACGAAGTTAGCACAGGTTTAACCGATGCCCAAGATTATTTGACGGGTCTTAGTGAATCAAAGGCCTCTGAAAAATTCTATATTCCACAAGATGTTTTAGAAAGTGATGATTTCCAAAAATCCTTGAATATGTATATGTCTGATAATAGAAAAATAGCTAAAATGAGCATTATATTAGCTGTTAATCCTTATTCAAAGGAAGCAATGGCCATTGTAAAGCAAGTAGAACAAGAGGTGCAAGCGATCATCAAAAGTGGTGAGCTAAATGCGAAGGTCGGAATCGGTGGGAGAACATCTCAGAATGTGGATCTTGAAAAGATTGCTAGCGAAGACTTCACTAAAACAGCAACGATTATGCTGATTGGGATCGGAATCATTCTAATCTTTATTACTCGTTCATTATTGAAACCGTTTTTTATTATAGTATCTCTAGTATTAACCTACTTTACAGCACTTGGAATGAGTGAATTTTTAAGTACTAAACTATTACATGTAAATGAGCTAGGATGGAATGTACCATTCTTTAGTTTTATTATGATTGTAGCGCTAGGCGTAGACTACAGTATCTTCTTATGATGCGTTATAAAGAGATGGATGGTCATTCTACGCAAGCGTTTGTGGATGCTGCACGTCATATCGGTGGAGTTATTATATCTGCAGCTATTATTCTTGGCGGTACATTTGCGGCATTGATTCCATCAGGGATCATTACACTTATTGAAGTAGCAATGACTGTTATTCTCGGTCTTTTCTTACTTAGCTTTGTTATGTTACCGATTTTCATACCAGCATTGTTAAGTGCTGTGGATCGTATTCGCCGAATAGGAATAAAACACGTGGATAAGTAAGTTAAGTAGATAAAATTAAAGAATAGTAAATATCAGATAAGCGCAAGAAATCAACGTTTCTAACATTGATTTCTTGCGCTTTTTAAGGTTCGCCTCTATATTCTGCAGCTAACAAGAGCTTTTGTAAGCATTGAACCTGCCTTAAGACGGTCCATGAACCATACTTATAAATAAGCTTACTGTGTTATACGTGTACCTGCTTTTCCTTCTAATGCAGCTACTGCTTCATCCAACGAACAAATAATTGCCTCTTTACCTAATTTTGCAAATTCTATAGCTGCTTGCATTTTTGGTAACATACTACCTGCTGGGAATTGTCCTTCTGCAACATACTGTTCAGCTTCTGCTACTGTAATGCGGCTTAATTTTTGCTCATTTTCTTTCCCAAAATTGATATATACATTTGGTACATCTGTTAACATCATGAAAACTTCCGCATTCACTTGTTGTGCAAGCTTTAATCCTGAACGATCTTTGTCAATGACTGCTTCAATACCTTGTAGTTGACCACTTTCTTCACGATATACAGGTATACCGCCACCACCAGATGAAATAACAATCGTTTCATCGATTAAACGTTTAATTTCATCTATACCATGAATCACTTTTGGTTCTGGTGAAGGGACAACTCGTCTGTATCCCCGTCCTGCATCTTCTGTCATAGTAAAGCCTTGTTCTTCTAAACGTTGCGCTTCTTCTTCTGAGAAAAACACACCGATTGGTTTAGTCGGATTTTCAAACGCTTGATCATCCTTGTCCACTTCAACCATTGTTAACAATGTAACCACATTTGTAGTAATGCCTCGTTCTTTAATATGGTTTTTTAAAGCTGTTTCCATCATATAACCAATGAAACCCTGTGATTCAGCGTTACAAACATGGATTGGTAGTGGTTCAATAACGTTTTTAGCAGCTTCATTTTGGGCAATAATATTTCCCACTTGCGGACCATTGCCGTGTGTAATGACGATTTTATGCCCCGCTTCTTTCATTTCTATCATATGGCGTGTTGCAGATACTACGTTTTTGAATTGATTTTCATAAGTTGCCTCTTGCTTTGGCTGTAAAATTGCATTACCGCCCAACGCAATAACTACACTTTTCCCCATTTCTTTCACTCCTTAATTATCGACATGTAAATGCCATAAAGCGTGTCCATCCCAGATGAAGAGCCTACTTCTATAAGACTTTTCATGCTTTCTAAAGATGGATCATGCTGCAATGCTGTAATCTTCGAACTAAATATACCGTCTATAGCACAGGTTAAGAAACGCTTACTGACAATGGTTGTTATAGGTTCCTTGATGAGAGCTTTTAGTGTTTCGAGATGTTTATGTTCGATAAAATTATTTAGAAAATGCCCGTACAATATGCCGACCAGTATATCGTCACCAGTTGGTGTTAAACCTTGCCCGCGTCCAATAAAGTAACGGAATGTCTCGTCAAGATTTTGGGTTGGATCGTTTAATCTATTGATCAAGGCCAACACACGTGCTGATTCAAAATCTGTTGATTCATATGATGTAAATGAAATGTATTGAAAATTTTCTTTTAATTTATTTATATTTGCATGTTCAAAATCCATATATAACGGCAGTACTTTTACATTAAATACCATTTCGAAACGGTTATGAAAAAGACGATTATTGCGAAATGTTAATGTATCGCCTACCCTAATATGGGTCTTTACCGTTTGTTTAGTTTGAGGATCAAGCAAGATCCCGAACGGAAATGTCCCATTTTCATTGGTACCAACAAATATCAATTCATCATTTTGATCAACAATATTTAAACCTTTTTCAAATATACTGTGCACGGTAAAGGTTTTTTCTTCATTCAATAATTGAAGTGCGATTGAACCAATCGCACTTGCTTGTAAAATCATCCTTTAAAACCTAGCTTTTCAGCATATGCCGTGATTGCCTTCTCAAAACATTCGATTGGCGGATGGACTGTACCGGCACCAATTTGTCCATAACCTGCAATTTTATGTGCTATCCCTGTATTGATGACTGGTGTGATACCTGTTTCAACAACTTTCCGTGCATCAATACCTAAACATGCGCCTTTAAAGTCCCAAGTTGGGATGACAAAGTTCGGGTTTTCGCTAATACAGATTTCTGTCATTTGATTACTTGTTTCAAGCGCATCATTAAATCCACCCGTACCAACAAAGCGTGTTACTGCAGGGGCTGCAATCATCGCCATACCTCCGACACCGATTGTTTCTGTAATCGCTGAATCACCGATATCTGTGTTTGCATCTTCTGCTGAGTAACCAGTGAAATATAATCCTTGCGGGGTATTAACAGGACCAGTAAACCATTCGTCTCCCATACCCGCAATACGGATACCAAAGTTTTCACCGTTTCGGCACATTGCAGTAACAACTGTACCGTGTTCGATTGTACGTGCTGCATCCATCATCGCTTTGCCAGTCGCCATAGCAATATTTAAGAAAAATTGGTCTGTGTCAGCTAAGAATTGGATTACTTCTGTACGTTGTTCTTTTTCAACGTCTTCTAATGATGCAATTACTGGAGATAGTTCTTTTAAAAATGCAAGTGATGCTGCAATATTACGCTGGTGGAACTCATCACCCATTGCAATAGCTTTAGCAATCAATACGTTGACGTTCAAGCCTCCATCAAAAGTTTTTAATGCTTTACTTAATACTGGACCTAATACATCTTTCATCCAGTGTAAACGATTGATGACTTGCTCATTATAAGCGCCGAAGCGTAATACTGCACCGATCCCTTCGTTCATTTGACAGTACGCTTCGTTACCACTCTCTTTGTTAATAACGACAAGGACTGGCATGTTAGGTGAAGTGATACCACCCATTGGTCCAACTGCATTCACATGGTGACATGGAATGAATTTGATCTTATCGTTTTCAAGTAATTCACGTGCATTCTTTTCGTCTTCTGCCCATCCTTCAAAAAGGATTGCTCCAACACAGGAACCTTGCATAGGATCTGTCATGTTTTCATATTTAATTGGAGGTCCAGCATGTAATAGCACGTAATCTTGTAATTCAGGAATCACAGATTTAGCAGGTACAACATCCGTTAAAAATGGTGCTGCTGCTATGATCTTCTGGATAACGGCTTCGTTCGCTTCATTTATTGTTTTGAAACCCATTAGATTGTACCTCCTTCATAATAGTTTAAGAATTGAAGTACTTTCATTAACTTCTCATCGCCACCAGCAATTGGACGCCAGTTAAATTGAACACACTCTGAGCCACTTTTTTGAACAGCTTCCGTAAAGCTTTTTAGCCCAATATTGATAACGCTTGGTTTCATATTGATTAAGGACATAATTTTCTCATCCACTACTAAGCTTTCTTCTGTATAGTCAAATTTTTGTACATCAGTAATTGGTTGTTCCACTTTACCGCCTACAAGTTGGATTGCTGTACGAACCATTTGATCGTTTGTCTTACAGATAATGGCCCCACTATCTTTTAAAATATCAATTTGTTTATCATAACCTTGGATGTCTTGTGCAGTACCTACAACCGTTGCAAGCACTGCAAGTTGACGACCATCTTGACGTGCACTGTCCAAAATACGTTTGATTGTTGGTGCTAGTTCACTAGCCATATCTTCATGACCACCGTTACCGATAACGTTATCAATCATGATTACGGCTGTTTCAGGGTCGTTGACGGATTTTTCAAGCATTTCGATACGTTTTTCAGGATCAATCATCGGATGTGGTTTACCTTTTGTATAAACATCATCACCTAAATCAATGATTTCATGATTTTTTGTTTTTAAAACATAGCTATCGTTCTTTTCTTCCGTCATTGTATCTTTGAAAGCATCTCTGACTAGCATAGCTGCTTCAGATGCTAATGTACCGCCTGAATAATAGCCTTTAATACCAACTTGTGATTCTTTTAATAAAACGTTTACATGTTCAGCTGTTGTCGGTTCAAAATTTGGTTTGTCCCCATTTGATAATTGGACAGCTACAACCGCTGCTTCTTCAAGTGTATAAGCATGATAGATGTTCTCTTCTTGATAGGATGGTTTGTCACCTAAAAATAACGTTACAACTGATTTGTCAATATTTCTTAATAAGTTTAATACTTTGCGCTGTACTTCCTCTGCAGGTGGTTTGGAGATCACCGTAATCACTTTTACTTTCGAATCTTGGTTTAACGCTTTAATGCTATCTAACATTGTGATAGCACCGACTTCCGTCGATAAATCACGTCCACCTGTACCTAAAGCGTTTGTTACACCTTTACCAAAACGGTCAATGATTGTTGTCACTTCTTGGATGCCTGTACCTGATGCACCAACAATACCAATATCGCCTTCGTTTACGTTATTTGTAAAGGCAAGAGGTACGCCATGAATAAGTGCAGTACCACAGTCTGGACCCATCACTAATAAACCTTTTTCATGCGCTTTTTGTTTCAATTTCACTTCGTCTTCTTTAGAAACATTGTCGCTGAACATGAATACATGTAAGCCTTCGTTCAATGCGTTTTCCGCTTCCATTGCTGCATATTGACCAGGAATAGAAATTAACGCTAAGTTCGGATTGTTAGCAAGCTCCAATGCACGTTTCCAGTTATGTGCTTCTTGGCCTTTAGACGCGTCTTGTGAATCAGACTCACCTTTTAATGCTACCTCTACTTCTTCTTTCACTTCGTCTACTTTTTCTTCTTGATCTGTATCTACAACGATAACGATATCATTTGGCTTTGCATTTTCTAATTCATCCGTGCCTAAGCCTGAAGATTTGAAAATATCTTTATTCGCTGGTGTTCCCATCATGATTGATACTTTGTTTACACCGTCAATTGCAGATAGCTTATTTGATAAAAGCATTAACACGATAGAGTCTTTATAAGTGTTTTCTTTTATAATTGTGTATAACATGATGATCCTCCAATTTATTATTCTGCAAATCTATTTTTTCCGTGATAACGATCGTAATGAATATCGTCTGACACAAGATAGTTGTATATGTCGTCTACGATTTCAATACCTTCTTCATCATATTCCTTACTTCTTAATATACCGCGTTCACCTGGGTAATAAATTTCTCCATAACCCTCTGCCGCTGGCTGTGTTTTTAATTCATTGAGCATTGTTGTAATTTGTAGTTTGAAAGCATCTAAATCTGTAAAATATGCAGGGTTAATCACGATATGAAGTTGACCTAAATCGCGCCCTTTTGTTAAGTCCTGATACATGGAAGACACATGTATACCGTGTGGAACTCCAAGAAGGCTACCCGATAAAATATCCACCATCATCATTAATCCATACCCTTTTGGACCTGAAATTGGCAGGAGTGCATGAACATCTCTTGCATTCGTTGTTGGTGCACCAGTTGCATCTACTGCCCATGTATTTGGAATCGATTCATTTTTACTTCTTGCGTCTAAAATTTTGCCCCATGCTTGGACAGTTGTCGCCATATCAAATGTGATGATACGGTCATCAGCGGATGGTGCACTAAAAGCAATTGGGTTTGTCCCAAAGTAAGGCTCAGTTCCTCCAAATGGCACGACCATTGGATCTGATTGACACATACTTAAGGCAACCATATCTTGCTCTGCCGCCATTTCAACAAAGTAACCTAATGCACCACTATGCGAAATGTGTTTCATACCAACAACGGCAATACCCGATTTTTTTGCCATTTCAATTGCTTTTTCCATCGCTTGTTTGGCAACTTGGTGACCTGGACCATTATCTCCATTAAAGACAGCAGATGCTGGTCCTGTTTGTTCGAATGTGTAGTTTGGATTTGCTGTAATACCACCTTTTGCAATTCGTTCAGAATAGTATTCAACACGTACGGCACCATGGGAATGAATACCTCTATGATCGGCGTAAGTTAATACGTCTGCAACATCATGAGCCGCTCCTTCATTTAATCCCGCTTTCATAAACTTTTGTTTCATTAAATTAAATAGTTCTTCCTTAGATACACGCATCTTGTTAACCCCTTTAATATAATGTTAGATTCTTAAAAACCATCATATACTGCATTCTGACCGCACTATGTGAATGAACACTACCTTCATTCACATAGATATGTAAGTCAGTTGATTTGTTGTTTAAGTAAACATGCTTTCACTAATCGATCTTTCTTTGCTGTTAGAGACTAAAGATGTACTTTTTTATAGATCAATGTCTCTGTTCGCATCTTTAGAATAAATGTATGAGAATGGTTCATCTAAACCAATTGCATAAGTTGCTTGCGGTACATAAGCGCCCATAAAAATATAGTCACCTTTATCAACTGGCATCCATTCGTTGTCTAAGTTATACATACCTCGCCCACTTAATACGTAAGCACCGTGTTCCTGAACATGTGTTTCAATGTAACCATGTGAAGCACCTGGTTTGAATGAAAGAATATGAATGTTCATGTCATATCCGATTTCTTTCGGTAATAAGTCTTGGATTAATACTTCTTTCATACCTTCATATGCCTCTTGTTCGATGTCGTTCACATTACCTGTAACGACTTCTGGTGTATACCCTTTAAGAGGTTGTCCTTTAAGAGGTTGGTACCGTTTTTTGTATAAGAATAAGCGGCTATCTTCACCGTTATTATTATTTTCAAAAGTCAACTGTAAGTGTGGCGGTACATATAAGTACCCACCTTCTGTTAATTCGTATTTTTCACCAGCCGCATAAGCGGTGATTTTGCCATACACAACGTATACAAATGATTGAATACCATCACCAGCGAAACCAGTTTTGTTTCCGCCTTGATTTTTTACTGTTACTAAGTAATCTACAAATCTTGCACCTAAACGTGGGGATCCTAAGATTGTTACATCACAATCTTTGAAGCCAGGTACAACATTATTAACTAGGCCGTCTGGTGTGATTACCGCATAATTGTCTTTTTTAATTACAGAACGTGATTCTAATAAACCTTCTCTGTATCCTTGAATTTGATTTAAGTAACCCATGAGTATCTGGCTCCTTTTTCATTATTTTTATTCTTTATATGCTAGTTCATAAAGTACATCGCTTAATACTTCAATACCCTTAACAAGGTCTTCTATCTTCGTTTCTTCACTAATATTGTGGCTAATTCCGCCAATAGATGGTACAAATAACATGGCTGTTGGAACATATTTCGCAAAGATTTGTGAGTCATGACCAGCACCAGATGGCATCACTCTATAACGATCACCTACATTATCCTTGGCCGCTTGTTCAATTATTTGAACGATGTCTTTATCCATCAAAGTTGGTGCCTCATCCATCCATAAATGAATATCATAAGTCATGTCATTTGCTTCAGCGACCAATTTAATTTTATCTTCGATTTCTGCCGCAAAATCATTTAATAGTTGTTGATCAATATGACGGCAGTCTATTGAAAAAGTAATTTCTCCAGGAACTACATTTACTGTGTTTGGTACAGGTACAACGTGACCGAACGTTAACACAAGTGGTTCTCCAATTTCTCTAGCACGTTTTGTTAAATCTGTGACAATTTCACTATACGCAACGACTGTATCTCGACGTAATGACATTGGCGTAGTACCTGCATGGTTTGCTTCGCCTTTTAAGTTGATAGTATAGCGTTTCTGGCCGACGATCCCATTGACAACACCGATCGTTTTGTTTTCTGTCTCTAACACTTTACCTTGCTCAATATGCACTTCAACAAATGCTTTGATGTCATCACGAACGACCTCTGTTTTTCGGTAATCAAAGCCTAATTGACGCATCGCAACTTCGAATTTGATACCCTCAGCATCTTCAATTGTGTCGACATCTGATTTTTTAGCTAAGTTAAAGAAGTTTTTACTACCCCAAAATGCGTAAGGGAATCGACTACCTTCTTCTTCTGCAAGCGATAATACTTCTAATGATCGTAGTGGCTGACCATATTTTTCTTTTAAATATTTCACGGCCACAAGTGCAGATAAGATGCCGAATTGTCCATCTAGATGACCACCTTCAACAACTGTGTCGATATGTGATCCCGTCAAAATCGTTTCTTCCGGATATTTACTTCCAACAAGACGCCCTGATAAATTACCGATGTCGTCAAAACTTGCTTCCAAGCCTTCTTCGTTGAATGTTTTTTCCAGCTCACGAACTGCATCATTCCATTCTTGAGAATATAACAGACGTGTAATTCCACCTTGTTCTAAACCACCAAAACTAGTGAATTTTTTATCTAATGCTTCAAAAGTTGATTGAATACCCATTACTGTTTCACTCCTTCCTCTAACTTACTTTTATTATAGGACCTTACTCACAACCATTCATTGACATAACGAACAATTATGGAAGGTTTTTTTATGCACTATCAACAAATATATTTTTTTGATTAAGATACAAAAGTGAAGTCTTGCTTGCGAAGCAAATTTAATAATTTTCGAACGACTCATAATTAGCATTAAAATAACTAAGGAATCGAATTTTAAAAAATAAAAAGCCGCATAGTAAATCAATGCAAAAACTTTGATTTACCATGCGGTTTAGTTCATTTTCATTATAGGATAAACGATAAGCCATATGTCATGATACATATGAGAAGTAGCAATCCTAAGCTGTATCGTAATGTATATTGAAAGATTTTTGACTCGTTTCCAGTCTCATTAACGGCTGCTGCTGCAATAGCGATAGATTGTGGTGAAATCAATTTTGCCACGCTTCCTCCAGCTGTATTGGCTGCCATTAACAAAGATGGTGATATACCGACTTGCGTCCCAGTAACCACCTGTAAGCTACCAAATAGTGCGTTATTATTAACAACAGACCCAGTGAGAAAGACACCAATCCATCCTAATACTGGACTAACAAATGGGAAGAAGTCACCCGTTTTTGCAAGTGCAAGTCCCAAAGAAGTACTAAGTCCCGAGAAGTCAGAGAGATTTGCAAAAGCCATTACAAGAACGATGGTGAAAACCGGTAACCACAATTCTTTAATAGTGTCACCTAGCAAATTAACGGTTTGTTTTATGTTTAACGCAGGAAATAGAATACTTGTTAAAATAATAGTCACTAGAATCGCTGTTCCTGTTGCTGAAACAAAGTTAAGATTTAAGATTGCTGGCATAGGTATTTCTTCTGTTACTATCGGCGGTGTACGCATGACTTGTTCATGTAATCCTGGGATTTTCAAGGCTACGTTTGTAAAATCAAGTGCACCACCAGCTGCAAATAAATTTTTAAATGCAGGGAGGCTCCAAATGGCTATAACACCAGTGAGCAAATAAAATGGTGACCATGCTACAATGATTTCTTTCATAGAGTAGTTTGTTAAATTACCTGTTGTTTCTACACCAGGTTCATGGTAAATCGTTTTAGGTTGCCACTTTCTTAAGAATACTGCTAAAACTACCATACTAGCTAAAGACGGGATAATATTCGCAAGCTCCGGCCCAATAACAGTAATCGTTAGTAATTGGAGCCCCGAAAATACGCCACTGACGATTAAAATTGCTGGGAATATTTCTTTGATTCCTTTGAACCCATCTAGAATAAAGATGAGGATAAACGGAACGAGAAATGAAATCAACGGTAACATAAATGCTGTCATTCTAGAAAGTTCTATAATTTCCATACCACCTACTTGAGCACCAGTAATAACTGGAATTCCAACTGTACCGAATGCACCTGTAGAGGCATTGGCGATTAGGCAAAGTCCAGCAGCTTTAATTGGTTTAAAACCAAGGGTCACAAGCAATGCTGCACAAATAGCGATTGGAACACCTAATCCTGCTGCTCCTTCTAAGAAGGCATTAAAGCAAAAGCCAATTAGCAATAATTGAAGACGTTGATCCTCGGTAATACTAGCGATACTACCACGTACTGTTTCAAATTTTCCGGCTTTAACAGAAATCTTGTACAACCAAACAGCCATAATAACGATATAACCGATTGGCCATAGCGCTTTGCCTGTACCGAGAAGAATTGCCTCGAAGGCTTTAGTAATTGGCATTCCGAAGACTCCGACGGTAATGATAAGGGTAACTCCTAATGTTAATGCTGCAGCATAAACCCCTTTTAATTTAAAGACTGTTAAACTTAGTAGAAATAGAAGAATGGGAAGGAAGGCTATGATTCCACTCACTATTTCGTTTCCTAGTGGATCGTATTGTTGATACCACATCGTTGTCACTTCTTTCTAAGTAGTTTATTTCTATAATATTTAATTGAGTTAAACCAACTTAATTGTAGATATCGTTTAATGCTTGTACACTATTAACGAGTTTTTTTCTGTTCTTCTTCGTTCATTGGTAATTCAATCACATCGCAATTCCATAGGATATGGCTCCTTTTTTCTGAAATAATAGGTTATGTTGCATCATATACATACAAAGATATTATCAAGGGCCAATACCTTGTTTCGTTGCTCCGCTCCAAGTATATCTTTGCAATACTCCAAAGGCTAAGCGGCGTATCGCTATGTTCACCAACACTATGAGTATGGATGGTTTTCAAAGAGATTTAAAAGTATTCTCCAAGTTTGTATCAAGTGTTTTTTCTACTTCCTATGACATGATGTGAAGGAAGTATACTTAATTCAATAACAGTTTGTACTAATATATTGACTGGTTTGGATAGATGCACAGCCCGCTCCTACTTATCCCTCTTCGTGTGCCTCTAAATCTGGAAATGGAGTCCTACTATCCATTACCTAAGAAATAAATCGCCCTACTTTTTCGTCTACAATCCCTTTTTCTTTGTCATAGATTTCAACACCACGAAGGATTGTTTTCACTACCTGTGCACCGATTTTGCGACCAACATAAGGACTAATTTTGTGTCGGTATGCCAGGTCCTCGGCTTTTAATTCATAAGGTGCATCTTTTTTAATAAATACGAAGTCTGCATCTTTCCCTACTGTGATGCTACCTTTTGATGCTAGATTAAAACGTCGCGCAGGGTTTGTAGCAATAATCGCTGCAAATTGTGCTAATGACATGTTACGTTTTTGTACACCTTCATCGAATAATACGTCTACGTTATTTTGTACACCTGCGATACCTCCCCAAGCTTCAAAGGCATTGTCCTTATCTTTCAAGTCTGGTGAACATGGTGAATGATCTGATGTGACGAATGAAATATCCCCATTAAGTACACGATTCCACATACCTTCCAAACGCGATTGTTCACGAATTGGCGGGGAACATTTGACAACCGGACCGATATCATCTAATTCTTCTTTATAGAAATATAGATAGTGTGTACATGTTTCGCATGTAATATCGACACCTTCTTGTTGCGCTTTTACAATTTCATCTACGCCCTCTTCACAAGCTACATGAACAATGTGCACGCGACAACCGGTTTCTTTAGCAAATAGGATTATTTTTCGAATAGGTTCCACTTCTGTAAATACAGGTCGTGAATCTACATAAGCACGTAATGATGTTTCACCATTTTTATATGCTATTTCTCCTAATCGATCAGTAATTTCAGCATTTTCAGCGTGAATAGATAATATTTTACCTGTCTCCGCAATTTGTTTCATACCTTCATATAGTGCATAGTCATTTACGTTCATGAAGTCACCTTCTATAGAACGGTCACCACATGTCGCTACAAAACATTTATACGCAACGACACCATTGTTATCTAATTCTTGAATACCGCCGTCTAAGTTAAATGGCACTAATCCACCATAGCTTGCAACATCTACGGATAATTTCCCTTCTCCAGCTCTAAATTTTTCTTTGATAGATTGACCATCAATTGTTGCAGGTACTTGGTTTAACGGCATTTCGATAATTGTTGTTACACCACCTTTTGCAGAGCCACGTGTACCTGTATCATAACCTTCCCATTCATCACGATACCCTCCTCCTGGTTCCGTAATATGTACGTGTGCATCTACCATACCTGGAGATACGATTAAGCCTTTTGCATCAATAATCTTTGCATCTTCACCTAAATCTTTACCGATTGCGGTGATTTTACCTTTTTTAATCCCTATTTCGACTTCTTGCTCACCATTTTCTAGAATAACTAATCCATTTTTGATAATTAAATCGAATTTCATGAGAATCATCCTCCTCTATTTTTTAAAAATGTTTAATAATAAAAGTAAAATACCTGCTGTGAAAAATCCGATAAACCATGAAAAATCCAAAATGACGTGGAACTTTGGTATAAAACCTAATAAGGAAATAAATACACCAACGATGGTTGCAATATAAGCTTGTATATTAATTCTCACTTTTGGCCGTTCGTTGCTGTTTCTATCAAAATACAATTCATCGATATCGATCCTACGCTTCGAAATGAAGTAGAATTTTACAATCATGACACCCGCAACTGGACCAAGAATGGCACCAATCATATTTAAAAACATGAAGATACTATCACTATTCTCCATCATCTTCCACGGCATGGTAATAATACTTGCGATAGATGCAATCCATACGCCACGACGATAATTAATTTGCTTTGGAAATAACGCACTTAATTGGTATGCTGCCGGAATAATATTACTTGTTGCATTTGTAGAAATTGTTGTCAATAGGAGTACTCCTGTAGCAAAGAAGATAGCCCAAATACTATCCCATTGATTGATAATATTCAGTATATTCCACTCTTGTTGACCAAAATAAATTGACCCCCCAATTAAAATTGTTACACTTGAAAATGCAAACAAAATATGAGCAGCAACAATACCAGAGACTTGTCCAATAATTTGCGTTCTTGTTGATTTCGCATTTTGTGTGAAGTCAGAAACACTTGCGCCTGGTGCAGCCCAAACACCAAGTAATGAGTTAAACACTAAGATAAATGCTAAAATGGTTGGATATAAAAGATTCCCCTCCGAACTCAGTTCATAGCTCAAAATATTACTGAGTCCACCACCAGCTTTAATGCCCCAAATAGCCATACCACCAAAAACTATATAAATCATTGGGTTTAAAATAGCAGTAAATTTATTTAATGTTCCCCCTCCGCCAATACCAATGGCAAAGTTAATTACCCAGAAAAACAAGAAAGCTATTAATCCCGGAATAGTAATACCTAAAATTGTAGTACCACTCCCAATATCACTGAACCCTGGAAAAATTTTATTCATTAGAATCAATAAAGCTTGTGAACCAGCAAATGTTTGTAAACCAAACCAAGCAATGCCGGCTACAACACCACGTAATACACCTGGTAGTTTGGCACCTATATCACCATATGTATGTCTTAAGTGCATGGCAAATGGGATACCATATTTTGAGCCTGCGTATCCATTTACAACAAGTAGTAAAGCAATTAAGAATGAACTTATAACAAGTGATAACATCACTTGAAATGGTGATAATCCTAATAGTAAGAATCCACCGACAGCTGTATAATTAGGAATGTTATGCACTGCCCCCATCCACAGCGTAAAAAAGTTAAATGCAGATGAATTTCTTTGTTCAAGCGACTTTGGCATGATATCCTTGTTGTAACCGCGCTTTTCAAAAAACGAAGTATCTCGTTGAATACCCTGACCTTGTTCTAGCATAATGATTCTCCTTTCATATTAATAAAGGATTATACGTATAATAACCTTCAAAAATAGTATACAATCAGAGTGATAGGTTATCTTTGTAACATCATACATATTTAATTTTTATTTTGGCTTTTTCAAACAAAGTTAAGGAGAGCGTTCTTATGACAACATTAAAAGAATTAATGTCTGTACAACAATTTTCAGATTTAATATTGTTAAATGACGAAGGTGATTTAGAGAGAGAGGTAGAAATGGTCGATATTACCGAAACACCTGATATCAAAGATTTTACAGCACAACAGTCATTTATCGTAACAACTGGTATGAATTATCAACACGATCAATCTGGATTAATTGACCTTATTCGAGAATTAAATGATATACAAGTTGCTGGCTTAGGTATCAAGTTATCTCGATTTTTAAAAAAATTAGATGATGAAGTCATAGAATTCGCAAATGAATTGAAATTCCCGATTATCGGAATTCCTGATAGTTGGAATCTAGGATCGATTACTCATCACATATCGTCATATATCTTAGATGAAGAAACTGAAAAATTATATTTTGCATTAGATATCCAGCAAGAATTAAATACGATGCTTATTAGGGGTTTAAGTTTGGAAATGATGATTGAACGTATGAGTAGACTCCTCAGAGTGCCTGTGATGCTATTAAATCCTTTCCATCAAATTAAATCGATGAGCCATCACTTCCACGAACACCCAGAACATGTTCAAAAAAATCTTAGTTATTTCAAAAGGTGTTTAGATTCCAAACAGATTACACCAAATAATAGAGCATCTTTCCAAGAAGAACATATTATATTCGAGGTTCCAGCATTCAAATATTTCCCATATTATCTTATGATTTCAAATGTCAATACGCTCAGTTATCCATTTAGTTTGCTAACAATAGAACAAGCCGTAAATACACTCAGTCTCGCAATTTATAAAAATAGTAAAATCAAGGAATCAGAACAACAAGATGTGAGCCAATTTTTCGAATCCCTCATGTCTGAACATCCTGATAACCTCATTTCAATAAAGCAGCACCCTGAATTTTTAAAAAAGCATCATATTCAACTCTCAAATTTCTATCAAGTGATAATTTGTGCGATTGACAAAGAGCAGGATGTAGAAAATAATATCTATTTGCATGAGCGGTATCAAATGACTTTTGAATGGCTAACGCATAAGTTGATTGATATTGATCCCACTATCAGTATATATACGTCTCCAGGTAATCATCGATTTACGATACTTTTACAAACGAGACATCAATATTATTTAGACTACTGCAAATATCTTAATAAAGAGTATCAAAAAATTTTTAATAATTCATTATCATTCGGGATTGGTAATGAAGTCTCTGAATTTTCACAGTTACCACTATCTTATTTCGAAGCAAATGAAGCATTTGATAATAAGTATGAAAATAGTGAAGTTGGATTTATAGAACTCTATAAATCCAAAAGTGTAGAAGAATTATTACAGCTCATTCCAGCTAATAAATTAAAACCGTTCATCACGTATACATTAGGTCCATTAGCCTATCCGAAAACGACGAAGGAAAAAGAACTTAAACATACTTTAAAAATTTATTTGGCAAACCATTGTGACCTCACAAAGACGTCAGAAGATATCTTTATTCATCGTAACACTGTTAAATATCGTATTAAAAAATGCGAAGAAATTTTAGGTCAGTCTGTTGAAGCCTCTGAAGCATCATTGGATATTAGATTAGCATTATTTGCATCAGAAAAAATTACGTTTTAAAAAATCCCGCTAAAAAGCAGTTTTGAATGCTTTTTAGCGGGATTCTTTTTTAGTGCGTAAAAATGGAAATATACTGTATTATCCACCACAGTTAAAAATGAATAAAATGTGCCCAATTAAAAAAATTAAATATATCATAAAAGTAAACCATCAGTGGAAGATGTAGAAAATCTCCACTGATGGAAGTATTGCTTTATTCTTGAGTTAAAGGAGTTAGGGGCTGTTTTTTTTCTCTTAACATAACTACAAGGAAAAATAAAATCGCTGCGACTGCAAGAAGTATAGCTGCAATATAAAATGCTAATACCTTCGAGCCAGTGATATCACCAATATAACCAGTAAGAGTTGGCGCAACAACTGATGAACTCATGCCAAAGAAGTTAAAGAAACCTAATGCTTTAGCAACCCGATCTGATGCTACTGAATCAGATACATACGTGATTAAAACTGGATCAATTGCAAGTTTACCAAATAAGCCATATAAGATTAGCGCAACATAAAGCACTGCAGGGTTAGGTGAAAACACTGTTAAACCAATTGTGACAGCTGCACCAATTAGCAAGAGTAAAATTAAGCGCAGACGCATATGTGAATTTTTGTCAATATATTTAGAAAATATCAAAGCACCAGGTACTGCTGAGATTGCAACTAATGCAGCTACATATCCTACTGAACCTTGTTCAAATCCTTTTTCTGCGACAAGGAATGACGGTAACCATGTAACAATCATGTAATAACCATAACATGTTGCAAAATATACAAAATATACAACTAACTTATTTAGTGAAAATAAATTTGTGCCTTGAGAATCTTCGTCAAGTGTTGTTTTCTTACCTTCAGATGCTTCTTCTGTAGCTGATTTTTTGTCTTGTTTAATGATCAAAACAAATACAAATGTTACTGCTATTATTAAGATAGCTGTCATAAAAAGCATATAATTCCATTTGATTTCAAGACTACCTACTAACACTGATGAGCCAATTAGACCAATTACCATACCTAATGCAGAACCACTATTTATGATAGCATTAGAAAAACTTTTTTTATCTTTTGGCATATGTTTAGCTGATAAGGAGAAAGCTGCACCATAGTATGAACCAGTCGAAATACCTGCAAATAAGGCACCAATGTACACTTGAGTGATTGTCGAACTTGTTCCAATTATAAATGCTGCTATTGCAAAAATGATAAACGCTGGGATTAATACTCGTTTTTGACCGAATTTATCTACGAGTATCCCTGATGGAATTTGCATACCTGTATAGGCAAAGAAATAAATAGAAGCAACAAGTCCTACTTGTGTATCGCTAATATTCCCCAGCGATTCTTGAATTTGTGGATATATTGGCGTAAGTAATGTACGATAAATCCAAATGACTACCCAACCTAAAAACAGTGCAATAATTATTTTTTTGTAATAATTCGGGTCGTTTTTAACTGTTTGTCCCATAATATGACACTCCCATTTTTCGTTTTTGTACTTATGTATTGCTTAATTTAATTTTAGGTTATGAGTAAGTAAATAACATTGTTCACTTTTAACAAAAACAGAACCAGCATTGCACATTTTATACAAAAACTAATACTTAAAATTTATGAAAGTATGACTTTTGGTATGCTCGCTTGCCGATTTCTTCGTAGTACTTTTGTATTTTGTAAACTCTCTGCATAGCAAGGGAGGTCCAAACAAAAAATAAGCCCGACTACCCTTAAGGTTATCGGACTGATCTCAATCTACAGTGCAACACATCAACTTAAATTCCATTTATCTGAGGTGTGACAATCCTTAGTAAATACACGAAAGATTCCTCCTTGGTAGATATTGCATCTACAAGGAGGAATCTTTCTTTTTTACTATGAAAACTAGTTAATCAACAGACGTGATATTTAACTTAATTATGTTTATGCGGAATAAAGCCGATTGGTGTCGGACCCGCAATTCCTAACATAACGAAATCTCTACCAGAATTATTAGTCATTCCGTGCTTTTCACCAGCACGTGCAACAACAACATCACCAGCTTTAATTTGAACCATTTCACCACATTCTGGATAAAAATCTGCTGTTCCTTCAATAACAATCCAAATATCATCAGCTTTCTCGTGCGAGTGAATTGGCAAATTTTGCCCCGGGCGCATACACCATACAGCTCCTACAGTATTAGGTGTTTCATAGAAAATATGTTTTGTCGCTTCCTCTTCTCTAAACTCTTGAATATTTGGCCAATGGAAAATACGGTTTTTTAAATCTTTTCTTGCTATTTTTTTTAATGTCATTGTATTTTCTCCTTGCTTCGAATTTCCAACTAAATTATACCCACATTGTTCAGTTATTCGCATATCGTTAAATATGTGTGAGATTTGTAGGAAAATCTCAAAATATTATCTTTTAATAATGTTTTGGGGTCTACCCTCTAGGAATGCAATGGTATTATCGAATGCAATTCTAGCACGCAATTCCATTGCCTCATCAGTAAGGAAACCAACGTGTGGTGTTAAAATAGCGTTTTTTGCATGTAAAAGTTTGTAGTCTCCAGGAATAGGCGGTTCCATATCAAATACGTCGATACCGGCTCCTGCAATTCGCCCTTCATTTAATGCATCCGCCAATGCATCATTATCAACAATCGGGCCTCGTGCACAGTTGATTAAGATGGCTGTTTCCTTCATTAATTGTAACTTTTCTTTAGAAATTAATCCTTTCGTGCTTGGTAGTAATGGAATATGTAATGACACAATATCAGATTGTGCCAATAACTCATCTAATTCCATATATTCGATACCTAAATCTTTAGCTTCTGGATTTCTGCTGGATTGGTCTGAAGCGATTAAGTTTGCACCAAATGCTTTAAACAAACGAGCGGTCATTAAACCAATTTTACCTGTACCAATCAAACCAACTGTTTTCCCTTTAATTTCACTACCTTGGAATGCCCCGGGGAAGTTATCGGCACGAGTTTCCTTATCACCCTTAGTAATGCGACGATACACATCTAATACTAAACCAATTGTTAATTCCGCAACTGCTTGATTCGCATATCCAGCTGCATTACATAGATTAATATCTTGGTTTCTAGCTTGAGTGATACCAACATGATCAACACCTGTAAAGGCAACATTGATTAATTTTAACTTGTCATTTTGATCAATCACTTCTGTAGGATAAGGATTATTAGCAATCATAATAACATCTGCACCTTCACTACGTCTTGCTAATTCTGCCCAATCAGTCGTTTTCTCATTGTAATAAACAAATTCATGACCGTTCTGTTTGATTGGTTCCGCTAATTTTTCAATGATCGAATCTGAAACATTTAATGGTTCTAATAATTTAACTAACATTCAATCCATTCCTTCCTATTATGTTCTAATACGTCTGTTGATTAAGTAGTTACCATAGTTAAAAGAGAGAATCATCCTTCATCAAAACTGTTATTTCACCCAGGAAGAGGTGGATGAAATTTCAGTTTATTTTTTTGTATACTTTGCACAAATAATGTGGCATTTTCATTTATAGCCACTCCCATTTTTTCGTATTTTCTTATGTTATTGCTTAATTTGATTGTAGAATAGGCGCAAATAAATAACATTGTTCACTTTCAACAAAAATAGAAACTATATTACATATTTTTGACAAAAGATAATACTTAATATTTTATGAAATAATTTCGATACGGGCAAAAATGATATGGTATCTTTAGTTTTGATTTTAGTAGACATAATAAAATTATAGGATAATAAAGGTTGGATAATGAGTTACTATTGGAGGCTTAGAATCGTTTAATATAGGTTTCTTTGTATTTTATTTTTTGACCTATTAGCTATATTTGTTTCAGCAAGCTTGGAGTGTAAGTCGAAGTGCAGCTGCTATCCATCATCTTTAGGTACTCATAGGTATATTGTTAAAACAACAATCAAGGGTATGTTGATAGAGGAAAATACATTGATTTAAGCTCTTCCCACTCTTACTACAATACAGATTTTGCTTCGAAACAAAGATTAAATGTTCGGGGATACAATGACGGATATGCGTATATAAAGGCAGAAAAAGGTGCTTCAGGAGAAGGAATTTCACTCCTTTCTTTTAAATTACAAACGTATTAATGTAATATAAAATCAAAGAAACTAATCTTTTTTATTAGAAATTAGTCTTTTGATTTTTACAAGATAGGAGGAAGTATGGAGGATTTTAATACAATTCTATTTCTTTGGAGACTTTCATTTTTCATTTCGGGTGTCACGTTAATTATAGGTATTGTTAAAAGGTCTTGGCTTTTTATGCTGATAAGCACGATTACTTTTTTGCCTATAGCTTATTATTTTTCAGGTGCAGTAAATGCTTTTAAATATATCGGACTGACACCAGTTGTTCTGCTACTATTAGCAATAAAATTCGGGTTTTTAAAAAGAAAAAAACAAATATAGGTACTCGAACACCTCTACGTTGATTTGATAAGATTTGACCCCTTTTATATTTTCATCCATAAAAAATAACTCAGAAGTCATTCCAACCTCTGAGTTATTTTCTATTATTTAGTTAATGCCTTCATATCTGCCACAATCGTCTCAACTGGTACATCTGTGGTACCGTTATAATCCTTCACAACCATACCATCAGCATCCACTAAGTAATAACTTGCCATATGTGTGACTTGGTCAGAATTTGGATCATTCCTTACTAATGAATTAAACGATTTCTTTGCAAACTGTTCAATATACTTTTGATCATAGCCAGTTAATAGCTGCCATTTGCTTGCATCGGGCACAGAATACGTTTTTAAATAATTCGTTAAAACTTCTGGCTTATCCACCTGAGGATCAACACTAAAAGCTACAATTTGATAATCTTCCACGCCTTTATCTTGAAGTGCCTTTTGCACCTCTGTCATGTTATACGTCATTGGCGGACAAATGGAATTACAGTTAGTAAAGATGAACATCGCTAACCATGGTTTGCCTTTAAAGTCTTTAAGGCTAACCTGTTCATTTTTTTGGTTTGTAACCGAAAAATCTTGTACTTCTATGTTCATTTCTGGTTCAAATTTATAACTTCCGCAAGCAGTAAGTATGCTACTTAATGTTAGTATCAAAACGAGCATGACACTGTTCTTTTTCATTTATTTGCTCACTTCCCTTCAATTTACCATCGTTGTTTATTGTATAAATTATAGTTACTTAATACAAGATATGAGCTTATCCTTTCATTTTTTTATGTCAATTCAATGTATATTGTACGATTTTGGTATATTAATATCCTGTATTTTCTAGACAATTCACACTTTTTTAAAAATTTATTAAAGCTGTTTTTTTACTATTTTGGTTATTTCCCAAGACATCATTTATTTGTTATATAACAAAGTTTTTTTGCCTTTCTGGCTCCTCCATCATATGATGACACACAATAATAAATCCACCAAAATTCTCTTTCATGTTCGAATTTTCTCCTACAGTCAATATTATCATCAGGAAAACTATTTAAGAAATATTATTCTAATAGATAATCCCATTCTCCTTCATACAGATTATTTCTATTAAATCCTTATTATTTCTATGTTATTTCCACATTTTGAAAGTGATTAAAAATTACAAAAACTCAAAATTTAGTATTGCATTATAAGAATATTCCCCATAAAATAAGTGAATATAACGGCGAAAGAAAAAGAAATATGTCGTTTAAAACAGAAATATAACACTTTAGGGGGAATAATAATGGCAAACATTTCTGGGAACAAAAATATAGATTCAGTTGACTATAGTGCAATTGAAGCTATGGAATCGTTCAACAAGTTCGTGAAAAAGAAAAATACCTTCCTTTTCTCGATTACAGCAATTTTTTTAACACTTTATATTTTGCTACCAATCCTTGCTTTCCAACCTGTACTACAACAAAAAATCTTCGGAAATATTACGGGTGTTTGGGTTTATTCAGCTGGATTATTCATTATGACAATCGTTCTTTGTACAGTATATGTGAAAAAAGCTTCTTCATTTGATAAAGCTGCTGCTGCAGTGCTAGCAGAGTATCACGAGAAAGGTGGAAATTAAATGAACTTAGTATCCGTTGGTTTCTTTTTAGGAATCGTTAGTTTAACACTTGTAGTAACATATATCGCAGCGAAGCGTACGTCTTCTGCAGCTGACTTCTATACAGCTGGCGGTGGTCTTAAAGGTTGGCAAAATGGCTTTGCGATCGCTGGTGATTATTTATCTGCAGCCGCATTTCTTGGAGTGTCCGGTGCAATTGCGTTAACTGGTTTTGATGGTTTCTTCTTCTCTGTAGGCTATGTAGTAGCTAACTTAGTTCTTCTTTATGTAATTGCAGAGCCTATGCGTAACTTAGGTCGTTATACTTTAGCAGATATGCTTACTGCCCGTTTTAATGAAAAACGTATTCGCGGAGTTGCTGCGTCAGGCACAATCATCATCGTAATCCTATATATGATTGCACAATTAGTAGGTGCAGGTGCCCTTATTAAACTATTATTTGGTATTGAGTATTGGATTGCGGTTTTAATCGTAGGTGTTATGATGACTACTTATGTATTATTCGGTGGAATGACAGCTACTTCTTGGGTGCAAATTATTAAAGCTAGCCTTCTATTATTCGGGACAGGCGTATTAGCTACATTAGTATTAATGAAATTCGATTTCTCTCTTATGAAAATGTTTGATACGATCGCCACGGATCATGGCGAGAAATTCCTTGTACCAGGGATGAAATATACAAGTACCATTGATTCGGTTTCGATGATGATGGCCCTTGTTTTAGGTACATCTGGATTACCGCATATTTTAATGCGCTTCTTCACTGTTAAAGATGCCAAAACTGCTCGTTCTTCTATTTCATGGACAACTTGGATTACAGCTATTTTCTTCTCATTAACTATTTTCTTAGGGTTTGGCGCATTAAATTTTGTAGGTATCGATAAAATTCTTGCTGAAAGTAAAGCTGGTAACACGGCAGCCCCACTTCTTGCTAATTATTTGGGCGGTGATGTGTTAATGGCATTTATCGGTGCAGTAGCATTCGCAACCATTTTAGCAGTTGTATCAGGCTTAGTTTTAACAGGAGCTTCTGCCATTTCTCATGATATTTATGGTGAAATTATTAAAGGTGGTAAATTAACAGAAAAGCAACAAGTTGTAGCAGCTCGTACTGGCTCGATTTCTATTGCCATTGTATCGATTATCCTTGCATTATTTGCACAAAACTTAAATGTATCGTTCTTAGTATCCTTCGCATTTTGTATCGGTGCTTCAGCAAACTTGCCAGTTATTCTTTACACAATTTACTGGAAGAAATTCAATTCAACAGGCGCTATAACAGCGATGTTAACTGGGTTAGTATCATGTTTAGTTTTAGGTGCAATGGGGCCAAATGTATGGAGTCCTGTTGAAGGTGCGGCAATCTTTGTTGGCAATCCTATCGTACCTTTAGCTGTTCCAGCGGTCATTACAATTCCACTTGGCTTTATCACAGGTTATTTAGGCACTGTTCTATCTTCTAACAAAGTATCACAGGAAGAAGCAGATCGTATTTATAAGGAAATTCGCGTTAAAGCAAACACGGGTGTTTCTGTTTCTGATATCTCTCATTGATCGCCCCTGACAATCCAAATAATTGAAAAAACATCTATCAATTATCCTATTTATCTTAATAAAATTATCATGTTAAAAAACTCGATTTTTATCGGGTTTTTTAACTTTTTATTTCAAAATATTTACCAATTTACTTATCGAACAATACTATTCTCTTTCAAAAAAAACTGATTTTCACTGAGTAAATAGTGTTTATTTTTTATAAAAAACCATTTCTTTTTAGAAATTTTATCCATATTTTTCGCCTAGAAATCTAGAATTGACCTAACTCTACTCATTTATCAGAATTTTCTAAAATTCTTTTATTTCTAGGCTTTGTCATGTATATTCTCTCCTAAGACTATTTTTCTAAAAATTATTTTTTCATAATTTTTCTGAAATGTATTGCAATTTTGTGAACTGTCTCATAAAATGAAGATGTGAATTCACTAAACTAGCAAAATCAAGTCTTTAAGCAGTAAAAATAAACACAAAATGGGGAATGTTAATGGGGAACAATCAAGCAAACAAGGGCGTCGTGATAGACTATGATGCAATTGCAAATCAAGAATCATTTAAAGCGCTTGTGCGAAGAAAGAATTCATTTCTTTGGTCAATGACTGCGATCTTCTTAGCAGCTTACATGTTGCTACCAATTCTTACTTCGTTCACGAAAGTACTACATCAAAAGGCAATTGGGGAAATTACTTGGGTGTGGGTATATGCAGCAGGGCTATTCATCATGACTTGGAGTTTTTGTCACTTATATGTAGCAAAAGCAAATAGATTTGATAAAGAGGCAAAGGCGATTATCGCTGAATACGAGAACGGAGGTGGCCGCCGATGAATAACGGGGGGATGAGTTATACAGCCATATTCTTCTTCGTAGCCATTGTTGGTTTAACATTAGTTATTACATGGTGGGCATCTAAACGAACTTCTTCTGCAAGTGATTTCTATACTGCAGGCGGTGGGTTAACAGGCTGGCAAAATGGACTAGCCATCGCTGGTGACTACTTATCAGCAGCATCTTTCTTAGGGATCGCCGGAGCAGTTGCATTATTTGGATTTGATGGATTCTTCTTTTCTATCGGTTATTTAGTAGCTTACTTAGTGGTTCTATACATCGTGGCTGAGCCATTACGTAATCTTGGTAAATTTACATTAGCTGACATGATCACAGCGCGCTTTGATAGCTCTAAAGTTCGTGGTACAGCAGCTTTAAGCACTATTACAATTGTATTATTCTACATGATTGCACAACTAGTTGGTGCAGGAGCACTTATTCAATTACTTTTAGGAATCGACTATTGGGTTGCCGTACTAATCGTAGGTTTTATGATGACGACTTACGTACTATTCGGTGGTATGACTGCAACATCTTGGGTACAAATTATTAAAGCTTGTCTTTTAATGTTAGGTACAGTTATTATTTCATTCTTAGTATTAAAAGAGTTTGGCTTTAGTATTGCAACGATGTTCAAAGAAATGGAAACTGCAACTGATAGCGGTGCTGCTTATTTGAATCCAGGTCTTAAATATCAAAATGGTGTTGATACTATTTCAATGTTAATCGCTTTAGTATTAGGTACAGCTGGTCTTCCACATATCCTAATGCGCTTCTTTACAGTAAAAGATGCGAAAACTGCTCGTTCCTCAGTTATTTGGGCTACTTGGATTGTAGGTATTTTCTACGTTCTTACAATCTTCTTAGGCTTCGGTGCAGCTAAATTCGTTGGTAAAGAAGATATTATTGCTGCAAACGCTGCTGGTAACATGGCTGCTCCACTTCTTGCGGAAGCACTTGGTGGGGACATTCTATTCTCATTCGTATGTGCGGTAGCTTTCGCAACAATCTTAGCGGTAGTAGCTGGTCTTGTGCTTTCTGGCGCATCTGCCCTATCACATGATATTTACGGTCAAATCATTAAAAAGGGTAAAGTTACAGAGAAAGAGCAAGTACTTGCAGCTCGTATTGGTTCCATCACAATCGCTATTATTTCAATCCTTTTAGCACTTGGTGCACAAACATTAAACGTAGCGTTTTTAGTATCACTTGCATTCTGTATTGCAGGTTCAGCTAACTTACCAGTAATCATTTATACAATCTACTGGAAACGCTTTAATACGGCTGGTGCTATTACAGCAATGTTGACAGGTTTAATCTCTGCTTTAATTCTTGTTGCAGTTTCACCAAACCTTTGGAATCCAGTTGAAGGAAAAGCAATTTTCGTTGGGAATCCGTTAATTTCGTTAACGAACCCAGCAATAATTTCTGTACCACTTGGCTTCCTTGGAGGTTTCATCGGAACATTACTTTCTAAAGAAACAAATGATAAGAAATATCGTGAAGTGGATGTTAAAGCAAATACAGGTATTTCTGTTCAGGACGTATCTCACTAATAATAGGATAACCGCCTCGTAAGTTCATACTTACGAGGTTTTACTTTTTCTTCCGTATTCGGTACGATATTTACAAATGACTATTGGGGGTAAGATAACTTGACTCAATCAAAAGCAAAAAAGAAGCGCATGCATATAAAGCGCACTAAAGGGAAGGATGTTGAAAAAAATCGTCAATCCTCCCCTTTCAGTACACATGAGCGTGTAACGAAAACTAAAAATGAAAGCATTGAACAAAATTTTACAAAGCATAGAAAACACAACCACACTGAGGATGATTAGTGGTTGTGTTTTGCTTGTAATGAAACATCTTGATGTTTAAAAGTAATTAATTTTGGAATAAAGTACAATGGATACAGTAAAAGAAAAAGATTAGGTATCCACCACATAAGATCAAAATCACGCTTTATTGTCCAAAAAGCAATCGCCTGTAATCCAGAGCAACATGTTAGTGTCAGAGATAATAAGGCCAATGCTCTCCACTTTTCATTTTTCACTCTAAATAGGTAGAGACTTATAAATCCAGTAACTGAAATTAAAATATCTAGCGGGAAAAACGACCAATTCCATATTACTAATAATTCATTTTGATAATCCTGATATAAATACTCTTCTGGAATCAAATGAAAAAAAGTGACAAGCCAATAGAGTATAAAAAAGAAATCTGTAACTAAAAATAGTAATCTTAAAGCTTTACTCATTTACAGCCTCCCATTCAGTTTTCTTCATGAACGTCACCTTTAAGAATTCCAAACATAAGAATGTCCACCATTTCGTGCATTGTATCCTGAAGTGAAATCATATTTCTGTTTTTTGATGCATGTTCCATCAATCGATAAAGTCCTCCAATATAGACTTCTATAAATATTTCTTTATTAATGGGACGTATTTTATTTGCGGCAATCCCTTCATCTAGTAACAAAAAGATGCCTGTCCATTGTTCATGAATAAATTGATCTACAGTTTCCCATTGCTTCGGGTAATATCGTTGAAGCTCCTCTAAATATTGGAGCTGAGCAAATTGAAAATCAGCTGGAATGAGTACAAGACATTTCTGTAGTTTTTCTAATAGATTTAAAGTTGAATCATGCAGTATTTCATTCTCTTTCATCTTCATTTCATCAATTGCTAGATCAATCATCTCATTTAGTAGTTCTTCTTTTGAGGGATAGTATCCATACAATGTTTTAGTACTCATACCAAGCTGCTTTGCTAGCTCCCCCATCGTAAATCGGAATCCTTTTCGTTCAGCTTCACTCATTGATACCTTTAAAATTCTATCTTTCAACATGATCACCTACCAATCGGAAAATGAAAAAACATTTTTATTTTCCATGTTTTCCATTTAATAATAGTACCTAATGAAAATAATGTCAATTGAGGTACTCCCAAGTGGAGGATTCCTAAGAACATCTTCGTAACCAAAAGTTTGAAATAGTCTATCCCCGCAGTTCATGCGGTTAGAAGTCTTATTGCTTCATTTTAGATTTTGTCCTACGTTAATATCTATATCATGATTTGTATTTTTATCAGCGATGTTTGGTGCTTTATCAGCGATGTTCGAGGTTTTATCAGCGATTTCGGCTCTTTTATCAGCGATGTTCGAGGTTTTATCAGCGATTCTGGTACTTTTATCAGCGATGTCCGCTGTTCTACCGGCGTTCAACTCTTTTATCGGAAATTGATAAAAAACACAACCGCTCTTTAAAAGAACAGCTGTGTTATCTATTATAAATGATAAAATATTGTCGTATTTCTTGTGATGATGCGCGCCGCTTCCTGTGTTGTAAGCCCCTTTAACGAAGCGATAACCTCGATGGAATGATCCATCATCCAAGGAGATGTTCGTTTATTTTTAAAAGCACCTTCGAATGGCCATGGTCCATCTGTTTCTACCATCAACAGCTCGATTGGATATTTTTTGATCAGCTGTTGAATCTCAGCCTCATACGTACAATCAGGCGTTACAGAAATGAAATACCCATTATGAATCATCCGTTCAATCACTTCCGCATCACCTTTAAACCAATGAAAATGCACTTTCGTTACATGATGTTTTTCTAGCAAATCACAAACAATAGCCGCATCCTCATAAACCGCATGTAACACAATCGGTTTATTTAATTCCTTTGCCAATACAATAAATCGTTCTAACAATGCTACATAAGGACGATCATCAATAGCCTTCTCTTGTCTCAAATAATAAGGCAATCCTACCTCGCCAATCGCCACCATTTCATGAGCGTGTTGGCGTATCCAATCGAATAAAGCTTGTTCCTCCGTATCACTAGGTAACGGTTGTTCGGGATGAAAGCCAAACGCTGCTTTTACCTTTGCATAGGCTTTCGACAGCTTCAACGTCTTCTCACACGATTGAAGATTCATGCTCACGGCAATTACATGTTCAGCTTCCTCTAGCAAAGTTGGTATGTCGTTTTCCTTATATTGATCTAAATGAATATGTGCATCAATCAACATTCGCCTCATCCTTTTCTTCTTTTAAATACGTGAATAGCTGTTGCTTCAATGCTGTAAATGTAGCGGAATGGCGAATTTCTTCTTGTCGTGGCCTTGCAAAAGGTACGATAATTTCTTTTTTAATCGTTGCAGGCCGTTTCGTGAGTACGATGATACGATCAGCTAAAAAGAGAGCTTCCTCGATACTATGTGTAACGAACAGTATAGATTTCCGATCTTTCTCCCATATCGATAAAAGCCAAGCCTGCATTTCAAGCCTTGTAAACTCATCAAGCGCAGAAAACGGCTCATCTAAACATAGAATGGGCTTATTACTGACAATTGCACGTATAAACGATACTCGCTGTTGCATACCACCCGACAGCTCATTGGGATACGCATTTTCAAACGCTGCGAGCCCCACTTTGTCTAACCATTCCTTCGCAACGTTGACATTTGGTTTTCCATGAAGCTCCTCGACCATCGTGACGTTTTCTACTATCGTACGCCATGGTAATAAGCATGGCTGCTGAGGCATATAGCCAATCGTTCCTCTTTTTTGCTGGATATCTGTATCGTTTAATAAAATGGCACCCTTATCAATAGAAGAAACACCGCCAATTAATTGAAAGAGTGTACTTTTTCCACTGCCTGACGGACCGATAATCGCCACAAATTCGCCGTCCTTCACCTCAAAAGATAAATTTCGAATAACCGGAAGAGCATCAAAGGATTTATCAATGTTTTGAATGCTTAGCATGGAGTCCTCTCCCCTTCACAACAAGTTTTTCTAATAATTGAATAGCACTAAATAATAGTAAACTTAAAAAAATGATAGCAAAAATCGCTACAAATACACGATCCGTCCGAAATGAAGATTGTGCCAATGTCATATAGACACCAATTCCCTTTTTCGCACCTAGCCATTCTGCAATGACAGCCCCCATTACGCTATACGTTGCCGCAATTTTAATGCCTGAAAAAATTGCCGGGTACGCAAATGGCCATTCAAGCTTCCAAAAGGTTTGTGCTTTCGTTGCACCAATCATCTCAAAATAATGCTTCAGCTCAGGTGAGGTTTGACGAAAGCCATCCATTGCCGAAATAACGATGGGGAAAAAGCACACAAGACAAATAATAATGAGCTTTGGCAATAAACCAAAGCCAAACCAAATGATTAATAACGGTGCTAGGACGAGCACAGGGACATTCTGCGACATAATGAGAATAGGATAAAATAGCTCCCGCACAAACGTAAAACGATGTAATAGCACGGCAACCGTTAATCCACATAATATCCCGATGGCTAGACCAAGAAGTGCTAATTGAACAGTCGCAAAAGCATGTGGCACAAACGTCTCATACGATTGCAAGCCTTCTTTTAAAATGGCACTTGGTGCGGGCAATAGCCAATGTGGCACGTCTGCAAAACGGACAATTAGTTCCCATATGAATAAGAGGAAGGCGATAAAAATTATCGTCCTTCCTTGTTTGAAAGCCTGCCTCATCACTGATATTTCTCCGTTAGTGTATCCATAGTAATACCGGATGGCTGATATAAAATTTTCACTTGTGTAATGACATTAATAGCGCCAAGCTCAATCATCTTATCATTCATTTTTTCAATGATTTGTAGTAAAGTCGATAGCTCACCCTCCATTGTCGTTTCTAATGGATGAACTTCATATTTCACCCCAGATGCGTCGATAACCATAATCGCTGCATCGACAAATGGGATCACATCTTCATATTTTTCAGTTTTCGGGATAATTTGTACACTTATTAATGAGTTTGCCATACTATTTTGTCTCCTTTTTCGGTAAAAAGTCGTTTGTAAATGCTTGTTTTGCGTTAAATTCGCCCTCTAAAACTTTGTTGCTGGCCATCCATTTCGCATAGTTTTCCCAGACAGCTAGCTTTTGCTCGCCCCATTGTGCAGCGTCGTCTTGATACTTATCTGCTAGCCATTCCTGACTTTTATGCACAAGGTTTTTATCTAAATCAGGTACCGCTTCTAGTAAAATATCAGCTGCCTCATTTGGATGTTTTATCGCATATTCATAGCCCTTTGCTGCAGCAGCGACAAATGCTTTTACCGTCTCTGGGTCATTCTTAATCATTTTTTCATTTGTTGCAAGTACAGGTGTGTAATAATCTAACTGATCACTATAATCTGTTAAATATAACATGTTCAGTTTTTCACCACGTTGTTCTGCTTCGATACCTGTCCATGCATAATAAATCCACGCAAAATCAATATCTTTTTTCATCATTGTGAAGAAATCTATATCGCCTGCATTGACAATATCTAACTTATTAATATCCGCATTTTCTGTTTGCATAAGTGATTGTAGTACTGCCTGTTCAAGTGGTGCACCCCAGCCACCATATGTTTTACCTTCAAAATCCTTCGGTGACGTAATCCCTTTTGATGCAATGGATGCAAAGCCAGAAGTATTATGTTGAATAATCGCTGCAATCGATACTAAAGGTACATCCTGCACACGTGCCTGTGTAACCCCTTCCTGATAGCTTACACCAAACTGAGCTTTACCAGATGCCACAAGCTGATCTGCACCCGCTTCGCCAGGTAATAAAATATCAACATCTAAGCCCTGTTCCTTAAAGTAGCCAAGTTTTTTCGCTACATATAAGCCTGTATGATTTGTGTTCGGTGTCCAGTCGAGAACGACCGATACTTTTGTTAATCCCTTAGCATCCTTTTTATCCTCTTTTTCGCTACAGCCCGCTAATGTTAAAAGCGCAGCCAACAGGATCAATAACCATTTTTTCATGCTGAATCCTCCCAGTAAGTAGTTTGAAAGTGTTCATGAATGAATGTGTTGACCAGAAGAAAGCGTATTCACTTTATGTCTGCACCCAAGTTTTGTGCATACAACAATTGCTTGTAACATAAAAAACGCCTAGGATTCCTCCCAGACGTTTTGTAATCAGTATCAAAAATTTAAATTTTTTGAATAGATGTTCCCTACGCTGGTACGAGCCAAATCAGGTTCAAAGGGTCAGCGTCTATCGGACACAATCTCAGCTGGCAACACCAGCCCCCCTACATTCTTTCCATATGAACTTTTCGTGATTATTATACCCATAACTATCCGGAAATGACAAGGCTCTATTTGCCGAAAGCGCTGTAAATATAAAAGCCCATCTCTATCTTGAATTCTATTTTCTGAATTCAACGATTCCCTCCCTTCTTTAGATTGTATAGATTAGGCATAGCTTAAAGCTTGTTTTTTCAATTTAGATATAAAAAGCCCAGCTCTCAAAAGGAGCGTGGGCTAGAAAATTAGTTTTATTTCTCTTCTTTTTTGGCCGTTAATACATGTGAAATGGCACCGTCTGTAGCAATATCTACTTTAAAGGAACCGTTTGAATGGCGATCTGCTCGAGTTAATGCTTGTACATCAATAATCTCTTGTACGCCTTTTTCTGTTTCGATGATCAGCTGTTCGTCATTAGTAGCCTTGACTACAGCCACGATACGATGTGGGTTCGCTTTTAATTCTGTTAACACTTTTAAACCGCGTTTCGCACGACTAGTCATTTCTACCTCGGCTACATTCATTTTCTTCACTGCACCACGCTGCGTCACAATCGCAACATATGCCGTGTCATTTGGCGGTAAAACATTAACGCCGACTAATGCCTCTCCCTCTTTCAGCGTAATTCCTTTGACGCCGCCTGTTTTTACACCTGTTACTGGTAATTCCTCCATTGGGAAACGAATAGCATAAGCCGTATCTGTCGTTAACATTAGTTCTGCCTCGTCCGTCACGATATCTACAAAAATCATTTCATCGCCTGACTTGACATTCATCGTTTTGATTGGCTTCGAATAGCGTGTAACGGCATAATCTGCTAAAAGTGAGCGTTTAATTTGTCCATCTTTCGTAGCCGTTAAAATATACGTATTGGCCTGTTCGAATGTTTCAAAACCGTATACAGCAATAATAGATTCATCTTCCCCGGTTGGCACAATACTTGAAATATGCTGACCAAGATCCTTCCAACGAATATCAGGTAGTTCATGGACAGGCTGATAGATATAATTGCCTCGATTTGTGAACAGTAATAGATGATGCTGCGTATTTAAATTCGCTTCATATAACAAATAATCGGAATCCTTCATCGCAAAATCTTGACCATTCGAAGCTGCATGTGAACGTGTAGATGTACGCTTAATATAGCCATCCTTTGTGACAGTCACTACGACCTCTTCACTTGGGACAAGAACATCTAACGTAATTTTAATTTCTTCAATTTCTTGTTCGATTTTTGAACGACGTGGCTCTGCAAAGCGCTTTTTAATGTCAAGTAGTTCCTGTTTAATAACACGTACAAGTTTTGCTTCACTATTAAGAATACCTTCAAGCTTGGCGATAAGTTTATTTAATTCATCTTGTTCATTGCGAAGTTCTGTGATATCTGTATTTGTTAAACGATATAATTGCAAGCTAACGATTGCCTCTGATTGCACTTCTGTAAAATCAAACTTCACCTGTAAATTCGTTTTCGCATCTCGTTTATCATTAGAAGAACGAATCGTTGCAATGACTTCATCTAAAATGGACAGCGCCTTGATCAAGCCTTCAACAATATGCGAACGATCTTTAGCCTTTTGCAAATCATAAATGGAGCGGTTCGTCACGACTTCCTTTTGATGGGCAATATAAGAATCCAGTAACAATGGCAATGTCATCATTGTCGGACGACGATTATGGATCGCAATCATATTAAAATTATAAGCTACTTGTAAATCAGTTGTTTTGAACAAGTAATTTAAAATTCCTGGTCCCGGAACATCCTTTTTCAGTTCTATGACAACGCGTAGGCCTGTACGATCCGATTCATCACGAATTTCCGCAATCCCTTCAAGTCGTTTATCAACACGTTGCTCATCAATTTTCTTCACAAGATTTGCTTTATTGACATCATACGGTAATTCCGTAATAACGATTTGCTCTTTGCCGCCTTTAATTGGCTCAACGACTGCTTGAGCACGCACAATGATTTTACCGCGTCCTGTTTCGTACGCCTTTTTAATGCCATCGACACCTTGAATAATACCACCTGTTGGGAAATCAGGGCCTTTAATAACGGTCATTAATTCATCAACAGTGGAGTTCGGCTTATCTAAGCGCATTAGAACACCGTCTAGCACCTCATCAAGTGCGTGAGGAGGGATGTCCGTGGCATAACCGGCCGAAATACCCGTTGAGCCGTTGACTAGTAAGTTCGGGAAACGAGCTGGTAAAACAGTCGGCTCCATATCCTGATCATCAAAGTTTGGTACAAATTCAACGGTTTTCTTGCCAATATCGCGGAGCATCTCCTCTGCAATAGCAGAAAGTCTTGCCTCTGTATAACGCATCGCTGCCGGTGGGTCACCATCAACAGAGCCGTTATTCCCATGCATTTCAATAAGCATATGGCGCGCCTTCCAATCCTGACTCATACGCACCATTGCTTCATATACTGAACTGTCACCGTGTGGGTGATAATTACCGATAACATTACCGACAGTTTTGGCTGATTTACGGAATGGTTTTTCGTTTGTATTGCCCTCTGTAAACATCGCATATAAAATACGTCGTTGCACAGGCTTAAGACCGTCACGTGCATCAGGCAACGCGCGGTCTTGAATAATATATTTACTATAGCGACCAAAGCGGTCACCCATTACTTCTTCTAAAGGTAAATCTTGAAACTTTTCCGTACTACTCATGCTTGGTCCTCCTCTTGTTGGATGAATTCATTTTCTAAAATATTTGAATCATCCTCCATGCCGAAGTCTACATTAGCTTCGATCCATTTACGGCGCGGCTCTACCTTATCGCCCATTAATGTTGTCACACGTCTTTCAGCACGTGCACCATCCTCAATCGTTACACGAATTAATGTACGCGTTTCAGGGTTCATTGTCGTATCCCACAGCTGGTCGGCATTCATCTCACCAAGACCTTTATAGCGCTGTAATATGTAACCCTTGCCAACTTTTTTAATGGCCATTTGTAAATCTTTTTCGGTCCAAGCATATTCAATCACTTCTTTTTTACCAGTACCCCGTGATACTTTATAAAGTGGTGGTAATGCGATAAATACCTTTCCAGCTTCAATCAATGGTCGCATATAGCGATAGAAGAACGTTAATAGCAGCACTTGAATATGCGCTCCGTCAGTATCAGCATCGGTCATAATAACGACTTTGTCATACGATGAATCCTCGACAGAGAAATCTGTTCCGACGCCAGCACCAATGGCATGGATAATCGTTGAAATTTCCTCGTTTTTCATAATATCCTGAAGCTTTGCTTTTTCCGTATTTATGACTTTACCACGCAATGGTAAAATGGCTTGGAACGTACGATCACGTCCTTGTTTTGCAGAGCCTCCTGCAGAGTCACCTTCGACTAAATACAGCTCGTTTTTCGCCGCATTTCGAGATTGTGCAGGTGTTAATTTCCCAGAAAGGATCGTACTGCCTTTTTTGCTCTTCTTGCCGTTTCGTGCATCTTCACGTGCCTTACGAGCCGCTTCACGTACTTGCTGCGCACGAATAGCTTTACGCACAAGAGATGCAGACAATTCAGCGTTTTCCTCAAGTACATAAAAAATTTGCTCCGAGACAACACTATCCACTGCCGAGCGTGCCTCACTCGTCCCGAGCTTACCCTTCGTTTGACCCTCAAATTGTAGTAAATGCTCTGGTATACGAACAGAAACAATCGCCGCTAAGCCCTCTCGAATGTCTGTCCCTTCGAGATTTTTATCTTTATCTTTTAACAAACCAATTTTTCGTGCATATTCATTGAACACACGTGTTAACGCTGCCTTGGCACCAGTTTCATGTGTCCCACCATCTCGTGTACGTACATTGTTAACAAATGAAAGGATTGTTTCTGAGTAACCATCGTTGTATTGGAAGGAGAATTCTACTTCAATTTCGTCTTGAATTCCTTCTACATACTTAACGGGATGAAGTACATCTTTCTCCTCATTCAAATACGCAACGAAAGCTTCAATGCCGTTCTCATAAAAGAAAACATCACTTTTGCCTTCCTCGCGTTCATCGATTAACTCAATTTTTAAGCCTTTTAATAAAAATGCTGACTCACGTAAACGTTCTGCAAGCGTATCATAATTGTATTTTGTTACAGAGAAAATCGTGTCATCTGGTAGAAAATGAACAAGTGTTCCTGTCTGTTTTGTTTGTCCAATTTCTTCTAATGTCGTCACAGGATGGCCACCGTTTTCAAAACGTTGACGATACTTTTTACCGTCGCGGTGAATCGTTACTTCTAAAAAAGTAGATAAGGCATTAACAACAGAAGAACCTACACCGTGTAAGCCACCGCTTGTTTTATAACCGCCCTGTCCGAATTTACCACCAGCATGTAAAACCGTAAAGATAATCTCGGGAGTTGGTTTCCCCATTTTATGCATACCTGTTGGCATCCCACGGCCGAAGTCTCGAACGCTGATACTTTGATCTTTATGAATCTTGACAATGATATGAGAACCAAAGCCAGCCAGTGCTTCATCCACCGAATTATCTACGATTTCATATACAAGGTGATGAAGTCCACGGCCATCTGTAGAACCGATATACATGCCGGGTCGTTTTCGTACCGCTTCCAATCCTTCTAATACTTGAATGGCGTCATCATTATAGACGCTTGGTGACTGTTTATTCGCCAAAAAAATTCCCCTCCAAAAAACAAACGCATGTTCTATTTATATTCTCTTCCTAATCATAATAGCATTTCCTAACAATATCTAGTGGCTGGCCCAATAAATTTTTAAAATTTCCTCACAGCTTCAGCGTTTTGATCTATTTTACTGGAAGAAAAGTTTGCAATAGTTGCTTTAATATGTATTAAGAACTCTTCCATTCCCTTGACGCAGGGCAGTAAACTTTAGTTGCATAAATAAAACAACAAATGGCTAACTTCTGGTCATACTCTTTTTCAAAACGATACCAAATCGCTGAAGGCTTTGACCTTTCATTCAAAAGCATTTGAATATTCTCTGAAAAATATACAGGTACAGTAATAAATGGGTTTCTTCTGTCTAAAGAAGATTCATACTAGCTTACTCTAGAAATTAAAGATAGACTTCTATTCTACCAAAGGAATGTGTGATTGACAAAATTGCCATACTACCTATATTTTTAGAAAGGGCTTTCAAGCTGACTACATGAATCATGTCAAAAAGCCTAACCTCCATTCAAATACATATAAAAATCCTTGAAAAATAGTTATCTTTTGTAATGAATTCAAGATGCACTAAGAAATCTCCTTCATGACATTGTAGATTATAGAGAAAAAGTGTAGAATTATTGATACATATTATTAGTACCAAGTAATAATCAATGAATGAAAGGAGTCCAAATATGCTAAATGGACTTATTATTTTATGTGCTTATCTAATCGGCTCGATCCCTTCAGGCTTATGGATAGGCAAAATTTTTTATAAAACTGATATTCGTCAACATGGAAGTGGTAATCTAGGTGCGACAAATACTTTTCGTATTTTAGGAAAAAAAGCAGGAATAGTAGTAACAATTATGGATGTCTTAAAAGGTACAGCTGCAGTATTACTCGTAGCTCTTCCTATATTTTCTGAGGTGTCTATCCACTCTCTAATACTTGGACTAGTAGCCGTTATTGGTCATATGTTCCCGATTTTCGCAGGTTTCCGCGGAGGGAAAGCGGTGGCAACATCAGCAGGGGTTCTCTTAGGATATTCATGGCCTCTATTTGTCTTACTATTTATTGCTTTTATTGTAACATTAAAAATAACGAAGATTGTAAGTTTAACTTCCATGATTGCCGCTTTAGTAGCACTTATTTATTCAATCGTTTATTATTTTGTTACAGGTGATTTTGCGTTAGGTATTTTAGTAGCTTGTTTATTTACCTTTATCATGTATCGTCACCGAGCAAATATTGCCCGCATTAAAAATGGTACCGAGCCAAAGGTGAAATGGCTGTAACGAGGAGAGGAACATTCTAATGAATATCGTACTAACAGATGAAGCACTACAATGGTTCAAACAAGAGATGGAAGTAGAATCCGGAGATACTATTCGTTTTTATGCTAGATATGGTGGTTCCAGTCCTTTTCACGAAGGCTTTTCTCTTGGTATGACACGTGAAGAACCAATCAACATTGGTGTAAAGACAGTTATTGACGATGTTACCTATTATATTGATGAAAAAGATTTATGGTTTTTCAATGATCACAATTTACATGTAGATGTGGATGCTACAAATGACGAATTAAAATATGAGTATAAAAAATAAAGCAGTGTTTCCTTTCGTTTATGCGAAGGGAACACTGCTTTTTTTAATGAATACAATTCCAACCTTGGTTTATCTTCTCTCAAAGTTGTACATTCTATATTTACGTAAAAACTTGAGGAGGAAAGAACATGTCTATTTCTAAAATTGCTGATACCTCCCAAAACAATGACCAACTGTATACTTCTCTTTCTCAAAATTTGAAGATGATTAAAAATACACTCGGGAATAGTAATGACCTTGTCATACGAGAAATTACCATTGGAAAAGTTGAAAAATATACGTTGGCGATTATCTATGTAGATGGCTTATCCGATAAAATAAGCATTTCTAATTCTGTGATTTCTAAACTAATGCTTGATATTGAGGATAATCAGGATGAAGAAATAGAAAAGATTATTCGATATTTAAGAGATTCTTGTTTAACAGTCGGCGATGTGAATGATATTTTCAATTTTTCAGCACTGTACAATTCTATTTTGAATGGTGATACGGTCATCTTATTAGATGAATCTTCAACTGGTATCGTGACAAGTACAAAAGGTGCAAAAGATAGAGCGGTAATGGAGCCATCAACAGAGTCGGTCATTAGAGGACCAAGGGAATCCTTTACGGAAACGTTACGTACTAACACGGCCCTTGTCCGTCGAAAAATTAAAAGTCCGAATCTTTGGATCAAGTCCCGTATTATCGGTGAGGTAACGAAAACGGAAGTTGCCGTTATGTATGTAAACGGCATTGCGAATGACAAAATAGTATCGGAGGTTCTTGCCCGATTAGATCGTATTAACATTGATGGCATTTTGGAAGGCGGCTATATCGAGGATTTTATTCAAGACTCTAAATCCACTATATTCCCTACAGTTTATAATTCTGAACGACCTGACGTTATTGCTGGTGAACTATTAGACGGTAAAATTGCTATTTTAGTGGACGGTTCACCGTTTGTCCTAATTGTACCGGCCCTATTTACATCTTTTTTACAGTCTGCTGAAGATTATTATCAGCATTGGATGATTAGTTCTCTTGTACGTTTATTGAGATTTTTTGGAATTGGCTTAGCCTTGATAGCGCCATCGCTTTACGTAGCGATCACCACCTTCCATCAAGAAATGCTACCAACTCCTATGCTAATAAGTATTGCATCTCAACGAGAAGGAGTCCCCTTCCCTGCCGTTGTAGAGGCGCTCATTATGGAGATTGCCTTTGAGGTGTTAAGGGAAGCAGGTCTTCGAATGCCAAGAACCATTGGACCAGCCGTATCCATTGTTGGAACATTAGTGATCGGTCAAGCTGCTGTAGAAGCAGGAGTTGTATCAGCCGTAATGGTCATTATTGTGGCACTAACAGCCATTTGTAGCTTCTTGTTCCCTGCTTATGGCTTATCCAATACCGTTCGTGCTCTTCGTTTCCCATTAATGATTGTAGCAGCAATCGTCGGATTGTTTGGTGTGATGTTTGGCCTGATGATCATCCTCCTACACTTATGTGGCATACGAACTTTCGGTGTTCCATATTTAAGTCCATTCGGTCCATTAATTTTAAAGGATCAAAAAGATGCACTAGTGTTGTTCCCGCGTAGAGCTTTATTGACTCGACCACGCTTAATTAGTCAAAAAAACTCTGTCAGAGGTCATAAATATTTTAATACGAAAAAAAGGAATCAAACGAATGTGTAAACGAGGAATGAACCATGGCAAAATTTAAGGCAATATGTTTACTAATGATTCTTACTTTATTTTTAAGTGGTTGCTGGAGTAAGCGTGAACTCAATGAATTAGCGATTGTCGCAGCATTAGGAATAGATAAAGTAGATAATGAATTTGAAATAACTGTTCAAGTTGTAGATCCTGGTGAAATCTCCTCAAAACAGCCTACTTCAGGACGATCACCTGTTATTACCTACCATTCAAAAGGTACAACGGTTTTTGAGGCTATTAGAAAAATGACAACAGTAACTGCTAGAAAACTTTATTTTTCTCATCTACAAATAGTTGTGCTCGGTGATGAATTAGCAAAAGAGGGAATTAGCGAACCGTTAGATTTAATTTCAAGAGATCATGAATTCAGAAATGATTTCGATGTCATCGTTGCTCATGACGCGACTGCCGATGAAGTTTTAAATGTATTAACACCTATCGAAAAAGTACCCGCTAATAAAATGCTAAAATCTCTTAAAACATCAGAGAAAACTTGGGGTACAACTCAATCCATTAAAATTGATGAATTGATCAATACTTTAAATAACAAAGAAAAAAGTGTAGTCATGTCTGCCATTGAAATCCATGGGGATAAAAATGTTGGAATGGAACAGACGAATGTTAAAAGATCGAAATCTCCTGTGCTATTGAGGTATACGGGCTTAGCTGTATTTAAAGAAGATAAACTCATTGGGAATTTAACGGAAGATGAGAGTAGAAGCCTAGGTTATTTAAGGGACAAAATAGAAAGTACAATTGAAATTCTTGCTTGCCCTAAGGGAGGTACGTTATCAACTGAAATTACACACTCAAAGACGAAAATAAAAGGTGAATTTGAAAAAGGAGCTCCCAAAATCAATGTTTCTATAGATGCTAGCCAAAATGTCGGAGAAGTTGAATGTAATATAGATCTTACTAAAGAAAAATCGATTCTAAACGTCAATAAAAAAACGGAAGAACTTATTAAAAAACGAATCGAAGAAACAATCCGAACAGTTCAGCAAAATTATCGGGTCGATATTTTTGGATTTGGTGAAGCACTTCATCGCACAAATCCTAAAGAGTGGAAAAAAATAAAAAAAGACTGGCTAACTATATTTCAAGAGCTACCAGTTAAAGTTGAAGTACATGTGAACACACAAGGATTAGGGACGTTGGAAAACTCATTAGTGAATAAGACGAAGGGAGAATAAGCTATGATTATGACGATATTCATACTAATCATTTCTGCTGGTATTGCCTTTGCCTTCATTCCAACATTAAAAAAAAATAAAGAAACGAAAACGATTGTTATTTTTTCGATTTTTTTATTGCTCGGTGCTGCATTAAATATTGCGGTCTCATTAAGGCTCAAAATTCCGAGCCCACTCGACTTAATTACCTTTATTTTTTCACCAATTAAAGATTTAATCGTCTCCCTGACAAAATAATAGGCAACTTTATATTAAGAAAAGGGGTATCGTTCATGATGGAAAAAGAAATAATTAGTTCAAGACAATTTATGATCATTACCCTTCTCTTTTCAGTTGGCACAGCCATTTTAATTATCCCTGCAAGTGTAACGAGCGAAGCAAAGCAAGATGCATGGATTGCAGCGATCATTGGTGTCGTTATAAGTTTGCCCATAGTAAAGCTTTTCGTTGCTTTAGGAAATAGAACACCTACCCTTACATTTGTAGAGGCTAATGAAAAGATACTAGGTCGTTTTTTCGGAAAAATCACTGCAATTGGCTTTATTATTATATCCTTACTTTCTGCTGGTGAATTATTATATTTCATTGGAATTTTCATGAAAACGGAAATAATGCCAGAAACACCTACGATGGCCTTTGCATTAATGTTCAGTATTATCATTATTTATGCTGCATTTCTAGGAATTGAAGTTTTTGCCCGTTCTGCAGAAATACTATGTCCAATTTTTATTTTAATTTTTATTTTCTTTGTAATTTTTATTTCACCATCCATCCATATTGAAAATATACAGCCAATAATGGAAACACCAAAAAAATCATTATTCTTTAGTATGATTCGATTTATAAGTCTTTTTTCATTCCCGCTTGTTGTATTATTAACGATTTTCCCTTCCGCAGTTAACGTCCAAAAATCTGCACAAAAAGGTTTTTACATTGGCACAATTATTGGAGGGATTGTCTTAATTACGATCATCGCAATGTCTATCCTTGTCCTAGGTCCGGCAAATACTGCTGCTCGGACATTTCCTAGCTATTCATTAGCTCAAAGAATTTCAATCGGGAATTTTCTGCAGCGTATTGAAGTGATTATGGCAGCCATGTGGATCATATCAATTTATATTAGAACTTTTATGTATTTTTATGCTGCGGTTATCGGTATCAGCCAACTATTTAAAATTAAAAATCATCGACCGCTCATTTTTCCACTCGGCATGATTATCCTTGGGATTTCACAAATTGTTCATCCTAATATCATTCATTCAGATATTTACAATAGAGATACATGGCCAATATTTTCCTTCGTTTTCATGATTTTATTACCATTAGTTTTATTACTTGTCGCGATGATTCGTAAAATTAATGGTAATCAAGGAAATGCTACACAATGTAGTAGTAATACACAAAATGAAAATGGTAGTAATAACGGAAATGCTACACAAGGTGCAGGTAGCAATAATAACGATAATTCTTCACAGAATGATAGTAGTAGCAATGCCGGAAATGCTACACAAGGTGAAAGTAGCTGTAATAACGATAATTCTACTCAAAATGAGAGTAGCAGCAATGCCGGAAATGCTACTCAAAATGCAAGTAATATTAATAACGATAATTCTACTCAAAATGAAAGTAGCAGCAATGCCGGAAATGCTACTCAAAATGCAAGTATTAATAATAACGATAATTCTACTCAAAATGCAAGTAGCAACAATGCCGGAAATGCTACTCAAAGTAATAGTAACAGCAATGGCGGTAATACTACACAAAACGAAAGTAATTGTAATAACGATAATTCTACTCAAAATGAAAGTAGCAGTAATAACGTTATTCCTACTCAAAGTGATAGTAGCAGCAATAGCGAAAATCCTTCACCGAGCAAAAGTGATAACGCTTCAAGCAATATTACACAGAATGACAGCGATACCGGCAATACCCCAAACAGTGATAAAAATAAAAATTCTCCAGAAAGTTAATAACATAGTGGCATAAAAAAATGATGACCCTGATCATTTCATGGTCATCATTTTTTCTTTACATTTGCTATTGAAAATTAATCAATTATGTCTCGGCATAATTGCGTCCGGGGTCGGCTTTGTGCTTAGGCCTGCAGATGTTTTTTGTGCGAAAGCGCAGTGCTAACGCAGCAGCGTCAGCAACAGGATGCAGTTCAGTTAGCCGTTATCGCATGGATGCGATGATTTTAGGCTAACATCCTTTAAGAACTCCTTTCCGATTCCGTGACATCCGCCGGAGGCTTTAACTTCTTTCAGCGGATGTCTTTTGTACCGAAAGCCTAGCGACAGGTACAGATGTTTGGACACCGCTGAAAGATGTTATATGAATTCAATCCCAACCTTGGTTTATCTTCTCTCAATGTTGTACATTCTATAGTTATGTAAATCTTGAGGAGGAATGAAAATGTCTATTTCTAAAATTACTGATACCTCCCAAAACAGCGATCAACTGTATAGTTCTCTTTCTCAAAATTTGAAGATAATTAAAAACACACTCGGGAATAGCAATGACCTTATCCTACGAGAAATTACCGTTGGAAAAGCTGAAAAATATGCTTTCGCGATTATTTATGTAGATGGCTTAACCGATAAGATAAGCATTTCTGAATCTGTAATTGACAAACTAATGCTTGATATTGAGGCAACTCATGAGACAGAAACAGACAAGATTATTCGCTGTTTAAGAGATTCTAGTTTAACAGTCGGCGATGTTAATGATATTTTCCAACACTGTACAATTCAATTTTGAATGGTGATACGGTCATTTTATTAGATGTTACCAACTCCTATGCTAATAAGTGTTGCATCTCAACGAGAAGGAGTCCCCTCCCTGCCATAGTCGAGGCACTCATTATGGAGATAGCCTTTGAGGTGTTAAGAGAAGCAGGTCTTCGAATGGCCAAGAACCATTGGACCAGCCGTATCCATTGTTGGAACATTAGTAATCGGTCAAGCTGCCGTAGAGGCTGGAATTGTATCAGCCGTAATGGTTATTATTGTGGCATTAACAGCCATTTGTAGCTCCCTGTTCCCTGCTTACGGCTTATCTAATACAGTTCGTGCACTTCGTTTCCCATTAATGATTTTAGCAGCCATAGTTGGATTGTTTGGTTTAATGTTTTGCCTTATGATCATCGTTCTACACTTATGCAGCTTACGAACTTTTGGTGTTCCATATTTAAGTCCATTCGGCCCATTAATTCTAAAGGATCTAAAAGACGCACTAGTGTTGTTCCCTCGTTGAGCTTTATTGACTCGACCACGCTTAATTAGTCAAAAAAATAATGTCAGGTGTCATAAATATTTTAATACAAAAAAAGGAATCAAACGAATGATTCCAAAATTTAATTTAAATAAAGAAACGAAAACGATTGTTATTTTTTCGATTTTTTTATTGATCGGCGTTGCATTAAATATTGGGGTCTCGTTAAGAATCAAAATTCCGAGCCCACTAGACTTGCTTACTTTTATTTTTTCACCAATTAAAGATTTAATTGTCTCCCTGACAAAATAATAAGGAACTTTTAAGAAAAAAGGTAGTGTTCATATGGAAAAAGAAATAATTAGCTCAAGACAATTTATGATCATTACCTTTCTCTCTTCAATTGGGACAGCCATATTAATTAGCCCCGCTAGTGTAACAAGTGAAGCAAAACAAGATGCCTGGATTGCAGCGATCATTAGTGTCGTTTTAAGTTTACTCTTAATAAAGCTTTTCGTTACTCTAGGAAAACGGACACCTACCCTTACATTTGTAGAGGCTAATGAAAAGATATTAGGTCGCTTTTTCGGAAAAATAACTTCGATTGGCTTTATTATTCTATCCTTTCTTTCTGCCGGTGAATTATTATATTTCATTGGCATTTTCATGAAAACAGAAGTTATGCCAGAAACACCTACGATGGCCTTTGCTTTTCTGTTCAGTATTATCATTATTTATGCAGCATTTCTAGGAATTGAAGTTTTTGCCCGTTCTGCAGAAATACTATTCCCAATGTTTATTTTAATTTTTATTTTTTTTGTAGTTTGTATTTCACCATCCGTCCATATGGAAAATCTACAGCCAATAATGGAAGTACCAACAAAATCATTATTCTTTAGTATTATTCGATTAATGAGTATTTTTTCATTCCCACTTGTCATATTATTAATGATTTTTCCTTCTATTGTTAACGTCCATAAATCAGCACAAAAAGGTTTTTACATTGGCACAATTCTTGGAGGTATTGTCTTAATTGCTATCATCACACTGGCTATCCTTGTCCTAGGTCCAGCAAATACTGCTGCTCGGACATTTCCTAGCTATTCATTAGCCCAAAGAATTTCAATCGGGAATTTTTTGCAGCGTATTGAAGTGATTATGGCAGCCATGTGGATAATATCAATTTATATTAAAACTTTTATGTTTTTTTACGCTGGGGTCATCGGCATCGCACAAATATGTAAAATTAACAATCATCGACCGCTCATTTTTCCATTCGGAATGATTATCCTTGGACTTTCACTAATTGTTCATCCTAGTATCATTCATTCAGATATTTACAATAGAGAAACCTGGCCTATTTTTTCCTTTATTTTCGCAATCTTATTACCATTAGTTTTACTACTTGTCGCAAAAATTCGCAAAATTAACGGTAATCAAGGAAATAATACAAAAAGTAATTGTAGTACACAGAATGAAAGTGGTAGTAAAAACGGAAATGCTACACAAGGTGCAGGTAGCAATAATAACGATAATTCTTCACAGAGTGATAGCAATTGCAATGCTGGAAATGCTACTCAAAATGAAAGTAGCAGTAATGGCGGAAATGCTTCTCAAAATGTAAGTACTAGTAATAACGATAATTCTACTCAAAGTGATAGTAGTAGCAATGCCGGAAATACTACTCAAAGTGCCAGTAATAGTAATAACAATAATTCTACTCAAAATGCAAGTAGTAACAATGCCGGAAATGCTACTCAAAGTGCAAGTAGTAGTAATAACGATAATTTTACTCAAAGAGATAGTAATAGCAATGCCGGAAATACTACTCAAAATGAAAGTAGTAGCAACACCGGTAATGCTACTCAAAATGTAAGTAGTAATAATAACGAAGATTCTACTCAAAGTGCAAGTAGTAGTAATAACGAAAATCCATCGCAGAGTGATAGTAGCAGCAATACTACACAAAATGATAGCGATACCGGCAATACTCCAAAAAGTGATAAAAATAAAAATTCATTAGAAAATTAACAACATAAAGGCGTAAAAAAATGATGACCCTGTAATAAAAAGGTCATCATTTTTAATAGCTATTAAATAGCATTATATATGATATTCAATTTCATCAACGAAATCCCACTCGTAAGGTGTTTCTTGGTATACATAGTAGTTCAACCAATTCGAGAATAATAAATGTGTATGGGCACGCCACGAATTAATCGGTTCATTTGCTGGATTATCATGTGGGAAGTAATTCACAGGTACATCAATATCTAATCCTTTCGCAACATCACGACTATATTCATCAGCTAACGTTGTCGCATCATATTCAAGATGGCCAGTAATCATAATGTTTTTATTATCCTTAGATTGCACAATGAAAACACCAGCATCTTCTGAATAAGATAGTAAACGTAAATCAGGATGATTGAGTACTTCATCAATTGATACAGATGTATAACGTGAATGTGGTGCCGTAAATGAATCGCTAAAGCCACGTACTAAATCCACTGTTAAATCCGTAATGACATGAGAATATACACCTGAGCATTTAGCAGGAAGCTCAATTTTACCGATACCGTAATGATGGTATAACGCCGCCTGAGCACCCCAACATATATGTAAGACTGATGTTACGTTTGTTTTGGACCAATCCATAATTTCTGAAATTTCCTGCCAGTAGTTCACTTCTTCAAATGCCATTTTTTCTACTGGTGCACCCGTAATAATCATGCCATCATAACGGCGATGACGAATTTGATTGAAGGTCGTGTAAAATAACTGTAAATGTGATTTACTGACATTTTTCGATTCATGCGTAGCTGTATTTAAAAATGTAATATTCACTTGTAACGGTGTATTACCTAATAAACGTAGTAATTGCAGCTCTGTTTTTTCTTTTTCCGGCATTAAATTAAAAATTAATATATTTAACGGACGGATTTGTTGAGTTTTTGCTCTATCCTCTTCCATTACAAAGATTTTTTCCTCCCGTAAATGTTCTCCAGCTGGTAAGTTTTTCGGAATATTAATTGGCATCTTGCATTCCCCTCTCTTTAATTTCTCTCTGTTAAAATCATTTAGTGCTTTAATATCAATGCACGGGCCCTGCGCAAAGTTGATTATGTCAAACGATGAAATTAAAAAATCCCCCTCATTCCAGTTGAGATAGAATGAGAAGGATTTTTCCACGTTCACTCTTATCTCTCAAAGGACAAATCCTTTGCTGGAATTAGCACCTTTCTAACTTTTGTTAGAGGTTGCTGAAGCGTCATCGGGCCAAATCCCTCAACTTCTCATGATAAGATTATTTAATTAAAAAGAATTGTAACATGAACAATTAAGAATATCAATAATACATAGAATATTTTGTTATTAATTATGCATGTCATTGGGTAATTTGTTTAACACTAATCTTGAATGTTTACATCATGAATTGATGGTAAACATGCTGTATTTATGTTAACATATACCTTTAGTAACAGAGAGGAACGTGAATAGTTTGATTAAAATTGAATTTCCAAAACCAGATTTAGTGATTCGCCAACGCGAACAAGATTTAAAGCCAGGTGATGTACCAATCACACCGTACCATGGTTTTATTGATTTCCATAAAATCACACGTGAAAACGGTGGTATTTTCTTATTCTACAATGAAGAGAACGAACTATTATTTGTCGGTAAAGCACGTAAAATCCGTCAACGTATTAAAAAGCATTTCGAGGACAATGTGTCACCGATGAAAAATCACCGTAATGAAATTTTCAAAATTGAAGTGTATGAAGTGGAAGATCCAATGGAACGTGAAATTTACGAAACATACGCGATCAATTCATTCCGCGCTAAATACAATGTTGATAAAGTTTTTTATTAATATTTAACGAAAAAAGAATCTGCTTGCCCTCTGTAATGTACATGATGGCTTGCAGATTCTTTTTCAATACTTTCATTCTAAGAAAAAGGCTTTACGTTCTTTAGTAATCCATTCTCCAAGCTCCTTATCATCGCGCTTTAATAGTCGATTGACAAGCACGTCATGCCATATATAATCTTCTAATAAATAAATATGAACAGGATCATTTGTAATAAAAGCCGTTTCTTGATTTGACGGTGAGTGACCATAAATCATTTGCTTGCCATCTATCGATAAAATAAACCAATGAGGTGTAGACGCATTCCTCGTATAGCGAGTGATACGGTGCTGGTCAATGGAAGCTAAATGGTCCTCCACATACAAGGTAATCCCATGAACAGGGATATGCTTCGCGACCTCATGTATATCTTCTCGCAATTCTTCATACATATCTTCCCACATTGATAATAGTACTTTTTTCTGCGCTTTTTTTAATAATGACTGACAGTAATTGACGATTGCCTCTTTTCCTTTTAGCGTGACAACCTTATGCTCCGCTTCCTGCTCTTTTACCTCTAATTTTTCTAATTGATCACTAATCGACGTAAAATTCGATTGCCAACGTTGCTGAATTTGTTGTAAAAACACAGCAACAGGAATGGAAGAGTAAGTCGTTTGATCGACAGTTTCTTCTTTTAGTACTAACCCTTTTTCAACGAGTACATCAAGTATGTCGTATATTCTTGCACGTGGGATACCAGAATTTTTACTTACTTGATAGGCACTCACATGACTATTTTGGACGAGTGCAGTATAGGCCTTTGCTTCATATTCTGTGAATCCCAGTTCTTTTAATTGGGCGATTAATAATTCCATCGAATCCCTCCATTTCCTCTATTATAAGTTAAGGCTATGAAGATAAGCCAATGAAAAAAATTAGTCTTTACAGCTTCGCGAAATTTAGTTACTATTTCAGTAGTAACTATCAGAAGAGGTGTAAGCATGCTATTTGAAGTAGATTTAAATGTAGTCATATTATTAATATCTTTTGGATTTTTAGCCGCCTTTGTGGATGCGGTCGTTGGTGGTGGTGGCTTAATTGCATTACCTGCCCTTATGTTTGCTGGTTTAAATCCAGCAGCAGCGGTTGCGACCAATAAACTTGCCGGTACCATGGGTTCTTTGACATCTACCATTTCCTTTTATCGTTCCGGTCAGCTAGAAATTCGTTCAGTTATCAAATACTTTCCTTTAGCCTTTGTGGGATCACTTTTTGGAGCTTGGACTGTACATTTAATCAATCCTGAATTACTAAAACCACTTATGCTCCTAATGCTTGCTGCTGTTGCAATCTATACAATCTTTAAAAAAGATTGGGGTTCAGTAGCTGCGGTCAAAAATTTAAAGTTTACACACTTAGTTTTATTCATGCTGTTGTTATTTAGCATTGGGTTTTATGATGGGTTCCTTGGTCCAGGAACTGGCTCATTTTTAATTTTTAGCTTTTTATTAGTCGGCTTCGATTTCTTAAAGGCTGCAGGAAATGCAAAATTTCTAAACTTAGCAAGTAATTTTGCTGGTCTTTTAATGTTCGCCTACCTAGGTCAGATTCATTATGTTTATGGATTACTGATGGGTATAGCTCAAATTGCCGGTGCAATGGTAGGCTCGCGTGTTGCGATTAAAAAAGGTAGCGGTTTTGTCCGCGTATTGTTTATTATCGTAACGATTACTTTGTTAACTAAGAATGCTTATGATTACATAAAAAACGCCGTAGATATCTAGCTCTACGGCGTCTTTGCTTGTCGACAAACTTTGGCGTTCTATTTCTTTAATTCGGAGAGGTTTTCCGTTATCTCGGAGGTTCTATCCGTCGCTTCAGAGGGTCTTTCCGTCACTTCGGAGGTTTCTTCCGCCGCTCAGGAGAGGCTTTCCGTCGCTTCAAGTTACTTCCGTCGTTTCAGTGGTTCTTTCCGTCACTTCGGAGGTTTCATCCGTCGCTCAGGAGGGTCTTTCCGTCACTTTGAACTTTCTATCCATCATTTGGAGGAGCTATTCGTCACTTCGAAGGTTCTTTCCATCAATTCAGAGATTCTATCCGTCACTTCGGAAGTTTCATCCGTCGCTTCAGAGGGTCTTTCCGTCACTTCGAACTTTCTATCCATCAATCCAGAGATTCTATCCACGACTTTAGTGATTCTATCCACGATTTCGAAGGTTCTATCCACGATTTTGGACAGTCTATCCATCATTTCGAACATTCTATCCGTTGCTTATTGTCTACAGTAAAAAACGCCGTAGATATTCTATCTCTACGGCATTTTATAATTTAAATAAACAACTTTTCATCTTTAAATTTATGGCTCGTTAATAAACTAACAATAACAAATATCAATAAGGATGCGACAATCGGAATTGTCACAGTATGCATGCCAAAGACGGAAGGATAAAAACGATCAATGATAATATAAAGGATCATACCTGAAATCATTGACGCAATAGCACCATACTTATTGGCTTTTTTCCAATATAGACCTAATACGACGGTCCAAATAAAGACTGCCTCAAGTCCGCCAAAAGCAAATAAATTAAGCCAAACTAATAAATCTGGTGGATTAAGTGCAAAAACGACGACGGCTAAACCGATCACTGTTGTGACAATAAAGCTTGCACGCTTAATTTCCGTATCATTAGCTGTTGGTTTTATATAATTTAAGTAAATATCTTTCACTACTGTAGAGCTTACAAGCATAAGTAGCGCGTTGACTGTAGACATCGTTGCTGCCATTGGTGCTGCTAAGACAACGCCAGCTAAAAATGGCGGCAAAACCTTTAACGTCAGCAGCGGCATTACTTTATCACCAATCTCAATACCTGGTATTACTGGACGTGCTAAAACACCAATTAGATGCATTCCAAACATAATTGTCCCTATGGCAATAGTGCCAATGATAATGGCTAAATGCATGCTTTTTGAATCTTTATAGCTCATAGCACGAACTGCGATTTGTGGAAGCCCCACAACTCCCACACCTATCAAAATCCAAAATGTAGAAACGTATAATGGCGTTAATTCACCTTCTGCTCCAAATGGAGACACAAGATTCGGATTCTCAGCGACAAGTGAGGTCATAATATTATCGATTCCTCCACCAGCGATGATTGTCCCAATTAATAAAATAATCGTTCCAATGACCATAATCGAGCCTTGCACCGTATCCGTCAATGCAACCGCACGGAAGCCTCCAATAATAACATAAACTAATACGGAAATCGCAAAAATAAAGAGTGCAGTTGTGTAGTTTAAGCCAGTTAATGATTCAATTAATCGAGCACCACCTACCCATTGTGCCATCATTGCAGAAAATAAAAAGATAATGATGCTAATGGCAGATAAGATGACTATGGCATGACTTTTATAGCGCTCACGTAAAAAGTCTATTAACGTGATGGCTTGATAACGTCTTGCGATAATAGCAAATTTCTTCCCTAAAATCATTAAAACAAAATAACCTGCAGGAAGCTGGGCCATCGCCAGTAATACCCAGCCAAGCCCTTTCGTATAAGCAACGCCTGGACCACCAATAAAGCTACTTGCACTACCATACGTAGCAATCATTGTCATCGCAAGGATGAAGCCTCCCATTTCACGACCACCAAGGAAGTATTCCTGTAAAAATGAATCGGAAGAGCGTATATGCTTATTTGACCATATCCCAATACCAAAGATAATAACTAAAAATAATAGCAGTGGAAAAATAACTTGCCAGTGCATTATTGATCCACCTCCTCATCATCAAATGCTACCTCTTTGAAAAAGAGTTTCATGACGACCCAGATTAAAATAATCATAAAGCATGTCCCTGCAATACAGCTATAGAAAAACCATGCAGGGAAACCGAATACATACGTATAGCTTGTTGGATCACCAGAGCCTAGTCCATAGGCAAAGCCAAACCAAATCGCAAAGTTGACGATAACAAGCCCGATACCGATAAGCGCCTCTCGATGCGCAATTTTAAAGCGTTGATCTTTCAAAATATAGTCCCCCTAACCTACTCTATTTTACTGATATGTTCGTATTATGGGAACCTTTGTGAGAAAAATAAATGTTTGATTAAATAAGATTTAATTCTTTGCTTTTCTCTCGGGACATTATTTAGATTATTTAGCATAGCCACTACAAAAAATGAAGACAAAATGAAAAGGCATGAGTCCAGTAAAATACCGAACTCATGCCAGCCAATTAGCTGCATAATAAAAACTCTAACTTTAAGGGGTCACTACCTTATTTAAGCTCTCCTATCCTTTTAATCAAATTTTATTACAATGTTCGTTTAGAAAAAACTGTTCCCTTTGTGTACTTGTTTGTACTTCAAATCGTTAGGATATCACCGTTTTTCAACATCTTTAATATTGGAATTTCTTTAATAAGCTTTGAAGTTCGTCTGCCTGTTGTGCCATCTCTTTGGCTGAAGAAGCCATATTATCTATGAAAGCTAATTGCTCTTCCGCTGTTAACGTAACGTGTTCCGTACTTTCAGTTGCCTTGCTCGCAATACGTGCCATTGCTTCTGTTGAGGCAGTAACTTCTTCAACACTCGCAGACATCTGCTCCGTCACAGCAGAGATGTCATGCAACTGTGTACTTACCCCCTTAATCGACTGCATGATCTTGTGGAAAGCTAGCTTTGTATCATCGACAACATCCATACCTGCGGCAGCTTCTTTCGAGTTACTAGAAATAGCCGTAATAACATTGGCCGTATCACTTTGAATTGAATGAATAAGTGATGCTATTTGGTCAGCAGATTCCTTTGATTGTTCTGCTAATTTACGAACCTCATCCGCAACGACAGCAAAGCCTTTTCCTTGCTCACCCGCACGAGCCGCTTCAATGGCAGCATTCAAGGCAAGCAAATTCGTTTGATCGGCGATGCTTGTAATCACATCAACGATATTGCCAATTTGCTGTGACTGATCACCTAATATTCGCACCTGCGCCTCTACATGGTCAGATGATTTATTAATAATTGTCATTTGATTCAATACACGATTCAAAGAGTCATTTCCTTGGGCAGCCTCATCACTCATTAAATCAGCAGCATCTGAAACTGTTGAAGCAGTTTCAGCAACTTGTTGAATGCCAATCGCCATTTCTTGCATGGCCGTTAAGCTATCACCTGTACTATGTAATGTTGTTTTTGAACCATCTGCTAAATCTTGTAGTGTTGAAGTTAGCTGTCTTGTCATATCCGCCGTTTGCTGCGATTTAGTTGTTAAGCCATCAGACGATAAATCAACCTGTTTAGAGGATTGGGCTATTTGTTGCATTAATACTTTTAAGCTTGTCAGCATTTTATTAAAGGATTGCGCAAGCTCACCTGCTTCATCCTTGGAATTAATTTGTAGCTGTTTTGTTAAATCTCCTTCTCCATCCGCAATGTCTCGTAGTTGATTATTTATTTCACGAAGCGGTTTCACAAATGCTCTTGTGAAAAGGAAACTGCCTAATACAGCAATGACAGCTCCGATGAACAATACAATGAGAAGCTTACCGATAAATGCAAAAATAATAGCATTAACCCCATCTATCGTTTCACCGACAAACCACATTCCAATGATGTCTCCATTTGCATCTTTAATGGGTGCATAGAGTGTTAAATATTTCGTTCCTACTACATCTGCTTCACCTATAAAGGTTTTCCCTTTATTCATTACACTTTCAACGACTATTGGATCAGCATCTTTGCCAACTAAACGTTCTCCATTTAGCTTTAGATTGGTGATAAGTCCTTTTGTGCCTTGGAAAATGGTTACACCACCATCGATGCTTTCACCTACCTCATCAACAAAGGCTTCCTGATTAACTATTTTTGTATCCCCTTTGTAAAGATCCCCATCTTTTATAGCCCAGTCTCCCTTAAATCGTTCCTCTAGCAGCTTATAACCGACCTTTGAAATATGGGTTATGCTCTGCTCAAAATTGTTACGCATAATTTGTTTCACTTGTATATGTGATACAAATCCAATCATAACGCTTAAAAATATGATGACTCCAATTAAAAGCAAATTAAATTTTGTACTTATTTTAAAAGTGCGCAATAAATTTGTCTCTCCTTTCTCATATTTATTAGGAATATTATGTATAAAATGTAAACCAAGTTAATTAAACATTATTCTATAAATAGTTTCAATACCTTATCAATAAATTAACAATTTTAATATAAATGAGCTGTTAATGAGCAGTGGCAATAGGAAAGACAATAATTCTCTAATATTTGTTGAATAACAATTTATTAAAACATGTTTCTGTCGCTCCATCTTTCGCACAGAAAAAATACTCTCCGTTCATAGTTTCGCCTTCCGATAAGTTTTTCTCTACGACGAAAGTTAGGATTATATTTTCCTCATCAACACGCCCGAAGCTTTCGATATTCCCAAAGAGAATCTTGAAATTTATGTTAATATATCTATATATGGTTTTTATAACCAAATATACATAAAAAGATATTATATGGATAAGTTGATTGGAGAGGAGAGAGATTATGAAACTTGTTTTAATATTTGGTCCTCAAGCAGTTGGAAAATGACTGTTGGACAGGAATTAGCTAAAATAACGGATTTAAAGCTTTTTCATAACCATATGACGATCGATTTAGTTAGTCATTTTTTTAGTTATGGTACGACTGAAGGAAAAAGATTAGTTAATTTGTTTCGTCAGGAAATATTTGAAGAGGTATCGAAAAGTAATTTGTATGGTTTAATTTTTACTTATGTCTGGGCTTTTGATATGCAGGAGGATTGGGATTATGTCGACGACCTTGCAAAGCTTTTTGAATCTAGAGGAGGTACTGTTTATTTTGTAGAACTTGAAGCTGATGTAGTAGAAAGATTGGAACGAAATAAAAGTGGTAATCGACTTGAGCATAAACCTTCGAAAAGAGATATTGAATGGTCTGAAAAAGATTTGAAAAGCTCGATGGAAAAATACAGATTAAATTCCTTAGAGGGCGAATTAAATTATGCAAATTATCTCAAGATCAACAACACAAACTTGAGTGCCAAAGAAGTTGCTTTGAGCATTAAGGAAGCATTTCATTTATAGAATTGAAAAACGCCTGGATCTCCAAGCGTTTTTTTTCGGTTCTATAATGGAACTACATACCGCTTACAACTTTATTTTAATCAACTGATAATCCGTTAATAAAACAATATACGATTTCTTCTTCTAACTGACTTACTTTACGATTTAGTTGAGTAGATAGTTCATTAACCAAATTCGAGTGGTTTCTTTGATGTTTTTCTGTTAAGTCACAAATCAACTTCAACAACATGATATACCCCATAAAATCCTCTTTAGATAATGGGGGTTCATGCGAAAGTACATAAATTTCGGGATCGAACATTTCAATGATTTCTAAGAGATGTCTAACATTTTCAATTTTATATTGTGGTTGTTGTGTGTAAATACTTGGATACAAGCAATCCCCTAAGAAAAGTACTTTTTCTTCCTCTACAAAAATAAGTGATGAGTCATCAGAGTGATCTCCACCTACATGTTTGACTATACACCGAATACCACCTAATTCAATCTCATATTTATCTTTAAAAGTAATATTAGGTAAAGTGATGGTAATATTTCTGTCTTCTCCATATTCTTTTTTTATCATGTCGGAGCAAAACTGATTCTCTAGTCCTTTTTCGACACGATTATCTAAAGCTTCATCTGACCAATCATAGTTCATCATTTTTTCAAGATGCATTTTTGTATTTTCATGTGCTATGGTTACTAGATTCATCTGATTTGTTCCAAAGCTATGATCTCAATGCCAATGTGTTAATACTACAGAATGAAAATTATTAATTTGATATTGATCTAGTTCACCAAGAAATAACTTAGCATGTTTATTAGAATTTCCTGCATCTACAATTAATGTTTGGTGATTCCCGCATATGGCGGACAGTATTGGTCGATCTGTTTCAGAATCATGCGGTAAATAATGTATACGATTGGTTAGTTGTTTCAAATTTTTCTCCATTATCTTAACTCCCTTTGTTTTAATTAGTTCCGACAATCTTATTTAATGTATCAAGAACATTTTTTAACTCTGTTAAGCTAACTTTCGAATAATATTTTTCCACAAGAATGGCGTCAATTTTATTTAGAAGCTGATGAAACTCTTGACCTCTATCCCCCAGATAAATAAAGGTCTCTCTACGGTTTATTGAATTCTCTTGACGATAGATCATTTTCATTTCTTCTAACTTTGAAATTACTTGGCTAACCGCACTTTTTGAAATACCAAAATGATTTGCAATATCATTCGCAATTACGGGCTCATTGCGAATGATATAAAACATTATAATTTCTTGTTGAGGGGTTAAGTGAAAGTTCTCTAATTCCTCAACCTCTTTGGTTTCTTGTAAAACTAACAACTTGAACTGCTCAAACTTTTGATTGATTTTGTCTATCATTGTTAAATAATCGTGCACAGATTTATCAGCCCCAATTCATCTTTAGTTAAGTTCAGTTTACTTAACTATTAATCGTTTGTCAATTATTGTATGGGCTTATTAAAGATGGAAATCGTTCTTTTCCCCTAGATATTATTTTTTCATAGCCACTGCTCACTAACAGCTCATTTATATTAAAAATAGTAAAGGTTGTTAGTGAGCAGTGGGAAGACAGTAAATTCACAACGTAGAGTTGATTTCCGTTCCGACTGGGTGCTTTCCTGGGGCATCGGGGCAACAAATGTTTTTTGCGCGAAAGCGAAGCGGCAGTGTATGTTCTTTAAAAGGATTACAATGATTTCTTACTAAAGCTCCCGATACTCTATTTAGTTAGATAAGTTATTTAATCAATTATGCCTCGGCATAATTGCGTCCGGAATCGGCTTTGTGCTTAGGCCTGCAGATGTTTTTTGTGCGAAAGCGCAGTGCGCAGCAAAAGGGTTTTATCTGCGCGAAAGCGAAGCGGCAGCAGCAACAACATGTTGCAGGTCAGTTAGCCGTTATCGCATGGATGCGATGATCTTAGGCTAACATCCTCTAAGAACTCCTTTCCGATTCCGTGACATTCGCCGGAGGCTTTAACTTCTTTCAGCGGGTGTTCGGACACCTGCTGAAAGAAGTTAAATGCTCATCAATCCCTTGAACAGCTAGTTTCAACGCTTTAATTCTTCTTTCTAAAAGCGTTCTTTGGGGACTACCAATCTTTGACTTCATATATATGTTCTCAATTGATGGTAATAAACCATCTAGAACATTGCGCGCTTCTGCTAAATCTTCCTGGTTATAATGATGAGGGCTTTGATTCCAAACGTTTTCTAGCATTGCTAAGCCAATGCAAACAGCTTTGAGTCGTTTCTTTACTAATGTAGTATTTGCGCCTTTCTGGGTCATCTGGGACAAGGCATTTTCGAGTTTGCTGATTGTCGATTGTAAAGATTTTATTGATTCCAATTTTTCTACATTTGATACGTTTTCCATAGTACTACTGCCCTCTCTTCGTTTCTGAAATATATTCTTTGATACTGAAAATCATTAAAAATCTGACTTCACTCGCAATATTTTATCATAATTACACAAGGGAATCTCAACAATCTGGCCCAATTGAACAGCTTCTTATATCCGTTTATTTCCAGGGGTATTATTCCTTCCTCGAATGGAGAATTAAGGAGACATTTCATTTATTGAGCAAAAAAACGCCTGGATATCCAAGCGCTTTTTGTTATTTCACAGTTTTCGCATACATTTGTAATGCTTTTTTATCAATTTTTCCGACACTTGTTTTTGGCAATTCATCGATGACGATTATCTTTTTGGGGATTTTGTAGCGACCTAGATGCTTGCTACAGATTTCTTTGATTTCCTCTAATAAAGTATCTTCCTGATGCTTACAAACGATAAAGGCTGCCACGATTTCTCCCCAATAATCATCAGCTACTCCAATCACTGCGACCTCCTGCACTAGTTGATGGCGCAAAATACATTGCTCTACTTCCTGCGGATAAACATTTTCTCCACCAGAAATAATCATCTCTTTACTGCGACCAACAATAAAAAAGTCCCCATCCTCATCCATCAATGCTAAATCTCCGGTTTTTAACCACCCATCATGAATGATTTTTTCAGTTTCCTCCTGATTATTCCAGTAAAACCGAAACATATGCTTTCCTTTAACTAATAGCTCTCCCACTTCGTTTGGCTCACAGCTTTCTCCTACACTATTGATAATTTTAGCTTCATTGAATTGCATGCTCTTCCCCACGGCACCTTTTTTCAAATAGGCTGCCTCTCGAGAAATATAAAAATTATTTGGCCCCGCTTCTGTTAAACCATAGCCCTCTTTAAAAAATAGCCCCTTCTTAAAAAACGCATCATATATTGGATACGGGCATGGTGCCCCCCCTGATAAAAATACTTTCATTGAAGGGAAGCTACTCTTCTGAAAGTAATCCGTCGCAATCATCGCTTGGTACATTGTTGGCACAAAAAGCGAAATCGTTGTCTTATACTGATTAATCGCCTGAAGAGCGTTTTCTGCCTCAAATTTATCACCAATTACAACTGTACCGCCAGCCATTAGCAGCGGTATACATAAGGCATTCAAACCTCCTGTATGAAACAAAGGCATAAAATTTAACGTACAATCACTATCACTCAAGCCCCAGCTAATAATTGTATTAATAGCATTCCAATTCACAGAATTAAAGGATAGTACAACACCCTTTGGCTTTCCAGTTGTGCCCCCTGTATAAATCATTAACCAAGGATCATTAAGGTCTACTGCTCGAATGCTAAGAGTAGCTCCTTCATTAGCTAAACGAAGTGAATGCATGTTTTCTAAAGATAAAGGGCAATTCATTGCTTCATCGTAAAGCAGTAAAGAAGGCATAGCATCCGTCAAAATATCATGTAATTCCTTCGTACTCATACGCCAATTCAATGGGACATAGATCAGTCCTCTTAATCCACAGGCGAATAAGACCGCAAAAAGCTGGATGTGGTTTTTCGCAAATACAGCTATACGACTCCCTGCCTGCAAGTTTTGGCGCTCAAAAAAATGACTCCATTTTGCAATTTCCTCTGTTAACTGCTGATAAGTCCACTGCTCCTTTGTTTCTAGGTTCACCAATGCTAGACGTTTAGGTGTTAGCGATGCACGTTTTAAAATCCAGGATTGCTCTACAAACATCTTGAAAGCCTCCTTATCACATCATAATTGCTCCATCCACATGAAGCGTGTGACCGTGGACATAGGAAGCCTCATCAGATGCTAAAAATAAATAGGCATTGGCAATATCTCTAGGTGTCCCTAATCTTTGCAGTGGTACGATGGAGCGCATTTGTGCCAGCACATTTTCTGGCATTTTCTTTACCATGTCTGTTTCTGTAAAGCCAGGAGCCACCGCATTTACGTTGATCCCCTTGCGCCCCAATTCCTTCGCCCATGTTTTGGTCATGCCGACGATAGCCGCCTTTGTGGCAGCGTAATTCGTTTGACCAACATTTCCATAGACACCACTAACAGAAGATGTATTAATAATTTTGCCCCCACCCGCAGCAATCATATGTGGAATTACCTCTTGTGTACAATGAAAAACGCCAGTCAAATTCACATCAAGTACCTGGTGAAACTGATCTTCTGTCATTTTTGTTAACATTGCATCACGTGTAATACCTGCATTGTTCACTAAAATATCGACACGGCCCATTTGCTCTATAACTGTTGCCACTAAGTTCTTAACGCTCTCTCTATCTGCAACGTCTACTTGCACAAATAATGCTTGATCCCCTAAATGCTGGGCAGCTGACACACCAGCATCCTCATTAAAATCTGCAATGACAACGAAGGCACCCTCTTCAATAAATCGTTCAGCAGCCGCATAGCCAATCCCGTTCGCAGCTCCCGTAATAATGGCAACTTTATTGTTTAAACGCATACTTTTTTCCCCCTATTTCTAAAAACGTTTCAATTTCAGAAGTAAGCTGTGGTAAATCATCAATTAATGGAGAGTGACCACAGTCTTTTAAACTGACAAATTGTGCATTTGCCCCTAGATCAAGCATTGTTTCATCATTCATTCCTTCTGTAATAACGTAATCACGATCCCCTCTTAACACTAAAACTGGAATCGTAATTTGTTGTACCTCATGCGTGCCTTTTGCGACATCATGATCAACAGCACTTATATTGAAGACATTTAAGGCATGATAAACTTCCGCTAAATTTCGTTGCGTCAGCATATCCTCCACATATGTCTGATAGTGTTCTGGGCTAGGCTGCTTATGGGTGTAAATAAGTGCGTTCCAGACCGATTGTAAGCCTTGCACATTTTTCGAATCATAGAAGCCTTGTACTAATTTTGTTTTAGATGTATCGACGAGTACTTCTTCATAGGTAAATGCCCTCTTTAATGCTGCTTGATTGCCAGTACCTAAATCCGTGTAAAATGGATAGCCTCTCGTAGATGCCGAGGCTAGTAAAATAAGCTGCTGACAATAGCCGGGATAAAGAGCGACAAACTGCATACATACTGCTCCGCCCGTAGACCAGCCAATCATGTCAAACTGTTTTAATTGAATGGCGTCCACAAAAAGCTTCACGTCATCGCTAAAATCTTTAATCGCGGAAATCGGTTTATGATAAGATGAACTACCAAAGCCCCGTAAATCCATCGCATAAATTGTATATTTTTCATCCAATTCATCGATTAGAACGTCCCAATGCTTGGAGGATGTCATATTGCCATGAATAAGTAATAAAACACGTTCTCCCCCTTGGCGCTTACGATAAGCAATCGTTTCTCCATTTGATAGCTGAACAGTTTTTAACATCGTATTTCCCCCTTATCCCCATCGAATCGTAATAGCACCCCAGACATAGCCAATACCTGCACTAACAAGTGTAACGATATCTCCATCATGGATACGCCCTTCCTCTAATGCCAGCTGCAATGATACGATTTGGTCAATCTGTCCGATATGACCATACTCTTGTAAGTATATGGACTGCTCCTGCCCTAACCCTAGTTCAGATAAAATATAATCATGAGCAGATTTTTTCATGTGAAGCATCGCTAAATAACCAATATCCCCCTCAGTTAATCCACTTTTCGCCAAGGATGTTCGAATTACCTTCAAAAAATTGCTTAAAGATTTTTGTTCTAAACGCTCCTTCATCCCAATTGGATCTATCACATCGAGCTGATACAAATTATTCTCTAAAGCATCAGGTGTCAAAGGTTTTTTTGTACCACCAACAGGCACGACTACATCCTCTGAGAACGAACCATCCGTCATAATATCTGCCTCTAATAAATGATTCTTGTCATAGTCTTTTTGTAAAAGGATAGCGCCACCCCCAGCTGCTAAATTATACATAAAGCGTGTTCGAGGATTGCTGTAATCGATAAAATCAACGTTTCGATAGCCACCAGCAAGGAGTATAGTACGAATTGAATCATCCGACGCCATTAAACTTTTCGCTATTTTTAATGCCATAATGGTCGTGCCACATCTTAATTGCACATCGAATGCCCAAGCATTTACGGCCCCTAGCTCCTCCTGCATTTTTATAGAGGCAGTCCATAAGGGATACTCCTTATGCTCCTCTCCTATATAAATCACAACATCAATGTCCTTCGGGTCGATATTAGCCTTTCGTATAGCATCCCGTGCTGCCCATATCCCCATTTGAACCGTATGATCATGCTCTCCAGGAATAGGCTTCTCATAGATACCCATTTTTTTTCGAATAATATCCTCTGGAATATTGGAAAGCGCTGCAATTTCTTTAGATGTCATTTTCGTTTGTGGAATATAGATTCCTGTACTTACAATGCCTACAGTCATTCAAATCTCTCCTTTTTCTGTGGCAGGGTAACCGATGTTTGGCCTTTTTCCTTGTGCTTTAATCGCCATTTCCAAAACATCAGGCGCAGTGATCCAATAATTCCTTTTGGGAAAAAGATAACAGCTAAAATATAAAGAATTCCAAAGAAGATAATCCAACGTTCAAATATTGGATAATCACGAGCTAACCCTGAAAGTGCATGCTGTGCATATTCAATAACAGCAGATCCTAGTAATGGTCCAACTAATGTGCCCACACCGCCAATAATCGTCATTAATAATGCATCTAGCGTAATGTCCATTGTCATCACACTCGTATTGACAAATCGTAGTGACACAGCATATAAGGACCCCGCTAAGCTTGCAACGGTTCCTGCGACAACGGATGCAATCACTTTATAGTACAAAGTGTTATAGCCTAATGATTTTGTTCGTTGTTCATTTTCCCGAACAGCAATTAAAATCCGACCAGTTGGCGAGTTAACAAAGCGATATAGGACAATAAAAATAACGACTAAGCATGCCAGTACAAAGAAATAAAACGTCATTCGATCTCTAAACATTTCTGGTGCTCTAAACGTAAAGCCATCATTTCCATATGTGACAGAACGCCATTTTTCCGCCACTACTAAAAATAGCCCCGAAAAAGATAATGTCAGCATCGCAAAGAAATGACTTTTTAATCGTAGTGTCAGTAATCCTACTAAGAAACTAATGAACCCTGCTAGCAACATCCCGACAACGATAGATAATAAAAATGTTGAAAGTGTTGGCACCATTTGTTTCAGCATGACAGCCGTTGTGTAGGCACCTAAACCAAAAAACATAGCATGCCCGAACGACACAATTCCTGTATAGCCAAGGAGAATGTCATAGCTCATCGCTAAAATACCGAAAATAAAGATTTGCGTTAATAAAATAATGAGCGTCCTTGAATCATTGACGAAAGGGAGAAGCACTAAAATAGCTAACATGAGAAAAAAACATAGATGCTGCAATGAAAGCTTCATTTTCATGTTGATCTCTCCTTTCTCATAGCAAATAACCCTTGTGGACGGAAAATTAAAACAATAGCCATTAAAATCATATTGACCGCGAGTGATAGCACTGGCACATAATAAGCCATAAAACTACCTGCTAAGCCGACTAATATTGCTGCCAGTAGCGAGCCTGAAAAACTGCCCATTCCTCCGATTACAACAACGATAAAACCTAAAATCGCATACTCCATGCCCATTTCCGCATAGATGACACCTGAATACGGAGCCATTAACATGCCACTAAGTGCTGCTAGTGCCGCACCAACCATAAAGACATATAAAAATACCCGCTTTATATGAATGCCAAGTGCCTGTGCCATTTCTTTATCCTGTACACCAGCCCGAACGATGAGCCCAATCTTCGTCTTCTTTAACATGTATTGGAAAATACCGAAAATGATAAAACCTACTACAATAATAAATAATCGATATTTTATGATAATAACTTCTCCAATTTCCCAGCTACCTATTAAGTAACTCGGCGTTTTCACAGCCACACCATTTGGACCAAAAACAACTTTAATCATCTCCTGCAAAACAAGCATCAGCCCTAATGTAATTAAAATTTGCTGAACATGATTGCCATAGACAGGTGTTATAATTAATTTTTCAGTAATGAGTCCGAGTAAAGCCCCTGTTACGATGGCACCTACAACTCCAATTAAAAAGCTCTCAGTGAACATATAGGTAAAGATCCCAGCATAAGCCCCCCAAACGAATAAACCACCATGTGCAAAGTTCAAAACATCCATTAGTCCAAAAATTAACGTCAGACCTGCCGCCAGTAAAAAAATTAGCATGCCAGTTGCAAGGCCATTAATGACTAAATTGACGAATAGCTCCAATAAAGTACACCACCTTTATCCGATTCCAAGATATTTTCTTTTTAGTTCTTCATGATGGATAAGATCCTGCATGTTGCCCGAGTGAACAGTTCTACCATCGTCAATCAATGTATACGTATCGCCAATTCGGCTCGCCATCATAAAATTTTGCTCTACAAGTACGATGGACGTTTGCTTTTTCATTTCAACGATGGCCTCCATTACTTTCTCTACCACTATGGGCGCCAGTCCTTTAGAAGGCTCATCAATCAACATTAATTTACTATCATTGATAAATGCCCTTGCCATGGACAGCATTTGTTTTTGACCACCCGAAAGATGTCCACCAGCCTTCTTCCAAAACTTCTTTAAATCCGGAAACAGCTCCAGCACATAATTTTGTCGCTCGAAAGTAGCTGTATCTTCTTTACGCATAGCCACTTTCATATTTTCCTCTACTGTTAAATCTGCAAAAATCCCTTGATTTTCAGGTACATAGCCTATTCCTAATTTTGCAACTTTATAGGTTGGGCTTTTTTTAATCGAATGTGTGCGAAATTCTACCTCTCCTTTTGAAGCAGGCGTCAACCCCATAATCGTTTTTAAAGTGGTCGTTTTACCGGCACCATTTCTGCCAAGTAGTACACTTACCTGCCCCTCCATGGCCTCAAAATTGACTCCCTGCAAAATATGGTATTGACCGATATATGTGTGGACATCATTTAATTTCAGTAAGGTGTTCATCGTACAGACCTCCTAAATATGCATTTTGTACGGTTTCATTTTTCATGATATCCCCTGGTGTTCCATCCGCAAGAAGTTGGCCGTTAAATAGCACCATAATCGAGTCCGACAAATCTAGAATCATATCCATCTTGTGCTCAATGAGGAGAATGGTTTTATCACCCTGATTTTTAATCGTGCGAATAACTTCTAAAATCGTTGGCACCTCCTCTAAGGACATGCCTGCCGTTGGTTCATCAAGTAAAAGGATTTCCGTATCAAGTGCTAACAGCATAGCAATCTCAAGCTTCCTCTTTTCCCCGTGGGATAGCATTGTCGTAAGAGCATCTCTTTTATTGTCAAGCAATACAAGTGTTAATAGCTCCTCCGCTTTTTCGGTAATCGCCTTATAGCTTTTGTAATGGCGAAATAATTGGTAACGAACTTTCTCCTTGGATTGCACAGCCAAACGGACATTTTCCAAAACTGTTAAGTTCGGAAAAACATTCGTAATTTGAAAAGAGCGCCCTAGACCCATTCGAGTTCTTTCAATAGCTGATTTTTGCGCAAGTGACTGTCCCTTAAAATAGACATCCCCGGCAGTCGGCTTTAACTCTCCACTAAGCAAATTAAAGAAGGTTGTTTTTCCAGCTCCATTTGGTCCAATAATTGATTTCAAATGCTTTTCCGGCATATTAAAATTCACATGGTCGACAGCTGTGTGTCCGCCAAAACGAATAGTTAAGTTTTCTGTTCGTAAAATGGGTTCCATCGTATTCTCCTTTCTAGTACTTCTATCTCTCTTCACCCATTCTCATCTGAAAGTGGGTGAAGAGAGACAGAATAATAAAGCTATCTGTCTCCAATTTCACTATTTCATAACTGGAGGGGCTGTTTCTTCAGGGCTAAGCTCACGAACTAGCACTGGTACCGGATAATCTACACCATCTTGCTTTTCTAAACGGATAGAATACATCGACTGTAATGCTTGATGGTCTTCTTTTCGGAAAGTCATCGTTCCCTTTGGTGTTTCAAATGACATCCCTTCCATAATGCCGATAAGTTTTTCCGCATCTGTATCGCCATTTGATTTTTTCAGAGCATCAACAATAGATATGGCTGCAGACATGCCTCCTGGCGTAAATAAATCAGGAACTTCATTGAAGCGTTTTTGATGTTCCTCCACTAACCATTTATTCACATCATTTTGTGTTAACGTATGATAATAAACAGAGAATCCTTCCATACCAATTAACGGATTCATAAATTTTAATGCAATAATATCTGGTGCTCCCGTTGAAATTTTAATGCCCTTTTCTTGAATTTTTAAATCTGCAATTTGATTCCATGGTGAGTTTGCTCCAGCCCAGACAACAAATAAATAATCTGGTTTTGCAGCAATTACTTTTTGCAAATTGGACGTAAAATCAGTTGCTGCTGGATCTGCATATTCCTCTAAAACAATTTCTGCGCCTAACTTTTCCGCAGCTGTCTTAAACGCCTTCACCCCATCCAAGCCAAAAGAATAGTCCGGCGCAAACGTTGCGATCTTAACACCCTTTCCTGCGATCGCAGCCGCTGCTGCATAAGCATCCTGAGAAGAATTTCGACCTGTACGGAAAATATATTTATTAAATTCTGAGCCCGTAATACTATCCGCTACCGCAGGCTCCACCACCATAATCTTTTGGTATTCTTCCGCAAGTGGTAAAACAGCAAGCGTATCACCTGAGCTAGAGGAACCTACTAAGAAATCAACCTTGTCATCTTCTAATAGTTTTGTCGCTTTTTGTACCGCCACCTCAGGCTTTGTTTCTGTATCTTCATAGACAATTTCTATTTTCTTACCATTAACCTCCATCGTACCGCCTGTAGCATACTCAATCCCTAAATCAAAGCCACGCTGTGTTTGTTTCCCGTACGACTCAAGAGCACCCGTCAATGACGCAAGCACACCGATTTTAATAGTGCCCCCTTCCTCAGTAGTCCCCTTTGTATCATCCTCCGAAGCCTTACCGCCAGTTGAACTATCCTTCGTCTCATCCGAATTACAAGCCACCATCAACATTGACAGCATTAATAAAAGCACAAACAACCAATGCTTCTTCATCCCATAACCCCTTTCATAATGAACTAAAAAGAAAGCGCTTTCGTTGCTATGTAAACACTATATAAAACTACAGTTACAAATTAGTTACAAGATAGTTGGGTCAGTTTACTGAGCCAACTATCTCTGCAGCGAAAGTGCAGCGGAGCGCAACGGCAGTCGCAAGTTCTCTGCTGCGAAAGTGTGGGGTTTTCCAGGGATGAGGGTTTTATCGAAACAGTTTTGAGATTTATCGAGAACTTTTGATTGTTTATCGACCAACTTTATCGTTTTATCACCCAACTTTTTTAATTTATCAACCAACTTTCGAAAAATATCGATATCTACCTTCATGTGGGGAGCTACTTTTTCTCCGACGAAAGTGGAATTTTTTTCAGGGATGAGAGATTTATCGGAATAAATTAGTGTTTTATCGGAACAATTTTGAGATTTATCGGAACAATTTCAGATTTTATCGGAATGTTTCATCGATTTATCGGAACATTTTTGAATATACAGTACAGTAGCATACTTTGTGGGGAGCTACTTTTTCTGTAACGACAGCAACAAACCTCTTCAGCAGTTTATATAAATTTCATATTAATTCATTAGTAATAATATATTCTCCATATTGAAATCTGGTTTTTATAATGAAGATAGCACTTTTAAAAGGAGGGACTAGAATGGAGTTTAGTAAACTTGGTAATAGCGGATTAACAATAAGCAAGATTGCATACGGAAACTGGATAAATCATGGGGGTAAAGTAGATGAGGATACTGCAAAAGAGTGTGTTAAAGCAGCACTAGATGTCGGTATAACTACATTTGATACTGCTGATGTTTATTCAGAAACTAAAGCTGAAGAAGTACTCGGCAGGTCTTTACAAGGTATACGCCGGGAGAGCATTGAATTATGTACAAAGGTGTGCCATCCGACTGGGAATGGGCAAAACGATAAAGGTTTATCACGAAAACATATTCTAGAAAATTGTCATGCATCTTTGCGTCGGTTACAAACAGACTATATAGATGTCTATTATGCACACAGATTTGACCCAACCACTCCTCTTGAAGAAACGATGTTAGCTTTCGCAGATCTTGTAAGACAAGGTAAAGTGCTTTATATCGGTGTAAGTGAGTGGACAGCAGAACAAATTACACGTGGTGCTGCACTTTCACGAGAATTGAATATTCCGTTCATCGCAAGCCAACCCCAGTATTCAATGTTGTGGAGAGTTATCGAAAGCGATATTATACCAACCTGTCAACCTGAGGGACTTGGGCAAGTAGTATGGTCGCCTTTAGCACAAGGTGTTCTCACTGGAAAATATCTACCCCAAAAACCAGTACCAGCCCAATCGCGTGCTAATTCTCCGGCTGGCAAACCATTTTTTAATAAACTTGCACAACGTTGGATGAACGTCAATGTGCTCACTGCTATTCAGAAGCTTAAACCCATCGCACAAGAGATTGATCTTACACTCGCTCAACTCGCAGTAGCTTGGGTACTACAAAACCAGAATGTTTCCTCAGCAATTATCGGTGCCTCGAGCCCAGAACAGGTAAGAGAGAATGCGCTCGCTTCTGGTGTCAAATTAGACATTGAAATTATGAATCAGATTGACAAAGTTTTAGAAGGTTTCGTTGAGTACGATCCAAGTAAAACAGGTTAATAATATTGTATTACCCATCCCCTTTAGGATGGGTTTTTATTTTTGGTGATCAAGTTGTAAAATCGAATACATCTCTCTAACAACTGTTAAGAAATGATCTACTACTGCAGATTTTTCATCTTGTCTCCAACCAACATATAAATTTACCTTTGGTGTAGTCTCTTGGATTTTTTTATAGATAACCCCAGGATGTTTATAACTTTCCACCGACGATGGAACGACAGAAACTCCCATTCCGGTTGCCACTAAATTAACAATCGTTTGCATTTGAATAGCTTCTTGAACAACATTTAAACTTACACCATGATCCCAAAAGTAGCTAATAATTAAATCATAAAAATTTGGACCCATATGACGCGGAAACAAAATAAATGGTTCATCCATTAACAATCGGAGTGGTATTTCGGGCAATGAGACGAAAGGGTGATCTTGATGTAAAACCAATCTTAAAGATTCTTCCGAACAAACTTCAGAAGTTAGTATCCCATTGTCCTGTTTAGAACGAATAAATCCAATATGAATTTGTTTCTCATAAAGTGCTTTTAATTGCTGCTCCGTTGTCATTTCACGTAATATAAGGTGGATTTTAGGAAAGCGTTCTCGAAATTTATTAAGAACTTCTATAACAATCTCAGTGGAATCGACAAAACCAATAATTAAGCTCCCTATCTTCCCTTCAGCTGCAAGTTGTGTTTCTTTTATGGCTCTTTCTAATTGAAGCAGTGTTTGTTGAGATCCTTCTAAAAATATCCTCCCAGCATCCGTAAGTTCAACCATTCTTTTCGTTCGATGAAAAAGTTGAACTCCCAATTCTTCTTCTAATTTACGAATTTCTTGACTTAAAGGAGGTTGTGCCATCCTAAGACGTTCTGCTGCACGACTAAAATTCAATTCTTCTGCCACCATCATGAAATATCGCATTTTCCTAATATCCATTTTCATCTATCCCTTCTACTAAAATCGATTAAGGACTTCTTTTAATATCAAACTCATTTTGGTGCCTAGTATTTTCGTAGCCATGCTTTTATGTTATACAGCTCTTTGGTTAGGGAGATGAAGATATAAATTTGCCTGTATTTCTTGTTTCGGTAGGAAAGACAAATCATTTCATTAAAATGACAATATTCTAAATAAAAAGTTTCCTAATAAATTAAATAGCATTTTTAGCTAATGCTTTATCAATATTCATTACGTCAAAAGGAAGACTAGAGACTTTAAAAATTGTATGGAAAAAAGTGATAAAAAATAGACAGTAAGAATCTTTTGAAATTATTGAGTAAGTGAGTTATTCAAAAGATTTCATTCTGTCTTTTACTCATAAAATGAATTTCAATCGTTCAATTCCTTTACTCGATCCAACCATTCAAGCATAAGGCTATTAAACAAATTCGCTTGTTCAATTTGCAAGTTATGCCCAGCCTTATCTAAAATTGTGAAGGCTGCTCTTGGGAATTTATCTAAAATGGCAAAAGCGTCCTTATAGCCAACAATCGAATCTTGTTTACCTAGCAAGAAAAGACTTGGCTTGTCAAAAGTAAGTTCATCTACAGCAAAAGAAAAACCATAACTTTTCTGGACTTTTTCTAAAAACTCCATATTTGCGATTTCACAACCTGCTAACACTTCATTCGTATAACGATGACAATTATATTCATCTAAAACAACAAGATGTGAGCTAAAATCCTCTAGTTCCTCTTTCGTTAATGTCGATAAAAATTCTTTATCCGACAAGACAATACTTTGTTCTGGTACTGTTCGACCTTCTTTATCAGGGATAATTAACGGACAAATAAACGCAGCCCCTAAAATTTGTTCATGATACTCCCTCATGATTCCTCGAACTAAATATCCACCATAAGATTCTCCTACTAATAAATAACGTTCATTTGGTAGTAAGGCGTGAATTAGTTCTACTACGGCTTCTAGCATTTCATCTGAGTTATTGATCTTTTCATAGTCTATCGTCTTGCCCATTCCCGGAAGGTCGATATAAATTCGTTTCCAGCCCTCCCTTTGTGCAAAAACGGGCTCCATACACCCCTTCATTAATCTATGATCTGGCGAATATCCATGGAGCATTACGATTGGTGTTCCAGTCCCAATCATTTCATAGTAAATATTCGCTTTACTTACCTTACAAAATGACATAATAGTTCCTCCAATATTATTATAAAGTGGATTTCCGTTCCGACTGGGCGCTTCGTTGTTGCTGTCGCTTCGCTTTCGCACAGATAAAACATTTGCTGCCGCTACGTTAGCACTACGCTTTCGCACAGAAAACATCCGCTTCGCTGCAGGGTCTCGGGCCAACACGAGGTTGGTCACGAAGGCGTTATCACAGGATGTGATGGTTTTAGCCTTCGTTCCTCTATTGCTAATCCCCAAGGAGTCGCCCAGTCTCCACTCCAATCCATAAGCTGTTATTACAAAAAAATGGTCGTTATACCTATATACACTAGCCCATTATTAAATCATATACAACCATTGTCGATTCCATCGGTGTTGTATTTAGTTCTTTTTTTAATTGCTGCACACATTTTTCATACCATTTTAACGCAAGGGAACGGTTTTGTAATTGATAGTAACTATACATCAACAATCGATAGCCTTCCTCCCATAATGCATCCTCACGAATCATTCTTTCTGCATAAAAAATAGCTTGCTTATAATTTTGTTGCCGCGTCATATTTTGTGCTAATCTTTCCAGTACTTCAATATATAATGATTGTAGCTTTTCACGATCCTGTATAAGCCAATCTAACTGCTTTTTTTCAGCATAAAGTGTATCCGTATAGCTTGATTCAGCAAGATACAACCATTCATTTGACAATTGTGGATCGTACTCCTCCATCCCTAATTCATAAAAATAGAGAAAGCGCTCGACATCGATTTGCAGAAACTGAATATGCTGCAATTGATACATATTATTTTTGCGCTGAATGAAAAAGCTATCCTGACGCGCATTTCTATTTGGCTCAAGAACCTTTAATAACGTATTTAAGACAACTTTAAAATCCCGATCTAGCGATTCAACATTCCGCTCTGGCCATAATGCCTGTGCAATCTCTTCCTTTGGCGTAAAGCGATTACGATGGCCATATAAATAGATGAAAAGCTCCTTCGATTTATCGCGCTGCCATTCTTTATCCTCAAGCTTTCGATGCTTTCTTACTAAATCTAGACTTCCTAAAAAATTCACCTGGACTTCCTCATGCGGATAAACGATATTGTCTTCCACTTGAAAATAACTACGCATCGTCAAAATAGCGGCATTTTCCCCATCACACTTTCTACTAAATTGTAAAAGCTCATAAAAAATCATCCTATTCGGTGGACCGAGAATGGTTTTCCTTTGTAAAAAGTAGTCATAGCCATTTGTAATGCATAACTGTGCAAACTGCTGAAAATAATGATTGAATTGTTGAGGACTATTTTCTTTGAAGGCAATGACAGATTGAAAGAAAAGTACGTGCATCTCACCATTTTGATCGCCACAGTCGTTGAAAAGTCGCTGTGCCTTCATTAATAATTGCCGCGCTCGTTCAAATTCCTGTTGAGAAAGAATGATTTTAACTTCAGCGATTAATATAAGAGCGGTCATCCAAGCGTCTTGTACTTGCTCCGTTTCCCGTAATCCAAGGGCTACATATTTTTTAGCAGAGACAATATCTCCTTGCGCATGTTTGACAATTGCTAGTCCCATGTACGGCTCGGCCTTTACGCGAGAAATATTAATGGTATTCAATAATGTAAGGGCTTTTTCATAAGCATTACAGGCTCCTTGATAATCAGGAAAATCTATTAATAATAAAGCATGTGCTTTGCGAATATAGCCAACTGCCTCAATAAATACCGATTTTTCACGTAACCCCCTACGAATCCCATGCTGAGCGGCATACCAAGCATCCTTTCCCAGTCCTAATAACGCATAGACGAATGCTGCTAACAGCTCACTCTCTCTATGAGTCGCGACAAGCTGTGGTGGTAATTCCAATCTCTTCGTCAGCAAGTCCTTTGCTTCAAGTAGCTGCCCTGTTCTTAACAATATTCGAACATCGACATTTGCTCTTTGTAGCACTTCCCCTGTCAAAGCAACCTCATCTGTAAAAATTTGTGCTCCTTTCGCCTTCCCTAGATTCACCAGATTTTCAGCATATTGACGTTGCAATTCGAGAAGTTCCTCTTCGTTTAACGGCGTATGATTTGCTAATTCTAATGCCCTTTTTAAATGAGGCTCTGCCAATGCTGGCTGGATTGTATCGAGATAAATATGTGCTAAACCTGCTTGCGCTTTCGTCATAAAGAGATAATCATTCTTACTTTTTGCGATGTTTGCACAATTTTCATAGGACTGCTTCGCTCTTTCATAATAAGCACGATAGCGGTGGCACTCACCTTCAAAATAATAAAGTTTGTAATATTCCGACTTTTCATCAGCTGTAAATCGATTTATTTTTTCTAATAACCACTCAAATTGCCCTGCACGGACTAGACTTTCAGCATGATTTTGTAATAGTTCACCACAAAAACCAAGATCATTCGTTTTAAATGCATGATGAAGAACAGCTTGTATATTGTTTTCTTTTACATAATACAATGCTGCTTGTTTATGTAATGCAATATATTGCGGAGCATTTTGTTGCCATTTTAGCTCTAAAAATCGACTGAACAATGCATGAAAACGATATAAACCATCTGTTGTGATCGGTTGAATAAATAAATGTCGCTGTACAAACAGTTTTAACGCCTCCGCTATTTCCATACCATAAAATTGCGTGATCAACTCCTCTGAGAAAGTAGGAAAAATCGCCAGCTTTAATAATGCCTCTTGCTCGAATGCTGACATCTTCAGATAAACTTCCTCCGATAAATAGGTGAAAAGATCATTGGTAGAAATATTTAGCCAATGCGCTAAGGACTCATTGTTCCACTGCTCAGCTAATAAAGAAATACTAATTGCCCAGCCCTCTGTAATTTCCAAAACCTTAGCTATTTCATCTTCTGTTAAATGCACTGCAACGTAATCCTCGAAAAAAACAGCGATCTCCTCTGAAGAAAATGCCAATTCTCCTTCTGCAATAACGAGTAATTTCTTTTGTAGCTTTAATTTCCTCGTAATATCCCAATTCGGCAACGTTCTAGAGGCGATGATAAAATGAACATTCGGTGGGGAAAACTCAATTATTTTTTCCATCACATAATTTATATGAAATTCATGGTCAACGAGATGGTAATCGTCAATGACAATTAACATCGGCCCTTCGATGTTACATAAACTATTGACAAACAGCTTAAACAAACGATTAAGTTCCTCTATTTTCGGAAAACGGGATAATTGGTCCCATGCATCAAATTCTTGGCCGAAGCCCGGGACAATTCGTGTGATACTAAAAAATAAATGCCTTAAAAACGGCAATATATTATCATCTTCCTCCGACACACTATACCAAGAAAATTTATTTGATTGAGCATGTAGAAATTGTGTAAGGATTGTTGTTTTGCCATACCCTGCCCCACTATGAATAAGTGTGCAAGCATAGTCTAGGCTTTTTTTTAATGTTCTCATTAAAATAGCTCTACTAATACAATGATTGGACGGACTCGGCGGAATACATTTTGATTGAATAATAATGTCTGTCGTCATTTAGTGATAACCTCCCCATTCAACTGATTATGTAAGGTTATAAGTCTCCAGAGTTAAAATCTTTTAAATAATAAGTTCATCAAAATAACGCGGGTGATCTTGTAAACTCTTTATATTTAAGTATCGAATAAAGGCGAAGACTCACGTATCGTAATTGTTGCTGAGACAAACCACGAGAGGAGTTTTCGCTTGGTGCTCCAGGTTTATCAAATTGATTGATTTTACCGTTACCAACTTTTTTTCAAGTTTCCTTTACCATCCGATGAATAATCAACATTATTTATCGTATTTCTTAAACTCGGGAGTTTCCATTAGTCTTTGGAAAAAGATATCTTTAGCTTCCCTATAGGTATCCATTGATTTGGCTTCGTATTCTTTCTTCAATTTATCATATGCATCGCGATATTTATTATTTGCCAATAAAACTTCTCTAAATTTCCAAAAGAAATCAAACTCAGAATCAATTACAGTTAATTGAACTCCTAAAGGAGGATCACTTGTATCATCTTTAAATGCCCTAAATGTAGCTGTTTTGACACTTTCATCATTTCTTTCATATAAATTTGATAGTAGTTCTACTGCTTTCGAAAATTGTTCAGCACTAACACGTACTTGGATGTCTAAATCACCTTTAGTCACGCTATCAGGAATTGCTGTACTACCAACATGCTGGATATCAGCCTCTGGTAATAATTCTTTTATTTTATTTTCGTGTATCAAAAAAGTTTTCTCAGCATTTTCATGAAATAGTTGACTATTAAAAAAATTTACTTTTTCCATATAAAACTCCCCCAATCTATCCTTTTATACAAAGCTGCAACGTTAACTACTTTAGTAGATATTACTAAACTAATTTTATAGTAAACGTAGTAACTCGAATTGGTACTTTATCCTTTATTTTACCATCATAGCCCAATTTCACCCTATCGCCAATATGAAATGTTTCATCTGGATTCTTCGCAAGATTTACAATCACTACCTTTAGTTTTTAATTACATAAACCATTGTACTTGGCATTTCTCTCCTCAATTACACCTGTAAAAGTTACTTTTACTTTATATTAAAAAGAATCCATTTTGAAAAGATTGATCAAAATGGATTCTGATTCATGTTTTGTTTTTTACCCTTGATCTACCGCCACTTAAAGGATGATAAATTACAGACGTTACAGAAATCAATAGCCTGTAAACTAACTCTGCTTTTTGATACTTATCAAAGACTGATTAAACTTGATTGACTCTTCCCACTGAGGAAAATGACTTGAGTTTTCGAACCAAATGAGTTTTTTTGGCGTTTTTATTGTGTGATAGTAATCCTCTACTAATGAAGAAGAAACATGTCGATCATGACGCCCCTCAAAAAACGTAATAGGTACATCGAAACTCTTGTATTCACTAAAATCAATTTCCATGAGCTCTTGCCACAAATATTGTATAGATTGTAGACTCCCTTTTTCGCGATTGATTAAATCTTTAAATGTGTACTTTGATGAAAAAATGAAATCCCTTACCAATTGGTTGTAATTGCTTTTTCCATATAAAGAATGTCTGTATCGAACCACTAATTTAGTAACAAATAATAAATCGTTTAACCAATCTTTTTGAGTCAATGAAAGGTCAATAATTCTCAATCGCTGAACAATCTTTTTTTGATTTCGTTCTTGACTTTCTTTCAGAACAAAATCATATTGACTCTTCAACCCTTTTTTCATGTTAACTACTTGACCACATCCAAAATAACTATGTACTAGCTGTGGATATTTTTTAATGAAAATTAAGCCTAGGACACTTCCCCACGAGTGCCCTAAAAGGTACACTTTTTCTTGTTTAAACTTTTCTAACAAATAATGAATTAAACTGTGTAGATCTTCTATATAAGTTTCAATAGATATTTGTTCATCTTCAGAAAATTTATAGTAGGATTTCCCAGCCCCTCTTTGTTCCCAGACTACAACATTAAACGTTTTTCCAAGTTCTGAGTTATATTTATAAATCAGTGGTAAAGCGGCATCCCCTGGACCACCATGCAAATAAACTAAAAGAGGTAGATTGTTATCTTCACCAAAAATAGAAATAAATTGTTTGGAAGAGCCTATTTTTATATACTTAGACAATTGAGTTTTCATTTTCTTCTCCTACCTTACGATCTATGATATATCTACCTCTTTAAGAATCTCAACACTTGCATATCTATCTAGCATATCATTCTTTTAAACTACTTATAACTTCATACGAGGCCTCTCTCTTTTTATATTACTTATATACCGTTATTACAAAAAGAATAAGAAGAACTCTGCAGTTAAGTGGATAAAAGCTAGCATCCTATTCCAATAATTTTTTCCAATAATCTGCAATACGATTAAATGTTTTTTCTGATTTATCTTGGATAAAGCCCCTAGCAGCTTCATCGTCTTTGTCATATGGAGAGATTCCTTTTGTCGCAAACTCCAAATATTGCTTTTGGAGTTGAGACATCAGGGCATCAACCTCTGATTTATTTTTGAGGGTGTTAAATTTTTCTTTATAGCTCTCTATCATCCCAGTAATTTCTGCTACTGTGTAATTTGTTTTGCCTAGCTTATTTGTAATGGATAAATCTCTCTTACGTTCAGCACTTAAAGATGAAGCATCCATACCTCGCGTCTCAAATACTTTCGCACGTCCTCTATAAAACTTTTCTTCTTGAGAAGCATGATTTATCACACGGCTTTCATTATGTTTAACATATTGATCGATTAAGTCATCAAAGCCCTGTTTCATATCACCTGTTAAATACTTTTCACTAAAAAATTTTAAAGCAGCTGTTGAAGCAGCAAGTTCCAACTGTGCTTCTGTAGAACTTAATTCTTGTGTAATTGGCGTCCGTCCTACTTTAATATCCCTTCCTTTCATCTGGGATATATCCAAATTATCCAGACCGTCCGTTATGTCTACCAGCATATTTTCTATGTCGTCAATTGTGTGTGATTCTTTGCCCGTAAAAAAGCCCGTGTCACTCAAATATTGACTAAATATAAGCCACTGATCCTGTGGGCGATACGAAAAAACATCGGAAGGATCAGGATTTACCGATCGCATGTCCATCTCTGCGATTTCTTTCTCTGTCATAGCTTTTAAATACTTCACTTCATCAGATAGAGTGAGTGTATATGCTTTACCATCACGTTCGACTTCAATTTCATTTTTTCCGCCAAGTGGTTGCCCCTTTGCAGGGTTAGGATTGCTAATTGCCTCTTGTCTATGGTATTCCCTAGTAGCTCCTTCATATAGAAGATTAATTTGCACTCCATTCACCTCATCGTTTATTGCAATTTAGTTAAGAAAGCTTACTGCTGTCTTTGTATCATTTACTCATTAAATATGATTCACATACTATATCGGATAAAATAGGGTTTATTTAACAATAGATACAATTAATTACCATAAAAAAACCCAATGATTTGTTGTGTCGATGAGTCCGCTTTACGCAAAGTTAGCGATTGTGAAGTCGTTAATTTTGTCATCTCCAGCTTTTGACGAGCTTCTAATTATTGTCAGTTTACCTATATAGTGATTTAACAAAATGACTTGCTAAAAATGAAAAACCCGATTATCAACTATATGATAATCGGGTAGTTTAATAGGTTAAAATTATAAAAGTCCTTTACGTAATTCAGCAGCTGATTTAGGTGATAACAAACCGAATGGGATATCGAATACTGTTTTTGCACCTTTGTCTCCTGCTTGGTTTAAGCGATGGGCTGCACGTGCAAATGCTACTAGAACACTAGACGTGAAGTTTGGATTACTTTCAAGCTTTAATGAGAATTCAAGAATTTGTTTTTCGCTAGCGCCGCTTTCTCCACTACGAATAACGAATCCACCGTGTGGCATGCCTGTGTGGTTTGCTTTAAATTCTTCTTCAGAAATAAAGTTTACGGTTGTGTCATACTCATCAAAGTAGTTCGGCATCGTCACAATTTCTTGCTCAACTTTTGCAGCATCCGCACCTTCTTCAAGTACAACCCAACATTCACGTGCATGTTTTTCACGTGTTGTCAGCTCAGGATTTTCACCGTTGCGAACACGTTCTACAGCCTCTTGAATTGGCAATGTGTATTGTACTGCATTTTTAACACCTTCAATGCGACGCACAGCATCTGAGTGTCCTTGACTTAAACCGTCTCCCCAGAAAGTATAAGTTGTGCCTACTGGTAGAACTGATTCCCCGAGTAAACGATTTAATGAGAACAAACCTGGATCCCAGCCAACTGAAATGACTGATACTTTACCAGATTTTTGAGCTACTACATCTACAGCCTCGAAAAACTCAGGAATTTTCGCATGTGTATCAAAGCTGTCAATTGTATTAAACCATTGTGCAAAGTGTGGTCCTTGCTCTGGTAAATCTGTTGCTGAGCCACCACATAAAATCATTACATCAATGTCATTTTGGAATTTTTCAGCATCATCCACTAAATATACGCTTGCATTACTTGCAATGTTTACAGTTGAAGGATCGCGACGTGTGAAAACCGCTACTAATTCCATATCTGGATTTTGGGAAATAGCATACTCTACACCGCGCCCTAAATTTCCATAACCTACAATACCTACTCGAATTGCACTCATTAAAAATTCCTCCTCACGATTACGTGACTATGTGAAGTCCTTCACGTTAAATCTAATTACAATAATACGTTGTGTTAGGAAAATTCACAATAGTTTGAGTACGTGTTTTTCTCTTGAAATTATACAAGTTTTCTATGATTTCTATTCATAAATGGTATGAATACGATTACATTTTACTTAACTTCTTTCAGCGGGTGTAAAACATCCGCTGAAAGAAGTTAAAGCCTCCGGCGGATGTCATGGAAATCGGAAAGGAGTTCAAGAGGATGTTAGCCTAAAATCATCGCATCCATGCGATAACGGCTAACTGACCTGCGTCGGTGCCGCTGCCGCTACGCTTTCGCGCAAAAAACATCTGCAGGCCTAAGCACAAAGCCGATTCCGGACGCAATTATGCCGAGGCATAATTGATTTAGTAACCTTTAAGTTTTCGTTAAAGCCTTGTAAATGAAGACTATTCCGACCGCATGTCTTGTACAATAAAACTAACGACAAAGGGGGCATGTTGAATGAAAAGTAATTGTTATTCACCAAGCACAACATTGGAACAAGGAGAATTACTTGCTTGTCCATTCCAAAATGCACAAAAATCTGCTAAAGCTCACATTGAAGCTGAGGCAAAGCACAGAAGATTTTCACCCAGTAAACACCAATGTATAAGGGTTATCCCTTTTGGCGTTATAGACGAAACCCTAAATATCTCCGTAGAAAACCAACGAGTCGATGAGGTTAACTTCTACCATAGCGGCAAGGAAATCGCACGCTGGTTGATTAAAAAAAGTGAATACAATAAGCTGTAGTTTCCTCACAGTATCTCCTGTGCCAATTCGGAAAGACGCTTTTCATTCATAATGTGATAGCCATTCTTTCTCTTTTCTAAAATTTTTTCTTCACAAAATTGCGCAAGTACATATAATAAATGCCGGTAGGAAACCCCTAAATATTCACAGATTTCAGTATGTTTTTCTTTATAGATACCTTGATCTGACGATAATTGGATAAAAGCAGCAAGTCGATTTTCAAGTGGATACGCTTGATTTTGTGTATATTTTGACGTCATTTTGGTCGCCTTTTCCCCTAAAAACACACAAAGTTTACGTAAAAAAAGTACATCCGTGAGTAACTTTTCTTTGCAAGACTGTGTAATCGAAAAACAAATCGTCTCAGTTACTGTCTGAACCCCCTTCGTATATCTCGCCTCATTAAGTAACTCAATTTCACCCATAAAACGCGGTGCCTCTGGGTATTCGATAAGCGAGACCTTGCCATTTTTATGCGTCATATATATTTTCGCTTTCCCTTCAATCATGTAGTATAGCGTATCCGGAAATGATCCTTCTGTAAAAATCCATTCGCCTTTGTCAAACTTACATACCTCCAGAAATGGATTTATATCGAATGAGAAAAAATCATCAATCGGATATTTATCGAGATAGTATGAACGTTCCTCAGCTGTCAGTATATGCATTATTTTACTCTCTCCTCTTAAAAAAATGTGAGATATCTCACATTATTGTATCGATGAACGTGCTATTATTCAACATAGTTAAATTGGAGGTACGTAAAATTTATGAACAATCAACGTTGGCTTTCCCAAAATTTCTTTGCATTTTTCTTTACATGGGGTATTTTCTTACCTTACTGGACAGGTTGGCTTGTAGATGCCAAACATCTTACTGTCTCACAGGCTAGCGTCGTGATGGGCTGCGGTCTTTTAGCACGAGCAACTTCAAATCTATTTTTCTTCCCGACTCTTGCAAAATATGTGCACAAAAAACGACTCGTTAGTATTCTAGCAATAGGTGCCCTAATCACAACTTTATTTTACTTACTAAGCACGAGCTTTATCTCGCTTCTTATTGTTACCCTTTTATTTAGCATTTTCTATCCAGCACTGCTACCTGCCGTTGAAAGTAGTGCGGCAACGCTCGTACAGCAAGGAAATGTACACTATGGTAAAAGCCGCTCCTATGGTTCCCTTGGCTTTGTCATTGCAGTATTAATCATTAGTATGCTGACAGGTGCATTTGGCAATAACATTATCTTTTGGAGTATGGTGGTCGGCCTGATCGGTATGCTGTTGATGCAGCAAATGGCTACACCAAAAGAGTTACTCGTTGTACCGACAAAAGAACAACGTGCAAAATCATTGTCGATGAAAACATTATGGACTATTAAAGGTTTCCCTATTGTTTTATTAATCGTTATCCTATTGCAAGGCGCACACGCTTCTTATTACAGCTACGGCTATATATATTTAGGTGACTTACATGTCGACCCATTCTACATGGGGATGATTATTAACATCGCCGTAATTTGCGAAATCTTATACTTTATGAAGGCTGATACACTATTTAAAAAATGGCGCTCATCTTCCTTATTACTTTTAGCAGCAAGCGGTTCTTCATTACGTTGGCTACTCATTTACCTATTTCCGAATGTCTGGGTATTTATCGCTTCTCAAACATTACATGCATTTTCTTTTGCTCTCGCGCATTTTGCTTTTATCAGCTATTTAACAAAAACATTGCCGAAGGAGCAAATTCCAAATGCGCAAGGTCTTTACTCTGCATTAGCAATGGGATTAAGTACAGCGATCCTTACATTTTTAGGCGGCTATTTATACGAGATTTCACCTGGACTATCATTTGCAGCAATGCTTGTTTGTACTGTTCCAGCAATCGGTATACTGCTTGCTACTAGAAATAAATATCAATATTAAAAACAAGCAGGTGGGAAAGATAAGATCTTGTATCTTTCCTACCTGCTTTTCTATATGCTCATCTTGGATAATATGAAAATCCAGGATATTTTACAACCGGCCACTTTTCCTTTCTCAATACGTTAAGAAGTTCAGGACCAATATTTAAATTGCTTTGTACTAGCTCAGATGGAGTAAGGGCCATCCATTGATTTAACGAAACATCCTGAAATCTATCACTTTTAAACATTTCAAGGAACCATAATGTCTCAGTACCGGTATTTTCAATGTAATGACCATTTGCAAACGGTACGTATCCCACATCTCCTGCACGATAATCGAATGTTCTAGCCACACCATTTGCTGTAAACACTGTCATACGCCCTTGACCTTGAAGGTAATATTGCCATTCGTCATTATTCGGGTGCCAATGTAGCTCTCTCATAGCACCAGGCTTAATCTCGACAAGCGCTGCTGCGATATTTTTAGAAATAGGAAAGTTTGTCGAATCCACAATTCTAACACTGCCACCAGGAGTTTTAATAGGAGTTTGGGCAAGCAGGCTATGTTTGAAGGTTTGAGGGACTGTACCGTATGGGGATTGTACTTTTTGTGTGTCTAGAGGTACTGGAACCTTATCTTGAAAAATATAGACCTGTTCTTTCGGGATATGATTAAAAGCGCTCATAGGAACGCCAAAATTGGAGGACAGCACATCTTTAGGAGTATGAGCAAACCAATCAGATATTGAAAATGTACTAAGATCTGAAAAATGCCCATCGTCAAACACCAGCAAAAATTCACAGCCATCTTCAAGACCCTGTATCGAATGCGGAATTCCTGGAGGGAAATACCATAAATCCCCTGGTCCTACATCAGCAATAAAGTTACGCCCATTTTGATCGACTGCTGTAATGCGTGCATGACCAAGAAGCATATACGACCATTCGGCCTGTTGATGCCAATGTAGCTCACGTACCCCACCCGGTGTCAGACTCATATTGACACCTGCCAATGTCGTAGCAATTGGCAGATCACGAACAGTAATTTCTCGAGACCAACCACCATGTTTTAAAACCATATGTGTATCAGAAAAAGAGAATTTTAAATTTGGTACAAGTCCAGCATCTGTTTTAGGAGGGACAAGCATATCAGGATTTTCCAGATCCCTCATAATATCTCTCGGCCCTTTATCCACCCCACCCGCCCCATCTTTCCGAATAGGTTGCGGTACATAAGAATAGCCATCTGGCATGTTTTCCAATGATTCACCTCTTCTTAAAGAAATCGTTATTAAAATATGTATGGATTCTTTACTTGGATTATTCTTTTCTCGAAAGATTGCGCCCGAAAAGAACCGTTAAGTTGGAAAAATTCATTTTCTCTTTCATACCTATAGTAATCGCTAACGCTTTAACTTGGTGTCATTTTAAAAATCTCTTTTTCAACATATTTACAGTTGGAATGTTATTAAACGATTTTACATATATTTACTTCGGGATAGCTTACATTATGCATCGCCCCAAACGTCATTGCAGTTTGCTATCCCACCTTTTTAAAATTTTCCTCATATTAATCTAAAGCCGCAAAACCGTTCACATTCGTTCATGAAATCAACAAATGTAAGTTGATTCTCTTTTAAATCTGAGCTGTAGCGTATACAAACGCTGTGGCTTTTCATATTATAATAAAGATAAAAATGAGGAGTTGTGCCGATGAATGGAGTATCTATTCCTGCTTTACTAAAGTCTATCTTTATTTTTGTCAGTGGCATATTCAACAAATTTAAATTTTAAAAAAGTATTTTTTGAGCGATGTAAAATCGCTCTATTTTCGTTTAATATTCATATTGTTCATTTCATTAGTTTGCTGCAGCATGTGACGACGCTGCGACTTTTTTACGATACAATTTTACATAAATTGCATAACGAGGTAATAATACAGAAAACAATAAATTAGTTTGTAAGGCTTGTGGTAATGATTCCTTCGCACAAGGTGAATTAGGCGGATCTATGGCAAAAGTAAAACCCATTAAGCTCGATATGCTCCATTTTTCGAGTTCACCACTCATTTTGACTATTTGTACGAATTGCGGAGAAGTAGCTTCAATGAAAGTTAAGAAAGTTGATAAGTTTAAATAGTCTCTTATAGTTATACTTTGGGTCACTTCCAGCCTAGTGACCCTTTATTAGTTTCTTTCCTCAAAGTGTGCAGAAGATATTTGAATCGCAAACTTAAAGATATCAATTTTAGTTAGTGTATAATTTTAATAGTTCATGTATTGCTAAACTATTAATATCGTCCAAATTTATAAAATATGGTAATTGCCACTTTTGTGTTGCTATCGCTTGTTTGCTAGTGGGAGTATCCCAACTAGGATAAACTCTAATTGCCATTTTCCCCTTTGTATTAGCTGTTTTAAAAATGTTTTGTTTTAAAAGAACCCTCTTTGGAAAAACGAATTGGCCAAAATCACCATTATTATTAAAAGTGTTTATTACCAATAAATCAGTAGCATTGTCATATGAGAATGCTTGGTTTTTATTAGCTTCATTCTTTTCCCAAAAGGAAACAAACTGTCCTATCTTAGTAGGTGTTATTTTTGCGACTCTAAATCTAACCGATTTGGAATTTAACTGAAATATCCCAGCCCCATAATCTGAATTTCGAGTTTCTTCTTGGATATTTTTTACAATTAAATGATTTGGTTCATAAAGTAATTCATTTACATATGCTAACGTCTTCTTAAATTTATTCATAGTTTTACTCCTTATCTTTTACTACAATATACAGTATATCATCTGCGGATTTGTCACCGTAATTGATCATTAAAAAAGCTTTATTTCTCCATTTCGATTTACTGAACATTTTCTTTCGACTAATCCTCAAACTGTGAAATAAAGTTTTTCTATAATTACTAAAAACCCTTCTTATCGAATGCTCATTCTAAATAAAATACATGTATTAAGAGAAAGGATGTTTTTTCTTGCTGTTTCCATATCGTAATGATCTTAGAAAAACTTTAATACCCTACCTTAACAATCTTGATGAGGAATTTTGGTTTAAGAAATCAGCTTTCTATCCAAATAATCTAGCTTGGATTATTTCTCATATATCAAGTAGCGAAGACTATTGGGTTAATGAAATTGGACTAAAAAAAAATTGTATTTTAAATCTTAATGATGATAGTCCGGCTAAAGAAATATTAGATAACTATATTCAAATTAGAAACTATACAGATGAGATCCTACATACATTAGAAGATTCGCAACTCAATAATTTGGTTGAAGTTCCCAAGTTTTCTGATGGATGGACGCCACCTTCAGTACCTACACTAAATTGGTTGTTTAATCATGTTTACATGCATGAAGCATACCATGTTGGACAAATCTCTGTTATCGCACGCATTCATGGATTTCAAAAGCCATTATTTTAATTACGCTACCAAGGGAATTCTCCCCTCTTTATTGCGCAGTTTCTTTCGATTAACCCTCATGGTGTTCATTGAGGTTCTTTGTTTTCATGACATTCTCCAAGGAAAAACCACCAAAATTGTTAACCAATAACCACTTTTATGCTAATATATTATCAATCCAATTATTGGAAGCTACTTTTTTGACTGACAAGAATAGAACATTACTTAGCTCGGTTAGTGGTTTGGCATTATGTTCAATAGGAGCATATAAAATCTTTACAAACAACTTAGAAGTCATGTCAATACTAGTACATATATTTTCTTGATTTGCGGATTGACATGCTTTGTTTTTAGTATTGTAAAGTTGTCTAGAATTCCTCGAACTTAGCGGTGGCTTTATTGCAACGCTTTTCTTAATGTTATTGCACATTTTCTTTCATTTCCGAACATTTCTTTGGATCCTAAGAATGTTTTATGGATTCATACACGAATTTTATCTATTCCTCAGATTGTCGAAAACATAAGGAATTATTTGGTGATATTGCGTTAAAATTGAATAAATTTATAAATTTCAAGGAGGTTTAACAAATGAATGAAAATAAAAGCATCGCCCTGATTTCAATTCTGATCTAAAAATATAAGAGCCTCGCTACAAATCATATTGTAGTAAGGCTCTTTAAAGTTGTTTAATTTCTAACCATTTAAATGTGATTGTAGACAAAAATCAATAATAAAGTTGTTTAATTTTTGTTCAACTAAAGCCCCCATTAGTTGAATAAGAACCTTTTCTTCTAATGCACATTTTTTCGGAATACGTTTCAAATTCCAAACAGTTCGTATTAACAATAAGCTTCTTCATAAAAAATAAAAAGTTCAAGATCGAAACTTAACGACCTTATTATACGTATATTATAAATAGTCTGAAGATAAAAAGGAGCCTAGCTATGAAACATTTATCAATTTATGTTTTTATCTTTAACTTACTTTTTTATGCACTAACCATATTTAATATTGATCTTGTTCCAGGTATAGTATGGCGAAGCGTATTAATTACAGGACCTATAATAGGGATTATCTTAGCTTTGTTGTATTCTAAAGGAAAATTGAAAGTAATGGGATTATCTGGAAATTTGTTCATTTTTGTCATTGCCATACTTTTGCCGTATATTGTTACAACATTTATTTGGAACCGACCATAGCAAGTGCACTTCTGCAGAGCCAATATCTAAGAGATGTGCTTAGATATTGGCTCATTTTAGATTTGCTATGTTGGTCATACCAACATGCAATTTCCTCTTTTTTATGCACAGACAAGTTTTTCCCCTCCTTTTTCTTTAAAGTTCAATACTTAGACGTATGAGTATTACAAAAGTTGTGGTTACTGTATAAAATTTCTTTGAAATTGTATATCTCATTTCTGGTAGTTGAAAATACAATATCGAGATTCAATACCTTATTGTTTATTGAACATGCGTCGCTCAATAACCGTAGATAAACACAAGAAGATAAAGCCACGATCTGGAATCCTGGCTTTATCTTATACTAGAACCATAATAATTTTCAATTCAGAATTAAATTAAGCGGGTGAAGGGTGTAAAAGGGGATGCTTTTTCTTCATGTTGTTGCAATTTCTGAATTAGCTGCGATTTCGCAAGTCCACCAACTTCTACCATTATGGATATAATTAGGAAATAAGGGTATACCTTCTTGTTTTCGATACGCATTCGTAGTCACTCCTAACAATTTGGGATATACAAGCTGGAAAACCGATATAATGGACCTTGTTTAATATTCCACAATTCCCCTTGTTGAACTATCCTGCTTCGTTAGTACAATAAGAAAAAAGAGCTGTCTAAGCAGCTCAATGGTCTTCAAGTAAAGCACCCGTAAAATTTATTCTCTACTAACATTATTCCCACCAATGAAATCATGAGTGCCTCTCTTGCCTTACCCACTTAATTTAAGCTACCGATACAACTTCTCCTTTATCGTCTTAATGCCGCCTTATGTTTCAGGTTCTACCACAATGTACGAAGTAGTTAAATTAATTACAAATTCTCTGTAATCTTCAGGTTCCATGAAATATTCATCTTTAAACTTATTCAAAGGTTCTATAAAAATCCCTTCATTCGGATATAGTGCAGATACCTCAGCAACAATTTCAACATATTGATTGTAAAGCTCTTCTTTTTTCTCTTGAGTTAGCTCCAACTTAAAAGCTTTATTAGATAAAGACTCAATTTCCACTGCTTGTCCTTCACTAAAACCTTCTGTTATTTCTTCTTTTAACTGTCCTTTTATTTCCTCATTTCCACTACACCCTGTTAAAACAATAGTTCCAAGTAAAATTCCCGCATATAAATATTTCTTCAATCCTTGTAACCTCCTTGGTCAATTTGTTAAAATATCCCAAATATTAGTTTATACTATTTATAATCCTTCTTCAATTAAAAGAGTAAAAATTAAAAGCCTCGAGTTGAGACTTCATAAGCATATTTATTTTGGTGGAATTAAGAGAGCACTTATTGAACTAACCTGCTTCGTTCGTATTATAAGGTCAGCCAGATATTAATATGTACCCTTTGTAAAGGACATTTTAAAAAAGGTTAGGCAACTTTCTGAAGCTGCTGTCTGTATTTTGCAGGCGGCAGCTTATTTAAATTC
>NZ_JBGCCD010000010.1:0-145419 GCF_041262405.1 Lysinibacillus sp. RC79
TATCCGTCGCTTTGACTCTTCCATCCGTCGCTCTTGCCCTTTCATCCGTCGCTTTGACTCTTCTATCCGTCGCTTCGACCTCTATCCGTCGCTCTTGCACTTTTATCCGTCGCTTTGACTCTTCCATCCGTCGCTCTTGCCCTTTCATCCGTCGCTTTGACTCTTCTATCCGTCGCTTCGACCTCTATCCGTCGCTCTGGCCCTTCTGTCCGTCACTTTGACTCTTCTATCCGTCGCTCTTGCACTTCATCCAACGTTTTAAAAAAAGCTGTATAAGCTTACATGCCTATACAGCTCCTATCGTTATTTAGCTCTTTCTACAATTGTCTTAGCAATGCACTCGCCATGGAAACGGCCATTTTCGATAAAAATTTCATTAGCATTATTTCCTGCTGCAATAACTCCTGCAATAAATAATCCTTCTACATTTGTTTCCATATTTTCCGAATTAAAGAAAGGACGGCCCGTTTCATAATCAATAGAGACACCCATTGCTCGAATAAATGAATGATCTGGATGATAGCCTGTCATCGCAAAAACAAAATCATTTTTTATAGTTTTCTTGCTACCATCAATTTCTAATACAACCTCATGCTCACGGATTTCCAGTATATTTGTATTGAAATGCATTTGGACTTCTTCATTTCGTACTACACCTTCAAATTCTGGTAAAACCCATGGCTTGATGCTAGGTGAATACTCACTACCACGATATGCAACCGTGACGCGAGCTCCTGCCTTATTCAACTCAAGCGCTGCATCTATTGCCGAATTTTTCCCACCTATTACGAGAACATCAGTATCAAAAAATTCATGTCCCTCTTTAAAGTAATGGAAGACTTTCGGCAATTTCTCACCTGGGATGTTTAAATAATTCGGATGGTCATAGTAGCCTGTTGCGATCACTACATAAGGTGTTGTATAGACCTCTTTATCTGTCGTTACTGTAAACACCGCTCCATTTTTTACAACGCTATTTACTTTCTCGAAGCGGTTTACTTGAATATCCTTCAAACGCACAACTTCTCGATAATAAACTAGTGCTTGATTTCGCTTTGGTTTACGACCTTCAATAATAAAGGGCACATCACCGATAGCTAGACGTTCACTCGTACTAAAAAAAGTTTGATGCGTAGGGTAATTGTAAATCGCATTAACGATATTTCCTTTTTCAATGACAATTGGCTTTAAACCAATATTTTGCAAGGCTATTGCTGCTGCTAAACCACATGGGCCTCCTCCAACAATAATTGCATCTACTTGCTGCATTTCTTGACACTCCTATCAACTTTGTATAAGCAATTTGCTCATACTTTACTTTTAACTTCTTTCAGCAATTATTTTATGTAGCGAAAGCAAAGCGTCAGCTACAGAAGTCTCCCACCTCTATAGATGGTTAGATGAATGCGGGTTTAAGTTACTTTTCAGCGGGTTTCCAAACATCCACTGAAATAGAGGAACTCAGGCTAAGAACTTCACATCCTGTGAAAACGCCTGAGTGACCAACATCGTGCTGTTGCCGCTGCCGCTACGCTTTCGCGCAGATGAAACCCTTTTGCTGTCGCTTCGCTTTCGCACAGACAAAACACCTTGCTGTCGCTTCGCTTTCGCACAGACAAAACACCTTGCTGACGCTGCGTTAGCACTACGCTTTCGCGCAAAAAACATCTGCTGCTGACGCTTCGCTTTCGCGCAAAAAACATTTGTTGGCCTAAAGCCTCCGGCGGATGTCACGGAAATCGGAAAGGAGTTCTTTGTGCATGCACAAAGCCGATTCCGGACGCAATTTTGCCGAGGCATAATTGATTAATCGGGCTTTTACCGAATAAATCCTTATCCTTCCATTATACGCCTTCTCTCGAGTTTTGGTTGTTTATTTACCCGAAATTTCAATGTCAATAATATGACACTGTGGTCTCGCACCAAGTCGGAAAGGTAATAATGTCGTACCATAGCCGTTACTTACTAACGTCATCACACCTTCACGCTCCCGATATGAACCGTTAGGATGCACACCGTATGGGCCAATTCTAATTTGACCACCGTGTAAATGCCCACCAATCATTAAATCTGCTCTAAATTTTGCACGGACTCTTGCAAAAACACCAGGGTTATGTGAGATGAAAACAACTAGGTCTTTCTCTCCTACTTTTGCAAATGCTTCATCAAAGCTATATTTCATTGTCGATGTGTCTTCAATTGCATTTAGCCAAAAGCGGTTTTTTTTAGGTAATAATACAGCATCATTGGCGATGATCTGAACACCATGTTCCTGTAAAATACTTCGTAATCGCTCTTCACCTACTTCTCTGTCATTATTACCCCATACAAAATAAGTTGGTCCTAAAGGAGTTAATAATTTTAGATTGTCATGAATACGTTGAATTGGTGTGCGTCCATCCGCAAAATCTCCACCAATAATAACAGCATCAAATTGACCATCTAACTGCTCAATCATCTGGCGGTTAATTTTGCGTAAATGTGTATCCGAAATAAAAAATAGTCGGATCTTTTCCTGTTCACCCTTTAATAGCAATTGATGATGTAAAACATTGTTTTCATGTGCCACCTTCAACATATAAAGCAGGAACGCGATGACTACTAAAACAAATAGTCCAAAATAAATCATTCCCTCACATCTCCTTACGAAAGCAAAAAGACGATTCGTAATAATGAAGAATCGCCTTTTCACTAAATCAGACGTACGCCTCGACCATATTGGTGTTAACGTTTGTCCATTATTTTATACTAGAAAAACATCATTGCCAAAGAATGACACCTTCTTTTCTTATGGTAATTTAATAACTTGCCCAATCATTACATTATTTGAAGACATACCGTTTGCTGCACGAATTTTCGCTAGTGTTGCTTCACTGCCATCACCGTAGTGATTCAATGCAATACGATACAGATTTTCATTTGCTTTTACAGTATGAGTACTTGCTTTTGCAGATTGTTTTGCTTCTTCTGCTTTGCGTGCTTCCTCAGCTTTACGCGCTTCCTCGGCCTTTCGTGCTTGTTGTGCTATTCTAGCTTGCTCAGCTTTTTTAGCTTCCTCGGCTTTTCTAGCTTCTTCTGCCTTCTTGGCTGCTTCGGCCTTTTTCGCTTCCTCAGCTGCCTTCTGCTCAGCTGCTACTTTCTCAGCGTCTTTCTTAGATGGCTCTTTTGCTTTGTCTGTTTTATCTTTGTTTGCTTTATCGTCTTCTTTTGCTTTGTTTTTGTCAGTTGACACAGCTACCTTACCTTCATCCCCTGAATTGTCAAATTCTACAACTTGATCCGAAGATTTTTTTTCAGCCTCTTCAATTGTTGTTCCAGGTTCATAGAATTTTAAAAAATAGACTAATATCGATAATGGAATTAAGATAAAAATTACAAAAAGAATCGTCATTAATGGCGGTTTTCGTTTTGTTTTTTTTGGCTTTTTATCGTTATTACTCCCATTTTTATTCATTCTTGAAACTCTAGATAAAGCTTGCTGTTCTTTTTGTTCTTCTTCAAAAGATTGACGATGCTCTTCGATTTTATCGCGATAATCTTCTTTACTCATTCGCCGTTCCTCCAACCTTACTACGCTTTCTATCATTCTATTATGACGAATTTTGCGAAAAAAGTAAATGACCGTCAGTTTTAGTCTAAAAAGGCTCCTCACCTAACTCGGGGTTGATTTCCGTTACGACTCGGTGCTTTCCTGGTGGCATTCGATGAGCTACTTCTGAACGACATCCTCTGAAACAGGTCTCGTCTGTGACTCTATTCCTCAAGAATTCCCTCAAATTCCACTCCAATCAACTAATCCAAGACAAACGTTGTAACAAAATGTCATCCAAAACTTCCGGTGAATGAACCTCTAACAACCCATTAAGAGTTGCTTTAGCCGACTTTTCCATGGAATCATTTCTATTTTCTTCTCTTCTTTCAAGCGTACCTTATTGATTTCATCATAATGGATTCCACAATTTTCACAACAGTTTTCCGGTTTTTCCAACAATTTTTGCCCAAAATACCCGACTAGCTGTGTGCGGATACAGTCTTTTGTCTGAGTAATTTTATGCATTTTATCGACAGCACGATATTTTTCCAGTGCTAAATGATTTAAACGCACTTTAACTTGTTCCATCGTTTCTTGTTGCAGCCAGTAATCAAGCACACGAAAAGCGGTCTCACTCAGCTCTCCATTTTTCAGCATTTTGGAAGGGTGTACTTGTTGATTTAGTAATTCCTGATAACGGTCGACATGAACGGATGTTGGCAAATCACCTGTTACAACAAATTTCGCAAGTTCCTCGTCACCATCACTATAAAGTAATATCGCGAGAGCTGTTTGACCGTCACGCCCTGCACGGCCAATCTCCTGCATGTAATTTTCTACATTAGCGGGCATCATTTCATGGATAACCTGACGAATATCCGGCTTATTGATACCCATCCCAAAAGCATTTGTAGCCACAATCCAGTCGAGTTCCCCGTCAATAAATTGTTGCTGAATAAACTGACGGTCCTCAGCACTATAGCCTGCATGATAAGCTGCCGCTCGTATACCAGCCTGTATAAGCGCTTCTCTATATTGTTCAGCACGCTTCCGCGAGGACATATATAATATACCCGGCCCTGCTGTCTCTTTAACATGCTGCATAATCCAGTGTGTTTTATCTGCCCTATCCTCAAATACAACACGCCCTAGATGAATATTAGGCCGATCCACATTGTACAAAAACTCAAATGGTGTATCTAGCGACAATGTATCTCGTATGTCATTGACTACTTTATTCGTCGCAGTCGCTGATAATGCTAAAATCGGTGGACGATTTACTTGTGAAAACCATTGTCCAATTCGTAAATAATCTGGTCGAAAATCAAAGCCCCACTGAGAAATACAATGTGCCTCGTCCACGACGATAAGACCTAGCTGCATTTGTGAAAGCTTGTCTTGAACTTGCTGCTGTAAAAGCATCTCTGGTGATGTAAATATAAAACGATACTGCTCTAAAAAATGTAATACATATCGTTTTTCACTTACGGTTAAAAATGAATTTAAGGCAACTACCCTCTTTTCACCAAAGCGTTTTAGCTCCTCTACCTGATCCTGCATTAGAGAAAGCAGAGGAGAAACAATTAATACTGGCTTCTGCAGGACATATCCTGATAGCTGGTAACAAAGTGACTTCCCCATTCCAGTTGGTAATAAAGCAATAACATCTTTTTCTTCTAGAATTGCTTCAATGACCTCTTTTTGGCCAGGACGAAATGCTGTATAGCCAAAATACTTTGTTAATGTTTGTTCAAGCTCCATTTATACTTCTCCTTTCGCGAGGACAAGCCTTAACTGGAAATAACTCATACCTTCAACCACTTCATGCAATGTTTTCAATTTTTTGTTTGATAGTGTTTCGATGCCTGCCAAACTTTTTCCGCTTCTTCATAAGAGACGAATGGACCAATCGAAAAGTTCGGTTCATTCATGGCTAATTCTACCAAATGATCCTCGATTGTACTTTGTTTTAGTTTCCTTATTTGCACAATCTGTTCAATTGAATAGCCCTGCTCATATAAATGTGCTGTTTGCTGTGCTGAATCGGTTAGTAATGCTTTGACTCTTAATCCTTCTGCCACTTTACTAAGTAACGGATAATCATTTGTTTGATGAAATTCATTTAATAATGTATGTAGCAATTCTATAAACGCTAATTGACAATCTAAAACTGTTTCCTGACGTTCACTCGCAAGCTGCTGCCACGTCCATCCTGGTAAACTATGACCACTCAATCGATAGAGGACGAGCTGTTTGTTGGCATCTGATAAGGGTAACTCAGAAAGCACCTGTTCACATTCCTCCAATAATTGTTGCTGTAAATGCCCATCTTGATAGTTATGCTCGACTAAAAATGTACGAACCCAAGACTGAATATTCGTATCCTTACAAATAGGAGAAAATGAACGAACCCCAGCACTTTGAAAAGATAAACTTTGTACAATTAACGAGAACCTCGCAAGAAATACATGCTCATTTCCCCGATAGTGCCATCCGTCAAATAAAAAATCAGGAGTCTGCTCCGCTCGTTGTAAACCTAGCTTTTTCATGGAATAGTGACCAGATTCTTGCATAGTTAACCAACTATACTGTAAAAACGAAGTTACAGCTTCATCAAATGTCTTCCTAGGTAACTTAGGTAATAGCCCAAAATAATTATGTAACTGAAATAGGCCGATGTCTTGAATAGTCTGACCTGAGCGCTTTCCTCTTAATACATGATAAGCAGCAGAAATTGTTCTTTCATTATTTAGTTTTTGAAAGATTTGCAATAAAATTTGATGAAACATAGACGCAAATTCCTCCAATTTAATAGTATTTATGTTGAAATGTAAGATAAACATCTTTAAAATGAGTATGAAGCTTTGTAGGAACATGTAAAAGGAGAGAATGAAAAATGGCTAAATTCACAATTGTTGATAAAGATACATGCATCGCTTGTGGCGCTTGCGGAGCCGCAGCACCAGATATTTATGATTATGATGATGAAGGTATTGCCTTCGTTATTTTAGATGATAACATGGGAACTGCTGAAGTTCCAGAAGATCTACTAGAAGACATGCAAGACGCTTTCGAAGGATGCCCAACTGACTCAATCAAAGTAGCAGATGAAACTTTTGATGGCGACTCATTAAAATTCGAGTAGTTTTTATACTTCATACGTATCTTTAAAGGCATCCTTAACTGGATGCCTTTATTTGATTCCCTCGTTACAAACGCCAACGTTAGATTGCATGGTTAATTTCCCCTTGGATATACATACTTTGGTTGAACCAATTAAATAACATCTACTGGATTCGTCTCTAACATAGCAGGGATGAATTTTTTTGTTCTTTCCAACGTAAAGTTTGTCACTCTTTTCATCTTGTTATTGCAACCATTTTTTATGTATGATAAGATTTTAGTAGTTGGTACTAATAACAGATATTATTTCATAAAGGGGTTCTTATAGATGATGGATAATTTATTACAATTAAAAGATAAGAATATTGTCGTAATGGGTGTGGCAAACGATCGAAGTATTGCTTGGGGTATCGCAAAACGTTTATTTGACGTAGGTGCAAATGTTATTTTCACATATCGTCAAGAACGTTCATTAAAAAAATTACAAAAGCAATTAGAGAATATCGGACAATCTGATTCACTGATTGTACAATGTGATGTCAACAGCGACGAAAGCACAAAAGCAGCTTTTGATGAAATCGGTACAAAAGTAGGCGTTATCCATGGTATCGTGCACTCAGTAGCCTTTGCCAATGCAGAAGATTTACACAATCGCTTCTTAAATACAACTCGTGATGGCTATGCATTTGCACAAGATACCAGCGCCTATTCTCTTATTTCAGCAGCAAAGGCCGCACATCCTTATATGACTGAAGGCGGTTCTATCGTAACAATGAGTTACTTAGGAGCTGAGCGCGTACTTGATGGCTACAACGTCATGGGTGTAGCGAAAGCTGCATTAGAGGCATCTATGCGCTATCTTGCTGCAGATGTTGGTAAAGATAATATTCGCGTTAATGCTATCTCAGCTGGAGCGATTCGTACACTTGCTGCAAAAGGAGTTCCTTCCTTCAATACAATTTTACACAAGATTGAAGAAACAGCTCCATTAAAACGTAATGTTCAACAAGACGAAGTAGCAGATATGACAATCGTGATGCTGTCTCACTTATCACGCGGTGTGACAGGCGAAACGATTTACATCGACGCTGGCTACAATATTATGGGATAAATACAAAGAAGCATGAGAGATCATCATTGATCTCTCATGCTTCTTTGTTTCGTATTGTACCTCAGATTTTCACAACTGTTATTTCAGTACCTTTGGGGCTGGATAATCAAAGCCCTTTGTATCTACTTCTACCTTTTTCATCTGCTGATCTTTTAATGGTTTATCTGCACCATCTCGTTCAGCAGCAGCGATAGCATCTACTATTTCCATCCCCTCGATCACTTTTCCAAAGGCAGCATAATCGCCATCAAGCTGCGATGTATCCTTTACCATAATGAAAAATTGAGATCCCGCAGAATTCAGATCCTGCGAACGAGCCATTGAAATGACACCACGTTCATGCTTTAAATCATTTTTAAAACCATTTGATGAAAACTCACCTTCTATCGAATAGTCTGGACCACCCGTACCATTACCTGAAGGATCTCCACCTTGAATCATAAAATCAGGGACAACTCGATGGAAAATAAGACCATCATAAAAACCTTTTTTAACTAAGGAAATAAAATTAGCTACCGTATTCGGCGCTGTAGAAGGCTCTAATTCGATTACGATTTTTTCATCATTGTTCATCGTAATCGTCACAATTGGATTTTCCTTCACTTTTGATGAATAATCTACATTTCCTTCCGATTGCCCACTATCTTTAGCGGCTCCACAACCTGTCAAAACAAATGCTACCATCAGCAATGCAAAGACAATAGAAAATCCTTTATAACGCGCGAACATATTCTTTCAACTCCTCTTTATCACCAGTCTACTCATTATATTATCAAATAGTTTACGACAAATCATTTTTATAATAATTAATGAAGATGGCTAAAAAGTAAATAAGCTAACAAAAAATTACTATTCCTAGTGCCCTAATGCAATGCGCTGTTGTTTAGCAATAATCCCCTTTAATAAAAAAGATAGTAAGCATGCAACGACTAAAAATACAGCAATCATTGCAATAACGCCTCCCCAGCCGTAATGCATCCAGAATATCCCTCCTATTGTTCCTCCAACACTTGAACCAAAATAATAGAAAAATAAATAGAGAGAAGATGCTTGTGCTTTATCATGAGTGGCTCGTTTACTTACCCAGCCGCTGGCAATCGAGTGCGCTGCAAAGAAGCCAAATGTAAAGATTGTAATCCCTATAATTTTCAAACTAAGCAGCCCATTTAATGTAAAAATTGCCCCTGTAAACATGATCGCGATGGACAATAACAGCATCTTTTGACGGCCATATTGATCAGCTAGACTACCGAACCAAGCAGAGCTAAATGTACCTACTAAGTAAATGACAAAAATCCAACCAACAATCGTGGCACTTAAATTATAAGGTGGCGCCATCAATTTAAAGCCAATGTAGTTATAAAGAGTCACAAAGCTTCCCATTAATACAAAGCTAATACCAAAAAGACAAAGCATAGATGGGTCCTTTAAATGTTGTAAAAGAGATGTCGCCAATGATTTTATCTGTAATGGACGTGCTGTAAAATGCTTGGAGTTAGGTAGCATCCAGATAAATAACACGCTAATCATAAGACTAATGACACCCAGTACAATCATCCCCACCTGCCAATTGTAAAGATCCGTTAATGTCCCTATAATCACTCGTCCACTAAGGCCACCTACCGAATTACCACTTATGTATAAACCCATCGCAATCCCTAAACTAGAAGGATCCATTTCCTCCCCTAAATAAGCCATCGCAATTGCCGGCAATCCTGCAAAAACGACTCCCTGTATAACACGTAACACTAATATCGTTTCAAAATTAGGAGAAAAGGCAAGTGCAAGCGTAATAATAGATGCCCCCAAAATAGAAATCGTCATTAAAGATTTCCTGCCCCATGCTTCTGATAATGAGCCAACAATAATCATACTTATGGATAATGCAAAGGTTGTCACAGAAAGCGTTAAACTCGCAACAGCTGGTGATACATGAAACTCCTTCGCAAATGTTGGTAATAATGGCTGTGATACATATAAGTTGGCGAAGGTAATAAAGCCTGCTAAAAATAAAGCCCAGTTTGCTTTATGAAACGCCTTAGTCCCCTTTTGAATGTAATCCATTTCTCTCTCTCCTTAACGCACTTCAAATTCTTCTATTATTCTAATACAATAATCTTCAAAACACACGATTGTTTGTCAAAAAATAGACAAATTTGCCACCGTTTGAATCATTGCCATAACGTGTTGTTGATTTGGCATACGTTTTAACAAATGTCATCCACAACTTTTGGTGATGAGCCCACTATTTTTAGTGTTGAGTGCATTATTTTATTTGATAATCTTCCTGTGATTGCAATTACATATCTTCAAATAAATTTCTATTTTGAGTTAGCAAATATTGTGTTACAGTGAATGTAATCATCTAGCAATCATTGGCAATATTAGCTCCGATGACCAAACTATTTTCGTTGCACAGACTTGGAGGAATTTTCATGAAAATTATTGAAGCTTTAGCCCTTTCAGCACCCTATATTCACCTTGCATTAAAGGAAGAAGCAATCGTGGCTGTCGTTGAGAAGGAAAGTGAAACAGTTGTAAAATATTTAGCTGGTAAACGTGTAGATTCAGGCTATCTAGATGGACAAAAAGTAAATGCTAATGACCAAAATGTTTTCATTGCCTTTAATGGAAAAAATGCTGATGTCGTTATACCAAAGGATGTATATGGAGTTGCCATCAATGCTTTTTCATTTCCAATCCGTGAAAATGGTAAAGTCGTAGGTGCTCTAGCATTTGGACTACCAATCGACAATGAGCTTAAACTCGAGGATTACATGGGTACATTGGATAACATTGTAAACAGCCTACAGGACAAAGTACATACTATCGCCTCACATTCAGAGGAATTAGCAGCAACAAGTGAGGAAATTAACAAACAAGCACAGCACGCCCTTGAAGATTCAGAGAAAACAAATGAAGTAACAGATTTAATAAAAAACATTTCTCGCCAAACAAATTTACTCGGCTTAAATGCATCTATTGAGGCGGCTCGTGCGGGTCAGCATGGTGCTGGCTTTAACATCGTAGCGCAGGAAGTTAGAAAGCTCTCTTTTGAAACATCAAGCGCCACTGAAAACATTGAAGCATCCCTACGAAATATAAATAGAAACCTTGATAACCTTAAGCAAAATATGGGGCAAATCAATGACGCAACAAACGAACAGGCTCAACTTGTTCAAGATTTTAGTGAAATTATTGAGGAGTTAACAGTTCTTAGTCATGAAATGAAGGGCTTTATGCATGATGCCTTAAAATAATTAAGAGGTGAAGAATATTGCAAATTACAATTAATCCGGAATTATCCTTACGTACTATCGAATTAGAAGATGCTAATGCGGCTTTTGCCTTAACAGATGCATCACGAGCATATTTACGTGAATGGTTGCCGTGGCTAGATTTTACAAAAGAAGTAGCCGATACAACGGCTTATATAGAAGGCTGTATAAAAGGACACGAAGCTAAAAGCAGCCTCTCTCTTGTCATCATTTTTAGAAATAAAATAGTAGGCATTGCTGGCTTTAATACGATAAATCATAGCAATAAAATTGCTGCTATTGGCTATTGGCTCAGTGAAGGAGCTCAAGGGCATGGTATTATGACAAAGACCGTACAGGCATTATTACAATATGCTTTTGAGGATTTACAGCTCAATAAGGTCGAAATTCGTGCTGCTGAGGGCAACGAAAAAAGCCGTGCCATCCCTGAACGACTAGGCTTTACAAAAGAAGGAACGATTCGTGCAGCAGAATGGCTTTACGATCATTATGTTGACCATGTTGCTTACGGTATGCTCGCTAGTGAGTGGAAGGAAAAATAGAAGCAAAAATAGCCGCCCGATATCACAGATATCAGGCGGCTATAGTTTATTATTGTTCAACTGTTTCTTTTATCTCGTCTTGCGTTTCATTAGCTGTAGCTGGTGCTTGCTTTCCTAAGCCTACTGCTATTTGTTCTAGCTCTGGACGCAATGTATGCTTACCTGCATAGCTTTCAATTAGTTCCTTCACGTCAATCCCTGAAGTTTCCTTCAACGATTCCTGTAATGTTGACATTAAATTAGTTGCGTAGGCAGTTACTTTATTGGCACCGCCGCTTCCTTCCCCACCGCCAGTATCAACAACAGTAATCTTATCGATATTGCCAAGTGGACTTGCAAGCTCTTTCGCATATTCTGGCATCATACGTACAATCATATCAAGGACAGCTGCTTGACCGTAGTATTCGAAGGCTTCCGCAATTTTACGTTTTGCCTCGGCTTCAGCAAGACCACGAAGACGAATAATATCCGCATCTGTTTCCCCTTTTGCACGCTCAGCATCCGCTTTCGCAAGACCGTCCAAACGAATTTTCTCTGCTTCGGCTTTTGCTAATGATTCGATACGGTATTTCTCCGCATCTGCTTGCGCTAGTTCACGCATTTTGGCTGCCTCTGCATTTTGCTCGACAGCGTAACGATCAGCATCCGCCTTTTTCTTAACTTCTGAATCGTATTGCTTCTCACGACGTAAAATCTCTTTTTCTTCTAATTCAATTTGTTTTTGACGTTCAATAATGCGAATTTGCATTTCCTGTTCAGTTACTTCCTGCTTTGCACGTGCCGTTTCTAGCTCATACGCTTGGTCTGCACGAGCTTTTGCAATATCTTGCTCTCGACGGAATTCTGCTACCTTTAATTGATTTTCTTTTTCGGCTTCTGCAATTTCTGTCGCACGTTCAAGTTCTGCCTTTTGAGCTTCTTTCGATGCTTCAGCACGCTTAATACGTGTTTCCTTATCAGCATCTGCAGTAGCAATATCCGCATCACGTTTAACCTGTGCAATACGTGGCTTACCAAGTGATTCTAAGTAGCCATTTTTATCGCGTACATCTTTAATCGTAAAGGATACGATTGTCAGACCCATCTTCGCCAAGTCCTGAGATGCAACACGTTGTACTTCCTGAGAGAATTTATCACGGTTTTTATAAATTTCCTCAACCGTCATTGAACCTAAGATTGAACGTAAATGACCTTCTAATACTTCACGCGCCTCATTTTCACGCTCTTCCTTTTGCTTTCCTAAAAATTGCTCCGCTGCCGTTGCAATTTCTGAAATGGAACCGCCAATTTTAATGATAGCTGTTCCATCGGCCATAACGGGTACACCTTGTTCTGTATACACTTCAGGTGTTGTCACATCAAGCTTACTTGACAATAAGCTTAATGGATGTGCCTGCTGGAAAATCGGGAATACAAATGTACCGCCACCACGGATAATTTTTATACGATTTCCTGACTCATCTTTATGTACATTTTTTGAGCCAAGATAGCTACCTGTCACAATCAGTGCTTCATCAGGACCCGCTGTACGATACTTAGTCACATACAGTCCAACTAGTGCGATTAAAACAAATGCTACAATCCCTATAACAATTAAAATTTCCGTTGACATATAAATATCGCTCCTTTATAAAAATTTCTTATCATAAGATCTCACAAACAGTGTTCCTTCCTTCACTTCTACAACAAGTACCGTCGTATCGTAATCGATAGCCTCATTGTCAAAACCTGTTGCCCGCTTCGAAATCATACCGCTAGTCGTTTCAATAACTACCTCTCCAAAACCGTCTGTCGGGATTGGGACAATGACCTTTCCTAGCTGGCCACCAAGTGATTCTTCCGTATAAGCTAACGAAACATCGGCCGATCGTAGCGGAACAAGAACAAATAAATAAAATAGTGCACTTAAAATAGCTCCGATTATACAAGCAGCAACAATGTTCCAAACGCTAGGGAAGAAGGCTAGTTTTTCTAAAATAAATCCTGTTGCTGACATCAACGTAATGAAAGATAGAATGACACTTGGATTAAAAATCGGTAGTCCCTCTCCAATGCCCTCGACAGCATCACTAAAAAACGTAAATAAAAGAGTTGCAAGGCCACCAAATATTAATCCCACTAAAAAGATCTGCTCGAGTGAATAGCCAAATAGCGTCAAGTTGTTCACCCCTTTTCATTGTATTACCTACTATACGGATTCAGCCTCGAAAAGGTTTCGTAATTTTTCACATTTTCTTAATTTTCGAATGATAGATTTTGAAATAGTAAACTTTTTAAAGTAATATTAGCCATGTTACAATAAAGGGAATAATGGCTAAGGAGATATTGAATGAGGCTTTCATCGATTTTAAATTTTTGTATTCTTGTATTTTTCACCTTACTATTCGTCAATGATTTCTTTCCACACACTACAACAGCTGAGATACTGTCTAAAAAAATCACCCTTCTTATATTAATAGCTCTTGTAATCGTACAAATCACGATGGACAAGGGTAGATATAAAAAGCTTTCAAAAAAAGCCTATGTTGGCTTAACAGTATATACAGTCGGTCTTTGGATTGTACTAACATTACTTGGTGGCGAATCACAAATAGGTCTATCATTTAATAGTCCTATTTTTTATATTATCGTGCTGTTGCTTGCACTTGATTTACTGCGTGTTTATCGTCAATCCAAGAAAGAACAGTCTGAGAGAGAAGCAAAGCAGTAGCAAGTAACAATAATTTGCAAGAACACTAAAAAAACAGGTCAATCACCATAGCGTGGAGTTGATTTCTGTTCCGACTAGGCGCTTTCCTGGGGGCGTCCGATGAGCCCCTTCGCTTACGCTCCATTCAACCTATATAAATAGCTTACGTTTTAACAAATGGCATCTCCAACTTTCGGTGATGATTCAAAAAACAAAAAGCATGTCACCGATTGGGCTTTACTTGTAAAGCTCCAATCGGCGGACATGCTTTTCTTAGGATTCTAGTACATTTAAAATAGCATCAAGATCATTGACAGCAATATCTAGGCGTTCCTTTGCCTCAATATTTTGCTGTTTTAATTGACTAAACTCTAGCAAATTTTTCTCATGCTTTAACTTGATAGAAGACAGGCGTTCAATTCGCGATTCAACCTTTTCAATTGCTTGTTCACAAACTCCTGTCCATATCTTTTCTGAATGCTGCATTTCAGTTGTTGATGGGTTGTGGTGACGCATAATTCGTGCATATACTACTTCAATTTGTTCAATTAGTTCAGAATAAAAATGTCGCTCAACACGAGTTGTTTGGAATGTTGGGTGCTCTACCTCTTTTGCATATGGGGTAATTTGACGTAGCAGCTTTCCAGCATTTTCTCCGAAACCATGTGATAAATTCAATACATTCATTAACTGTAAAAGTAAACGAATTTCTTCTAGATTAATAAGCTGTGAATCGATGCTTTCCTTTACCTTTAAGGATTCCATATAGCGTCGATCAAAGTGCTCAATTTCACCATTGCGTTGTTCTACTAAATGATCACCTGCATTGTCTTTTAAGCTTTTAATATAGCGAATTGCATGGCTTTTTAGCTCTTCCATCGATAGCAAGTTGTCATTGTCTTGTTGTAGCTTTCCTCGTTGAACATACGCAAATGCATCCATTTTTTTGGGCCATTGTGCTGCTGGGGTTTCTTCTAAGACATTATAGCGTATATAAATTCCGTGCATTTCATATCCTCCAAGTCCATTAAACAAGTATCTCTAAAGAGAGTAAATCGAATTCGCCATTTTTTCAAGTAAAAAACTTTTAAAGATTGAAAATCCTTCTTTTGAACAGTAATTCAAAAATCCTGAATAGTAGATACCATTCAGGATTGCCTCATTTTTTATCATGATAAAAATTTTATCACTTTATCCTCTGACAAGCTTTGTTCGTACACGGTTTGAAACATACTCCACGACTAAAATAAGCAAAATTAGTCCCAATAAAATAGCTCCTACCTCTGACCACTTATAGGCATTCATAGCAAAAATAAGTGGTGCTCCTATTCCGCCAGCCCCAACTAGGCCGAGTACTGTTGCATCACGCAAATTCATATCAAAACGGTAGATCACAATAGATAAAAATAATGCCGTCAGCTGTGGCCATATTCCAAATCGGATCTTCTCCATTAATGTGCAGCCGATAGCCTCCATTGACTCTAGTACACTTTTATCTAAGTCCTCAATTACATCTACATACAGCTTTGATAGCATTCCGATAGACGTCAATGACATTGTTAACACACCAGCAAATGGGCCAGGGCCTGTTACCCTGATAAACATAAGTCCGTATACGATTACTGGAATAGTGCGAATGATGATTAACAACAATCGAACTACAAATGCAATTGGTTTCGGCATAATATTTGAAGCTGATAAAAAGGCCAAAGGTATTGCCAACAATGCACCTACAATCGTACCGAGAAAGGCAATTGCCATTGTTTCAATTAATAAATAAGGGATACCACCAGTAGACACATTAAAAATTAATGACCAATCAGGATTTAGCAGTCCTACAAATATGTTTTTAGCAATCTTCGTACCATTTAACGATACATTTTCAAAATGAATTGTTGACACAGACCATACAAATAAAATACTTAAAATAAAGACGGTCATGATGTATGACATGCGTCGATTTGGTTGTAATTGTAATTGCTTGTCGATTGCATTCATAGCATCACCCCTACATTAATTTCTTGCGAAGATATTCGCTAGTTGTTTCAATAATAAAAACGGTACAAACAAGCATTAGTAAAATCATACCCACATTCGCATAGCTTCTCCATCCTAGACTTTCGTTGAGAAGTAAACCAACCCCACCAGCACCAACATAGCCTAAAATAGACGCATAACGAACATTTCCTTCAAAGCAAAATAAAGATGTCGATAAGTAATTAGGAAGAATCTGAGGCAGTATCGCATAACGAAATGCTTGAATCGTTGTCAGTCCCATCGAATGCATTGCTTCATATGCCTTCATATCGACATTTTCAATTTGCTCATATAACAATTTTCCAACATATGCAATGGTAAATAAAAAAATAGCAATCGTACCAGCCATTGTACCAAGCCCGAATATAAATGTTGCTATAAGAGCAACAATCAAAGTAGGCAATGTTCGAAGCAAGCTTAAAATAAATTTGCTCGACATAGTGATCCATTTATTTTTTGTAATATTTGTCGCAGCAAGCATTGCGATAGGCAAGGCACAGATAGCACCTACTATGGAACCAAACAATGACATTTTAATCGTATCGAATAACGGCTGCCATAGCTTCGATACATACGTCCAATTAGGTGGTATCATCTTTTGTATAATGACGAAAAACTGACTGATTCGATTGACAATAACCTCTATGCTAAAACCTGTAATACGAATTGAAAGGAACGTTAATAGAAGCAGAATAAGCCACATCAATGGCATTATCGAGCGCTTCTCCAGCACTTCTTTGCCATTAGGCAATACTATTTTTTTCTGGGATAGCAGCCTCCATTGCATGATTGTTTGCCCCCCTCCCTTCATTATTGTTATAGATATACGAAAGAATTTCCTCGTCTACCTCACTAGCTCGCCCATCAAAAACAATTTCACCGCTTCTTACACCAATAACACGAGTTGCATAGGCTAATGCCAGTTCAACGTGATGAATATTAATAATAATTGTCATATTGAACTCATGATTAATGCGTTTAAAATCCTCCATGACTTGCTTTGCAGTGACGGGGTCTAATGAAGCAACAGGTTCATCCGCTAAAATAATTGATGGATTTTGCGCGAGGGTACGCGCTAAGGCTACACGCTGTTGTTGACCACCAGATAACTGATCTACACGTACATACGCCTTGTCTAAAATACCTACCTGATCAAGTGCCATTAATGCTTTAAGCTTCTCTTCTTCAGTAAAGATGCCGAGCATTTTTCGCCAAAACGGCATATTAGGCACAAAGGAAACGAGGACATTTTTCAAAACAGATACACGTGTTACAAGGTTAAAAGATTGAAAAATCATCCCGATATTACGTCGTAATTTTCGTATCCCCTTCCCCTTTAGCTGTTGTACGTCAACAGAATCTACTCGTAATGATCCTCCTGTGATGTCATGCATTTTATTTATACAGCGCAATAAGGTTGATTTCCCTGCACCTGATAAGCCAATAATAGCAACAAATTCGGCCTGCTCAATTTGTAGGTTAATTTGATTTAAAGCAAGAAAGCCATTTGGGTATCTTTTTTCTACCTCTTTAAACTCAATCATAGAACCGCTCCATTTCTGACAAAGTGCTGTAGTATTATAAAAAGGGCTTATCGCCATAATGTCATTCCCAACTTAAGATGAAGAACAAAAAAGAATCTGCAAGCCTTCTGCGGGTAAGCCGCAAGCTTCGCAGATTCTTCACTATGAACAGCTCTGTTCCATTCTATTTAAGGTTTTGAACTAATTCCTGAGCCTTACGCTCATTGTCATAGTCACTATCCTTTGCTACCTGATAACCTTCATGGCTGTAGATAGCGATAACTTCCTTACCTTTTTCAGAGTTTCCAATATTAATAAATGCTTGCTGAATAGCCTTTTTTAAATTATCATTCATGACCTTCGAATTTTTACTTACGCTAATTGTGTCATTATAAATAGCAGGCATTACACCGATTAAATCTGTTTCCTCCCAAATTGAAGCTTTGCGACCAAATTCACCTTTCCAGCTTTCCTCATAATCTCTACGTGCATCTGCATATGTGACCAGTACATCAGTTTGACCTATAGCCAAACGTGCAAAGGCATTGCCATAGGAATCAGCCTGAACAACCTTCGCTAAATCTGGGATTGTTTTATTAAACTTCTCATGTAACCATAATGTTGGGTAAATATAGCCTGCTGGTGAAGACGAAGACATAACATTCCAAGTGACATTATTTAAATCCTCGAAAGTTAATTCTTCACCGTTATTTACTTTCGCTGCTAAAGCTTTTCCTTTTTCCGATGGCCCCGCAACTAAAATCGCTCGGTAAGATGTCGTTTGTTTCGTTGTTGGTGCAGTCGGCTTGTTTTTATTCCAATCGACTGGATTATCTGAATCATTACTTAAACCTGCACGCGTTGCCGTTAAAATAACTTCTGCGCCATCATCATAAAGGACATATGTTCCCCCAGGAATTAAACCAATATCAGTAGTACCTGCTGATAATGCTTCGCCAACTGCTTCATAATTTGTGCCTACTGTAATATCAATTTCACCTACGTCATAGCCTAAATTTACAAGCTCGTCCTTTAATAAATTTTTTAAAGGCTCCGTTGCTGTAATAATTTCATCCGGATCACGTGAAGGCACAAAGCCAATCGTTAATTTTTTTATAGATTCATTGCCTTTTACTTCTGAGGACACATCTACAGTCTCGTCAGAATTAGAAGTTTTGGAAGCCTCGTTTCCACATGCCATCAAGAACACTGAAAACATTAATGTTAAACAGAAAAATAGTAATTTCTTCAAGTTATTATCCTCCCCATTTTCGAATGCCTCCTCAGTATAAACAGTAAATATTTTCCTGGTATTAATAGAAGGTAAATATATGTTTCTAATATGTAAAACAATATTTTGATATCGTAAATACGCAAAATTATTAAAAATAACTTTATATACTATGGATATACTAACTAACGGAGGACTTCTTATGACTGTAAAAAAAATACAAATACTTGCAACTAGTGATATTCACGGTTATATAATGCCTACCACTTTCCGGAATACACTCAATGAGGCACTAGGTTTAGCTAAACTAGCAACAATCATCCAGGAAAAAAGGTTGGAAGGGCCAACAATTTTAATTGATAACGGAGATTTTATTCAAGGAAGTCCGTTGACCTATTATCATCAAAAATTTCAAGCACAAGAGCCTAATCCATTAATACAGGTTGCCAATGCTCTTCAATATGATGCGATGATATTTGGTAATCACGAATTTAATTATGGGCTGTCTGCCTTACAATCTGTAATAAGTCAGTCCAAATTTCCATGGCTAGGCGCTAACATTTTAACGAATGATGGACAGCATTTTACAAAGCCCTATATCATCAAAGAAATAGAAGGCGTTCGCATAGCTATTTTAGGCGTTACAACTCATTTTGTAACTAAATGGGAGGAACCGTATCATATCAGTGGGCTTCGTTTTGAAGATGCTTTCTCTAGTGCAAGCTACTGGGCAAAATGGATACGCTCAAATGAGCAAATTGATGTTCTTATTCTTTGCTACCACGGAGGATTTGAGCGAAGTCTAGAAACCGGAGAATTACTCGAAACAGAAGACGGGGAAAATCAAGGATATCGTATATGTACCGAAATCGAAGAAGTGGATATCATCATTTCCGGTCATCAGCATCGTGAAATTAGCACAACATTTATGGGAAAATCAATAGTACAGCCTAACACTAAAGGAACTTGCTTAGCTAGTATAGAACTAAAAATTATGATGGACAGCCAAAAGAAAATCCACTCGATTACCCATACACCATCACTGATATATGTTACAGAAGATATGAAACCTAATACATCTGTTTGTGGCATCATCTCCCCTACTTTTGACAAAACAGAGGCGTGGTTAGATGAAACGATTGGGATCATTCATGGAAATATGCTAATCGAGAATACATTTTTTGCACGTATTCAAGAGCATCCATATATCGAATTTATAAATCATATTCAAATGGAGTCATCTGGAGCTTCTATTTCTTGTACAGCGCTCTTTCACGATGAGCGTGGTGGCTTAAAACAAGAGGTAACAATTCGTGATATTGTTACAAACTATATTTACGAAAATACATTAAAAGTTCTTCGTTTATCTGGGCTCGACATCTTACTCGCCCTTGAACAATCAGCGACTTATTTTACTGTAGAGGCGGGAGAACTGAAAGTAGCCGAGTCTTTTCTTTATCCTAAAGCACAGCCTTATAATTATGACATGTGGGAAGGTATCGAATATATTTTTGATATTTCAAAGCCTATTGGTGAGCGTGTAACTAAGCTTACCATCAACGGTGAGCCTATAAAGATGGATGAAGAATTCGACGTTGTTATGAGTAGCTATCGTGCAACTGGGGCAGGGAATTTCGATTTTTTAAGAAACCGTCCTGTCGTGAAGGAAATACAAATTGATATAACGGAGCTAATTGCAGATTATATTTTAAAACACCCATCTATTCATGCAACATGTAATGAAAATTGGCAGGTAACGTTTTAGCATAAAAAAATTCGCTCTTTTCCTGTAGGAGAATCCACCTTGGATTGCTGTCCTACAGGAGTATGGCGAAATTTTTTATCTTTCATTGTAATTAAGAATCTTGTCGTATTTGCTTAATGCTTTTTCCCTCAGTAAAGGCATGAATTGATTTTATTGTACCTACTGATTTGAAATTTGCCTTGTCATAGACCTTGGCAACCTGTTCATTGATAGGCAAAATCCAGAGATATTCTAACCCCTGCTTTAGCGACTCTTGCTGAATATGCTGCAGAATATATCCAATCAATCCTCGACCTCGATGGCTTTCAAGTGTTGCTACACTCTCGACTCTCCCTTGATTTCCTGAGACAAAAATATTGGCAGTACAGCAAGCTTTGCCGTCCAATCTTAATAAATAATACGTAAAATGCGGAGAATGATATGTTTCCTCAAAGGCTTTTTTGATTAATGCAGGCTCCCCAAATGTAGTAATACTCATTTCTACGGCTAATGCTTCCTCCATATTGACATCTGTTACACGTTCAATTTGTATTGCTGGATTATGTGATAATTGCGAGTATTCACCATTCCAACACTGTACATCATCAGTAAAATTTTCATATTGAAAGCCATGATTCTCTAATGCTTCTATACAAGACTGATTTTCCTCCACGTTGTATAAATACAATCTTGGGACGAGAGATTTTGACTGATAGAAACTCTTGATTTTCTTTAAAAACATTTCTGGCTCGGTAATCTTCTTCCAAATGTGTGCATGATTAGCGTCATAATATGTTGGCATTTCCTTATTATAAAATAATACTCCTTCGTGACATGTCTCCATCTCACTAAAACTTTTAATATAATCAATATCTAACTGCATGATGTGCTCTATTTTATGCATGCTCTGTTCCTCCCTCAATCCATTTTTCATATAAATCCTCTAGCTGCTGTTCAAGCTTTTGACGTTGCTCTTTGGCAAGTGCAGGATCTTTTAATTTCATTTCGAGCTTTTCAATTTGTTCTTCAATTGGTATCTCTTTTTTAGCAGCATAGGATTTTTCAGGTACTACTTTTATAACTGGTTCTTTGGCTACTTCTAAGCGTTTTTGTCTTGCCCACTCATAATCACCTTCAAACACTTGAATCGTTTCATGCTCAATCCATGCAACTTTTGTAAAAATCTTTTGTAGAAAGTAACGGTCATGCGAAACGCCAATAATAGTCCCTTCAAAGGTTTCCAGTGTATCCTCCAATACCTCTCTCGCTTCAATGTCTAAATGGTTGGTCGGCTCATCCAGCATCAGTAAATTAATATCCTCATGCATTAACTGTGCTAGACGTAAGCGCATTTTTTCCCCGCCACTTAAATCCTTCACTTTTTTAAAGACGTCATAGCCATAAAATAAAAACTGAGCAAGAATATGACGCGCTTCAGCCTCTGACACAGAGACACTTTCACGGAAGGCATCTATTAAGCGAATGGCCGGATTTTTATGTTCAAATTGCTGCGAAAGGTAGCCAATTTGAACATTGCTGCCGACATGACATACACCTTCATTAGGTTCAATTTCACCTAACATTATTTTTAATAACGTTGATTTTCCACTGCCATTGCCACCAACAATCGCTAGTCGTTCTTCGAAGTAAACCGCTAAATCACTTTCCTTAAACAATGGTTTTTCAAATGCATGGCTAATGCCCTTCATTTGTACAACCTCTTTCCCACTACGCTCAGCCATCGTTAACGCTAAATTCATTTTCTTTTTCGTTGCAGGCTTCTTCACACGCTCTATACGGGCTAGTGCTTTTTCCATACTTTTGGCGCGTCGGTGCAGGCCATCATTTGGCGGATTCGCTTCATTTGCCCATTGCTTTAAGCGCTTTATTGTTTCCTGCATTTTTTTAATTTTCTTTTGCTGTTCTTCGTATTGAGCAAACTGCTGTTCAACCTTAGCTTCCTTTTGTGCTACAAATGCATCGTAATTGCCGAGATACGTAAACGCCTCTCCATCCTCAATCTCAATTATTTTGTGAGCCATCTGATTCATAAATTGGCGATCATGTGATACTACAATAACTATTCCTACAAAGTTTCGGACATAATTTTCTAGCCATTCAATTGCTTGCATATCTAAATGGTTCGTCGGTTCATCTAATAGCAAAATAGAAGGATTACTTAAAAGAATTTGCCCAAGCATCACCTTCGTTTTCTCCCCACCACTTAAACTACTAAAATGCTGCTCAAGCAAGGGTGTTATACCTAGACCATTTGCAATCATCGCTAATTGCGCATCAATTTCATAACCACCCTGCAGCATAAACTGTTCTTGCACATGACCATATTGCTGGAGTACCTTTTCTGTTACAGCTAACTGCATTTCCTGCTCAAGCTTTGTCATTTTTGCCTTTAATGCATAAATTTCCGCAAATGCTTCCTCCAGCACTTCCTTCACTGAGAACATAGGATATTGCGGAATTTGATGTAAATAACCAATCGTCGCTTCCTTACTTTTTATGATTCGTCCCTTATCTGGTGTATCCAAACCAGCTAGTAACTGTAATAAAGTCGTTTTCCCACTGCCATTCACACCAACTATAGCAACATGCTCACCTGTATTTACTTCTAATTGAAGCCCTTCAAATAAAACATTTCCACCCATAATTTTTTGTATTTGTTCAGCCTTAATTTGCATCGTTTTTTCCTCCAATGAAACGTGCGAAAAACATCTATAGACACAAAAAAGACTGCTCGATTAACAAGCAGTCTTTTCCTCATTAGTTTGTGAAAAAGAATGGTTAATTCGCTACGTTTGATATTTGATTTTGCTTAAAAATAGACAGACCTATCCCGTTGTTCGCAAAATCGAAAGTAATAACACGTGCAAAATACATAGCTGTATCCACTTTTACACATGTTCTCGTAGCGTTTTTATTCATTCCTTTTCACCTCCGTTCAATATAGTTAAATTCATATTACCATAATTCAGTAATTTTTGAAAAGGGGAAATTACAATCTTTCACATTTTTTCAGCCCCGCACCATAACGAAGGTTGATTTCCGTTCTAATCAAGTCCCAATGTTTCCCAAAATTCATCACTCATTCCCCAATCAAGATGTTTATTAAAAAAATGCGAACTCTTGTACAAATACTTATGTACTAGAGCTCGCACTTTTATGTTACTAATCAACTATTATGGCTGTAATTTAAACATTGTATTTTTTTCTTGTACCATAAACTTATCGCCATACTTATAAAAATTAATGCACCGACAGCTATAATCCAAAAGAATACGTTTCCTCCAACAGTTGATGAATTAAAAAACATACCGCTAATAACAATAAATACACAACTTATAATCCCTGATAAAATAATGGCTAACTGACGATTTAGTTGATAAATGAAAAAAATAAGTACAGTACAAATATAAAGAACACTTACTGTCATAATGGTCGGGAAAAATGGTTGGAATTTAGCCGCATAGACAAAGTAATCAAGCTGGCTAATATCCTGTCCATTGTTTATCTCCATATTAAATAACTGAGAGAATGGGGTTGAATACTTCCATTCCAGCGTATTATCTATGATACCACTTCCCTCATACCAAGAAATAGCTGTTGACATCAATAAAGTCAAGAAACCAAGAATTAGTTGTATCACATATTTAAACAATGTACTTCCCCCTTCACCCTTTGAAGTTAAAGACGTTAGAATAAGCTTTTAGTTTCCAAAATCAACAAAACTTTACAATATTAGGCTCGATACCATAACGTGTGGTTGATTTCCGTTCCGGCTGGGCGCTTTCCTGGGGGCGTCCGATGAGCCGCTTGGGCCAACACGATGTTGGTCACGAAGGCGTTATCACAGGACGTGATGTTTTTAGCCTTCGTTCCTCTATTGCTGATCCCCAAGGAGTCGACCAGCCTCCACTCCAATTAACTTATATACATGACAGTGTTTATCATCTTTATTTTATATATTTTCCATACAATAAACTGGTGATATCCACCCGTACTCTATGTTTTCACTTTTTTCACAAACATTTTAACAAACGGTACGAGGAAAACGGATACGACCAGTACGCGGAATAGCTGAAATGCGGTGACGATTGTGACCTTTGCATGCACGGAAGCGGCGATAATCCCCATTTGATCAAGCCCGCCTGGTACGATGCTTAGAAAGCCAGTTTGAAAATCAAGGCTGTAAAAACTCTCCATGACAAATGTTAAGCCATAAGCAGCGCCAACAAAGATCCCTGCCGAAACAAAAGCGTAAAATACATGCTTCTTCGATAAATGTAGATCGTCTTTTTTCAATAAAAGTCCGATGTAAATGCCAAGCATTAGTTGCGCAATATGAAGTAGTGACAATGGCAATTTCGGTACGTCAATCCCTGCTATATTAATGCCCATTAATAAAAACACTGGACCAAGCATATAGCCTGTCGGAATTTTCACCTTTTGCGCCAGCCAACCTGCTACTCCACACACAGCAAGTAAAGCTATTAGGCTCCATGTATACGCTCCGTTGACAACTACACCCGTTCCCCCAGAACTTGATACCATTAATGGCACAAAGCCGACGATTAAAAGAACCCGTAATATTTGGAAGAACGTAATGACGACCATATCCATATCCCCCTGCTCCTCGGCAAAGGCAACAACCTGTGACATTCCACCAGGTACACAGCATGTCAACGCGGTCGCAAAATCTAAATTCGCACGTTTTGCTACTATATAACTAATACCAAAAAACAATACAATAAATAATACGTTTAAAACAATCATGCTTCCTATAAATTGTTTAATATCCTGCACCGCTTCTGGTGTAAACGCAAAACCAATGGAATACCCCGCAACAATTAAACCAAAATTACGAAAATATTTATGCCATTTCAATTGTACCTTTGTCGACAATTGAACTATTAGCACCCCCGCTATAGCTCCAAGTAACCACGGCATTGGAATATGTAATACATTAAATAAAATCGCACCTGTTAAACCAATACATAACGTAATAAACATGTGCTTATCAAAAATAAACATAGAAGCAACCCCTCGTGACTGTATGATTCTATTATGCCGTGAACCTGCCTATTTTTCTACTTCATCACTTTTTTGCAATGTTATATATCGTTAAAATTGAACCTGTTATTTATAAAATTTAACCTCTTATCCAAGATTTTCTCCAATCCAAAATTTTCTATGCTACATTATTATTACCTGATTCAGTGTTTCTCCATAGTGGAGATATGTAAAGGAGGCCTCCAATGAAAATTCACTTAACGATCAACAGTGCATTAGAAGAAACTGAGATTCATATACATGCAAAGGAATACACCGAGCAAATTGAACGACTCATGAAGCAGCTACAAGCTTCACAAACAACAATATTAGATGGCTATTTTCAGCAGGAAATTCATATGCTAAAAATTTCAGATATTTACTCCATTTACGCAGAGGGTGCAAAAGTATTTTTGCAGACGGAGGAACAGGAATTCGAAACAAAGCGTAAATTATATGAGCTAGAAGCACAATTAGCGAAAGACTTTGCCCGAGTCAGTAAATCGACACTCGTCAACATTAACAAAATTACCTCTATTCAAATGGGTACAATCGGTACAACAGAACTGATTTTAGAAAACGATGTGTCCGTCCATGTTAGCCGGAAATATTTAAAAGAACTAAAACACCACCTAGGTATTGGGAGGGACTCATAATATGAAAATTATTCGCATGATGATTATTGGACTACTCATATCACTTTGCTCTTCCTACGTCTTAGTAACATTCAGTGTCATATCTAATAACGCTGTGGTGTCAGGGTCTGAATTACTTGAGCAAATTATCATCGCCGCCATACTTGGAGCTGTAATAGGTCTGTTGTCCATCATCTTTGATATAGAGCGTTTACCTTTTATTACTCAGCTTATTCTACATTTAATTGCCGTTACGCTGTGTGTCATGATTGCAGGCTATTTCGGGCGTTGGTTTGAACATTCCGGCATTAAGTATGTTCTTATAAGTGAAGCTATTATTTACTTAATCGTTTGGTGCATCCTTTATGTACTTCAAAAAAATGATATTGAAAAAATCAATCAAGAAATTCGAAAAAGAAAGGAATAAACAATATGACCTTTGCTATACAAGTTAAAAATCTATGTAAGCAATATGGCAATCAACAAGCCGTAAAGGGTATTTCATTTTCGGTTGAACAAGGCTCCCTCTTCGCCTTTTTAGGTGCGAATGGTGCCGGGAAATCAACGACCATTGAAATACTCTGTACATTATTAAAAAAATCAAGCGGTACTGTTAAAGTTAATGACTATACACTTGATGCAAGCAACGACAATGCGGAAATTCGAAAATCCATTGGTGTCGTATTCCAGCAAAGTTTATTAGATGAACGATTAACGGTGCGGGAAAATATAATTCACCGTGGTAAAACATATGGCTTATCGAAAAAACAATTGGCCGAAAATTATCAATTCGTTTCAACATATTTACATTTAGAAGATATAGAAAAACGCAAATATGGTACTTTATCAGGTGGTCAAAAAAGGCGTGCTGATATCGCTCGAGCCCTTATCCATCGACCGAAAATATTGTTTTTAGATGAACCGACAACTGGGCTTGATCCACAAACGCGGCAATTCGTTTGGCAAGCCATTAAACAGCTTCAGCTCGAAACAAACATGACTGTTTTTTTAACAACGCATTATATGGAGGAAGCGGCAGTTGCTCATCAAGTCATCGTCTTAAAAGAAGGAGAAATTGTTGCTGAAGGCACACCAGATGCACTTAAAACAAAATACGCCTATGATTCAATGGCACTTGTTTTTCATAATAGTACTGAAGGGATGCAGTGGCTCGAGGAAAATGCCATCTCCTATACAGAAAAGCTAGGTATTTTCTCCATCCGAGTCGACTCGACACTTCATGCATTAACGCTATTAAAAAAAGCGGAGCCGCTTATTGCTTCGTTTGAAGTAATCAAAGGTACGATGGATGATGTCTTTCTTCATATTATGGCCGAGGGAGGTGCAGCTTAATGGAAGCATTATTTAGCTTAGTAAAACGAAATAACAAGGTTTTCAGACGTGATAAAACACAAGTCTTCTACTCGCTGCTTTCTGTCATTATTGTCATTGTCCTTTACGCAGTATTTCTTCAAAAAACGCAAGTAAATGCCATTGAAGAAGTGACAAAGGCTACTCCAGAATTGGTAACGATGGTCAATGAATGGATTGTCGCTGGTTTACTCTCTATGATCGCTGTTTCTACTACACTTGCCGCGTATGGCATCGCTGTAAGGGATCTTGAAACAAAAGCGCAAGCTGATTTTCTCACAGCGCCTATCTCGCGAGCAACCATTCAATTTAGCTATGTATTAAATGCCTTTTTCATTGGCTGTATCTTTTCCTTTATCGCCCTTATTGGCTGTGAAATTTTTATCGTATCAACTGGCGGTGAGCTACAAAGCTTTGGGGATTTCTTAAAAGTGGTAGGCTTACTATTTTTATCAGTGTTACTTGCCAGTGTTTTTAATCTCTTCCTTGTGTTACTTGCTAACAGCCAACATTCATTTTCAACGCTCAGTACAATCTTCGGTACAGCACTCGGTTTCTTATGTGGTGTTTATGTACCTGTTGGTGTACTTCCAAGCTTTGCTCAAAATCTTATTATGTATTTCCCTATCAGTCATACAACGTTACTATTACGCAATACCTTTATGGAGAGCTCAATTTCCAAGGTTTTCGAAGGTGCGCCTGCTTCACAGGTGGAAGAATATAAAAAAATGTATGGTATTGTCTATGACCTTCATGGAAATATACTAAGTACCTCAACTAGCATTGTCATTATTATCGTCACAATTATTGTGCTAGCAATCTTATCTATCATTATTTTTAAAAAGAAAAATAAATAAACACTTTCGCACATCGTTTATAAAATGATGTGTTTTTTATTGATTTTATTTAAACAATTTGTTATTTTAATAATATATAAGCAAACGAAATTAATAATCGTTTGCGTTTTATAGGAGGACTTCCAATGGATGTAAATGAATTATTTTGGCAAGCTTCGATTCATGACATAAAAAAAGGCTACACCGATGAAGCAACGCATTTCACTTGTTTGCTTTGCGGGGAAAAGATTGAAAAGGGTATTATTTATCCACATGAAGGCGTTCTCTACGAGGCAGAAAAATTTATGCACCATCATATTACTGCTGCACATCAATCTGTATTTCATTATTTAAATGGCCTAAATAAAAAAATGACAGGACTAACTGATCATCAAAGTCATATTTTACGCTTATTTTATGAGGGAAAAACCGATCAAGAGATTAAAGAGGAACTGGAAATTGGTAGTGCAACAACGATACGTCATCATCGCTTTACCCTTAAAGAAAAGGAACGTCAAGCGAAAGCATTTCTTGCGATGATGGAGCTATTAAAAGAACAGAATCAAAAGGAAGACAGCTTTGTACCTATTCACAAAACGGCTACGATGGTCGACGATCGCTATAATATTACGATTTCTGAAGAACAGCAATTACTTGAAAAGTACTTTCCAAACGGTATTGGCAAAGCGCTTGTCCGCTTCCCAAAACGTGAAAAGCATAAAATTGTGATACTCCGTGCAATCACAAAACTTTTCGATGAAACAAAACAGTATTCAGAAAAAGAATTAAACGAAGTGATTCAACCGATATATGAGGACTATGTACAAATACGTCGCTATTTAATCGAATACGGCTTCATGGATCGACAAGAGGATTGCAGTGCTTACTGGATAAAAAAATAAGAAAGCAGGGTTTCCAATGGACCATAAAAAAGAATTAAAGGAAATGTATAAAGAAATAAAAATCGAAGCTGGTGTTTTTACTATGACCAATAAACAAAATGGTAAAGCGTTTGTTGGTAGCTTCAATAATTTAAAACGCTTAAACGGCTTTCAATTTTCATTAAAAACAAATACACATACCAATAAAAAGCTACAAGCCGATTACAACACATTCGGCAAGGATGCCTTCGATATTGAAGTTGTGGAATATTTGAAGAAAAAAGAAGAGGGCTATTTTGATGCCAAAAAAGAGCTAGAAAAGCTAGAACAAAAATGGCTCGACAAGCTTCAGCCATTTGGTGAACGTGGATATAATTAGGTATAGCATGAAAAAAGAATCTGTTTTCTCCGCGATTAAGCTAGGGAAATTTGCAGATTCTTTTTTGATTTACATTATTTTGCGTGGGGATTCACTGCTTTCGGGTATTCATTTTCGTAGGTACAAATACCAGTTGGACCGGAGCATTTTTCTCTTGAAGCCGATCAGTTCTCTGGCTGACCCGAGCACTTTTCTCTTGCACCTGATCAGTTCTTTCGCTGACCCGAGTATTTCTTCCCCGAATCTACTCCCACTTCTTTACGCGAGGCTTTACATTGACGCACTAGTATTCATCCTACTTGTTCTCTCACTTCATTTCTTCCATTAAATTAATTTCCTGCTGAACTTTTCTTGTTAGCTTTTCGAAAACTAGCTCATAGGAATGTTTGATTAAATTTTCAACTAAATCAATAGGCACGTCATCTACATCCATATAGATTGAATTCCAATGTGTTTTATTCATATAATAGCCCGGAATAATACCTTCATAGGCTTCTCTCAACTCTTCAGCTCGATTAGGCTCGCATTTTAAAGTAAGTACTGGTCTTCCAGTAACATCCCCGCCCATCATCCCATACATTTTACCACCAATATGATAGCGATCCGCTTGCCATTCTTCTTTGTAATCATACGTTGTCCCACGAAGCTTTAGGCAATATGTATGAATTGTTTCTTTGTTCATTATTTAACCCCATTTCGTCTAAAAATATAAAAACACACGTTCTATTATATTCATTATAATCAACAACGTGTGTTGTGGAAATAATTATTTATTTTAGATTACCCGATGAGCCGCTTTGAAATATGGTTATTTTGTGCGAAAGTGCAGCGTTAGCCACACGAAATGCGTTATTACAGGACATCCTTTATTTTATGCCTCTATCAAACATGCCGATGACCTCGGTAGTTTGCAATATATTGACAAAGGCTTTGGCATCTGTTTCCTTGATCGTACCTTTAACTTCAGCAAGCTGATAGCGCGTAATGACGGTAATTAAAACTTTTCGCCCTTCTCCTGAATAAGCACCCTTCGCATCCATAATAGTTACACCTCTATGAAGCTTTTCCAGAAGCTGCTGTTTTACTTCCTCGCCCTTGCTCGTAATAATCATCAGTGTCAATTTAATATGACTCGTATGAATAGTGTCGACAACCTTCCCTGTGGCATAAATCGATACGAGCGTCAGTAATGCCGCATCCCAACTAAACACGAATCCGGAGATAGCAACAACGATACCATTCATCGCAGAGATTAATGTACCAAGTGGAAAATCTCGTTTGCGGCTTAACAGCATCGCTATAATATCAAAACCTCCAGAGGAACCTGCCGCACGAAAAATCATGCCCATCCCTACGCCCACAATAACACCACCAAATAACGAGGCAAGAATTGGCTCTTGTGTAGCTTTATAAATCGGAATAATATACAAGCTTACCGACAAGACAACTACTGAAAGAATGGTATAGCTAATGAAACGCTTCCCTAATTTCATAACCCCTATAATAAGCAACGGCAAATTCAATAGTAAATTTAAAACTCCCGTATTCAAGGGTGTAATAATACCAAGCATGATGGCAATCCCGCTTAATCCCCCACTTAAAATCTCATGTGGAATTAACAAAAAATTGTAGGCAAAGGCGACTAATATCGATGAAAGTGTAATAACGACAATATTACTCATAACATTTCCCCTATCATTAACGAACGAGTTTTGTACTTCTTTCCCTTAGAATACCCAACTTATTCGTTCAAAAAACCTGGAGTATTGCTCTACTGCTTTTAGCGACATTCATTTCTTCTGATGTTCTTTTTTTCTGCTCCTCTTTTAACGGCACTTCTTTTAATGGCTCCTCTTTATTCTCTTCAACTTTCTCCGCTACCTTATAAATACGTTCGAGCATTGGTGGATGTGTATAACGGAACCACTTTACGAGTAACTGTGGATTTACCTCACTTAAACCAGATATCGTTAGCTTTTGGAATGCAGTAACTGCAGACTCTCGATCACCTGTTAGTGAAATCGCATATTGATCAGCTCTATTTTCCTGATACCTCGAAATATAATTTGACAGAGGGCTCGAAGCAAATAATAAAACAGATGTTAGGAGTAAAAACAATGGATAAGAGCCTATATCACCGATTTTTTTAATTTTTAATACCTGTCCGTAACGTCTAATGAACCACCTCAAACATTTCGCTGTCAGCCATAATCCTAGCAATGTCAATAGAAGATACCCTGCAATGCCAAAATAAATATGCTTCTCAACGTAATGTCCCATTTCATGTGCCATGATAAATAATATTTCATTATCTGTTAAACGATTTAAGGTTGTATCCCATAGCACAATTCTCGAATTACTGCCAATACCCGTTACATAGGCGTTTAAGGCATTTGTTTTTTCTGCCATATTAACTTCATATACATGTTCTGCTGGTATATTTGCCTGTGTTGCAATTGACAAGATTTTCGTCTCGAGCTCTTTATTTTTTAGCGGATAAAAATCATTATATAAAGGATCAATAACTACAGGTTGAATGAACATCACAAATATTGTAAATGGAATCGTTAGAAACCATGCATATAACCACCATCTTTTGGCACTTTTTTTGATGAGCCAATAAAGGACTGATACGATAATTAAACTCATGCCAAAGTTGACCCAAAAATCTATAATGCCATCTCGCATCCATGACGAAAACCCTTGTGTACTAATTCCATAGGTTTTGCTTAAATTGTAACGATAATAATCGAGTGGGAATAGTACAACATATAGTAAAAGTGATAATAAAAATAAGTAACTTGCATTTTGTAACAGCTTCCATTTTGTTTGTGATGTTGCTACCTTTTCGAAATAACGTGATACGCCCATAATTAATATCATGAAATAGATTAACCATTCCAAAGGTGTAGCAACAAAGAATAGGAAGTTCCGTATTTTAGAATATTCACCGCTTAAGTATAATTCTTTTTCAGACATAAACATCACTGGATCTGCAGCTGTCCCCTGCATCGCTCGTGGTATTGTACCACCACCGCTGTGGAATATATACCAATACATACACAGCACATAAACACCGAATAAAAGTAGCGCGACAATTCCCATTTTTTTCGCTATGTCATTTCCTCCCTTGTTCAACACTAAGTTCGTCCTATAGTAAGTGTAAGCTAAATTGAAAAAGTTAGAACAAATTTTTCTTGTTTTTATTTACCTTCTATTCTACTTCACACCAAAAAGAAAAATTCGCTCTACTTCTCCAAACGCGTAACAAGCCATGTAGATGCTAAAGCACAACGGCTTGTTCGCTATTCCTAGAAGTGACGCGAATTTCAAAGAATATTTTTTATTACTTATCCATTACAAATGCCGTTTTGCCACGTTGATCTTCACTTAAATAACCAGCTAATTCTAATCGATCATGCCATTCTTTTTCTATAATAGCAGCCTTTAATGCATCATCCTCTTTCGTTGATAGCTCTACCATAATCTCCCCTTGATATTGCCAAATTTCAATATCCGCCGCATAGCCCTCAAAGCTTCCTTTATATGTTGTTGCCTTTGCAGGACCATATACGACAGCTTGGGATAATGTGTTTTGATACCATGCTTCAGAATCCCAATTTAAAATTTTCTTCGGAACATTTTCTAATATTAATTTTTTTGCCACATTTGTATCCACTGCATCATAGGAAACTTTAGATGTATTCTTTAATGACTCCTTACGACTTATTGTGAACGAACGATTGCCACCTTTAATATCCGTTTCAAATTTATAGTTAGACTCTGCTCCAGTGAAGCCATGACTTTCTGTAATAGCAATTGCTTCATCCAGAGGTGTATGTAAAAATCTCTTTTTATACGTGATATCGATGTTATTGCTTCCTTTATATACACGTAAACGGTGGATATAACCCTCATTTAGAAAAGCTCTATTCGGAGTATCAAAGAAATAAATCTTTACTTCATCTTTTTTTGTAGCTTGGAAAACATTAAAAATATCCGATTCAGTGAAAAGCTCAGATTTAATATTGAATTTAATTTCATTCCCTGGCTCGATTGCTGCTTTAGCTTGTGTAGAATCAAATCCAATGATGCTAACAAGTACAATACCGATTAAACAAAAATTCAGTACCCATTTCTTCATGTTATTTCCTCCTCATTTTGTAGTAATTGCAAGATAGTCGTTTCTCTATTCGTTAATGAACTGTGAAAATAGATTGTCTTATGTGCATGTATTTTCTTAGAAAGTGCAATGATATCATCATAATCTGGATGCGTTTTATAAAAAAATTCCTTATGTTGATTTTCGGAAAATTGAATTCTATATTTGCCTTTATTCCAATATCCCGTAAAGATAACCATAGCTGTTGGTTTTTTGTGTAGTAGTTCCATTAATTTCGCTTCATTACGCTCAGGTACAAAATAAATGAAGTTTTCACTTTCTGTTTTCTTTGTCAAACATTCTAGTTTAAACTCTTGCAAAATTGTTTTGGTAGGCAATAAATTTTCAGGTGCCTCATAATAATTATCAAATAACGACAATAAAGCATGATCTACACGTATCGCTCTTGTCGTATGCTGAAAAAGATAAGTAGCAATATCTGCTGTTTTTCCTGAGAAAGAAGATGGGAAAATGATTGGGCAGCCTGGATTTGCATTGATATATTCCGTCATTTGCTGCAATACTTCTATATTATTGATGCGCTTCTCAACATGGCCGCTATCCATAATGGCAAGATCATAAACAGTCCCGTCCTCTATCGGTAGTGTTGCTTTTAACAAATAGGAATCCACAACATAATCGCCAGAGTAAAATATCACCTCCTCAAAAAAACGAATCTTATACCAAACGCTTCCTATTAGATGCCCACTGTAGCCCCATTGAAAGGCAAGGCATTTACTAACAACTATCCACTCTCCGATTGATTCTGGTTGAAAGATTCCTGTATGTTGAAAAGACTGTTTTAGTTGCTGCGCAGTCATTTTACTCATAATTATCGGCCCTCTATATCCCCATCGCTCAAGTAAAGGAATCGCACCTACATGATCTGTATGTGAATGGGAAATAAACACTGCATCAAGCTTTGTCACGTGAGCTTGTGTTAATTTTGGAGGTGTCTTTTGTCGATTGTTCATCACTCCGCAATCGAGTAAAATAGCATGTCCATTATTTTCAATGAAAAAGCAGTTACGCCCATACTCACCGACCCCACCTAAAATTTCTACATTAAGCATCCGCATGTCCTCCCCGTTTTTGTAGCCAATCTAATTGAAACATAAAAATAACGGTCATGACGACTGTAATCACCGCTACAGCCATTCCTACACCAACATTTCCTTGTTCAAATTGACTGTAAATAAATGTTGCGCCTGTCTCTACTGAAGGAGGCAAAATGAGTAATCCAGCGACAAGCTCACGCATGGAGATAATAAACGTCATCATCATTCCAGCAAGAATTCCCTGCATTAATAATGGAATAATGATATGTCGATAAACAGCCAAGCTACTTCGCCCAAAAATAGCAGCTGATTGGAATATCGAAGAATCTAATTGTGATAAAGATGACTTTATATATTGCACGGAATATGGTAAAAAAAGTACACAATACGTGACTACAACCATTGCCTTTGTGTTATAGATAGTCGCTGGTAGCCACGGTGCATTCCAAAACATAATTAAACCAACTACAAAGACAATTCCAGGAATAATATTAGGCATTAAACTAAAGAAATCTAATATTTGCTGCTTTTTCGTTTCTCCCTTTTTAATGTATAAGGCAATGAACAAGCCAATAATTGCTGTAACGACAGCTGTGATTACGGAGAAAACAACACTATTTAAAAATGCTGACAATCCAGCACTTCCACTTGTAAATACTTCCTGGTAGGAAGCAAAGCTAAAATTCCCTGCCTGCAAACCATCTCCCCTTACTTTCTGCAAAGATGTCACAATAATTGAGAAGTAAGGAATACCGATTGATAGCAAAATGATGCTTCCCACAAAGAGCCATGAACCGAACTTGACATACCATTTATCTTCAATCTCGCGAATAGCTGGTGTTTTTCCAGATAGCACACTATATGTATATTTCCGTCCAATAAGATTTTGAAAATACCAGATAACGAGACAAACTGATAGTAAAAATAATGACAGTGATGTCGCCATACTAATATCTACTGGCCATCTTGAAAGGTAAGAGTGAATCTCCGTTGTAAATACTTGAAAGCCAATTCGACTACCAAACGTAGCAGGTGTTCCAAATTCAGCTAGCGTTTTGATGAAAATTAGCAAGCTCCCTAGAACATAGCTAGAAACTACTAAAGGCAAAACTATTTTCATCCAATTTCTCCAAGAGCTTCGTCCAAAAATTAATGCAGCATCTAGAAAGGAGCCATTGATTCTTAATAGCGTATTTTTCAGCATTAAATATAAAAAAGGAAAAAGATGCAGGCTCATAATCATGACCATTCCAAATAAGGTGAAGAACGATTCAGTCATCCAAGCAGCATTTGGAAATAGCTGTTGGAGAAAGCCATTATTTTGCATGAACAATATCCATCCCATGGAGCCAATATACGGAGGTGTCATAAATGGAATGGTTAAAATAATATCTAGCCAATCGTATTTATATAAGCTTGTTTTCGTTCTTATTAACGCCATTGGGAATGCTACAATCGTAGTCCCTAAAACAACTAAAACCCCTAATAATACAGAGTTTCCAAGCGTTTGCCACATTCTGTCATTGGCAAACATTCTGTTAATCTGCGAAACATCTAATTGCCCATCTTTCATAAACGTATAAAATGCAATGGCAATTAACGGTGCGATAGCAAACGTGACGACAAGTGTCAGTAAAAATCCAAAAGTTCGTCTGCCTTCCATAATCATTGATGATTCAATCCTTTCCTAGAAAAACTTCAAGGAGGCTAAAAAACCTCCCCTAACTACTTAACGAAAAATATCATTGAATTTAGTTAATACTTCAAGTTGCTTCGCTTCTGCACCTTTCCAATTCACGTTTAGCTGAGGAATTTCATCTAAGGCTGCACGATCCTTAACAGGTATATCTTTGTTGCCTGGTAGTAAGTAGGCATTTGCTACAAGCTTTTGCCCTTCATCTGACAGTAAAAAATCAACGTACGCTTTTGCACTTTCTACGTTTTTTGCATCCTTCAAAATACCAACAGCTCGCGGACTGACAACTGTCCCGCTTTTTGGATAAATAATTTCTACTGGCTCACCATCAGCTTTTGCTTTATAGGCCATGTAATCTACCCCTGAAATTGTGGCATTTTTGTCACCAGTAATAACAGCATCTAACGCTTCCTTATTGGCACCATTCACCTGTAAACCATTTTCCTTCCACTTCTCCATCGTAGTCCAAGCTGTTTTTCCAGCTTCTGAATATCCGAATAGGAAGTCTACAGCAGAGCCTGACAAGCTAGGGTCTGGTATATTAATTTTATTTTGCCATTCAGCTTTTGCTAAATCTGTCCATTCTGCCGGAACCTGTTGCGTATTTTTGGTATTATAAGCAATTCCTAATGCTGAGGCACTGTAACCATAGTAATAACCTTCTGCATCTGACCAATCGCTATTGATTTTCTTGGCATTATCAGCGTCTATATAGCTTTGAAGTTGATCTGTTTCCTTTAAGCCATCCATTGAAGCGACAGAGGCTAGTACGACAACGTCAGCTATAGGGTTATTTTTTTCCGCTTCTAAACGCGATAATATTTTGCCTGTTGTTCCTTGGAACATCTCTATTTTTATGCCTGTTTTCTCTTCAAATGCTTGTTGAATTTTCGCTGCTAAACCATCTGGACCAGCAGAGTATACCGTTAAAGTTTGTTCTTCTTTTGCGGTTGAATTTGCTTTATCATTCTTCTCTACCTCTTTATTTCCACAGCCCGCTAATGCTAATGTTAAAAGAATCCCAGCTGTAGCAATTAGTTTTAACCCTCGTTTTTTCAATGGTAACCCTCCAATTGATATATTTGTTTTTCATCAATAAAAACTTCAAGCTGTTTGCCATGTTCTATCGGTTCTGCTTCGTAAAAGCTCCAGTGCTTACCTTCTACCTGTGCTTGCACTAAATAACGATCACCAACAAAGGTACTTTTTACAATCATCGCTTGTTTTGCAATTGTACCTGGGCGTCGTAGTCTGGAAACTCCTTCAGGTCGCACAATATAATTACCTTTATCAAACCAGTTCACTTTGCCGATAAAATCTGCTACATACGGTGTTGCTGGAGCGTGATAAATTTCTTCTGGCGTTCCTACTTGTGCAATTCTTCCTGCCTCCATCACGATAATTTGATCTGACATTGCCATTGCCTCTGTTTGATCATGTGTGACAAAAATTGCCTGACAATCTAACTCGTAAATAATATGCATGATTTCATCTTGCATTTTTTCTCTTAGTACTGCGTCGAGCGCTGATAATGGTTCATCAAACAAAATAAGCTGTGGATTTGTCGCTAGTGCCCTCGCAAGTGCTACTCGTTGCTGCTGTCCTCCCGATAACTCCCCTGGCTTTCGTTTTTCAAAACCCTCCATTTTCACCAATCGCATAACATGCTCCACTCGAGCCGGAATGTCTGACTTTGAAACAATACCCTTTAGGCCAAAAGCAATGTTTTGGAAAATAGTCATATGAGGCCATAATGCAAAATCTTGAAAAACCATTGCCATATTTCGCTTATTTGGTTTTACATTTTTATGGAGTTTGGATGAATAAATAATTGTGTCATCAAAACGGATTTCTCCATTTGTCGGTTGTTCAAGACCTGCCAATACTTTCAATAACGTTGTTTTACCACAGCCTGATTGTCCTAAGATGGTAATGAACTTGCTATCCAGCTCCACATTGATGGGCCATAACGCATGAGACTGTCCATATTTTTTCTCGATATTCGTTAATGAGATTTTCATCATATCCTCCTCGTTAATTACAACTATAAATTCCAGATATTTAGAAAATATTAATCTACTATTAATATCTCGTTAAAAAAAATCTAATAAACTAAAGCAAAACTAAGATTTTTTCTAATTTACTTTAGGAGGATAAAATGAATAACATGAAGTTACAGGCATTTTGCCTACTCGTAGAATTTAAAAAATTAGCTCCTGTTGCCAAAGAGCTAGGTCTTACAGCGCCGACAGTATCCTTTCATATTCGCTCCATTGAAGAGGAATATGGCATCCATTTGTTTCGGACAAATGCAGGTGGATACCGTTTAACAGAAGCGGGAGAAGGGCTCTATCATTATGCTCGCCAAATTGTACAGCTACAAAAAGACATGAATCGCTTTGTCGAAAATCTTTTGGCGGGTAATATTGGCTCCATTCGTCTTGGCGCAAGCGGGCTACCTGCACATATTTTTATGCCAGATATTATTCATCTGGTTTCAACAGCCTACCCAGACATTCGAATATCGCTAGAAGTAAAAACAGCGCCTGAAATTGAACAAAAGGTAGCTCTTCAAGAATTAGATTACGGGCTAATTATGGAAACAAAACAAGAAAATTCGTCTCTTATATACGAAACAATCGGCGAAGATTCCCTTGTATTAGCATTGAGTCCTACCCATGAGCTTGCAGCAAAAAAGGACATCACAAAAGCAGATGTCCTAAAAAACAAAGTATTATTGCATACATCCTCAAGTTCAACGAATCATTTTATAGAAAAATGGATGGACCCATTTCACCCATCCATTTATACGATTGAGCTAGATTCTGTCAGCACTATTAAGAAAATGCTTACTTTCGGAAAAACAATTGCATTTTTGTCAGTTGCCCTGATAGAAGATGAGTTAAAATCAGGACTTTTGATCAAAAGAGACTTACACGATGTGACACTTAATAGAAAGATTCAACTTATTTATCCTAAATCTCGTCTAGATAGCAAGATGGATGCGTTTGTAAAAACTGCAATTTATGATTTAGCCAAACAATTAAAAAAATAGCCTCTTATGACATAATTCCATAATCAACAATAATAACATGGAATGGGGAATGTTTATCCCAATGAAAGGAGGGCTGTATTTGCTAACTGAGTTACTGACAAAAGATACTATACAACTCGCAAATTTTGTAAATACGTGGCAAGAAGCTATTCATTTAGCTGCAAGTCCACTATTAAAGCACAATAAAATCGAAGAACGCTATATTGAGTCAATGATTCATTCCATTGAGAAACACGGACCTTATGTAGTCCTAACACCAAAAGTAGCGATTCCACATGCACGGCACACAGAAGGAGTAAACGAGCTAGCCATGAGCCTATTAAGCTTACAAAAACCAGTTTTGTTTGGACCAGAAAAGCCTGTTTTCTTAATTATTGTCTTAGCTGCAACCGATAGTGCGTCGCATCTACAGGCATTAGTTGACTTAACAAAGATTTTGCAGGAACCAAATCAAATAGACAGCATCATCGCCTGCCAGCATAAAGACGATATTATTAAAGAAATTCAACAAATTGTGGCAAAGGAGTAATCATGATGAAAATTTTAGTAGTGTGCGGGAATGGCTTAGGCAGTAGCTTTATTATGGAATTGAATGTAAAAAAAGCGTTAACTGAACTTAGGAAAGTTGCAGAAGTAACTCATACAGATTTAGCATCTGCCAAGGCAGAGAAAGCGGATATTTATATTGGCGCAGAAGATATTGTCAATCAATTGCCCAAAGAGAGAGGTCATATCGTTAGTATTGTTAATATGATGAGTATTTCAGAAATTAAATTAAAGCTTAATCCGCTGTTTTAAAGGCTTGAATTTGAACTTAATTAAAAATTGGATAGGATGAGGTGTTAATATGTTAGATGTTATTATGAATGACATTTTAGGAACACCAGCTATATTAGTCGGCCTATTCGCTTTTGTCGGTTTATTAATACAAAAGAAGTCAGCTTCAACAGTTCTTTCTGGTACGTTAAAAACGGTTATGGGCTTTGTTATACTTGGCGCAGGTGCAACCGTTTTAATTGGTTCTTTAAATCACTTTAGTAAAATGTTTGATCATGCATTTAATGTCCAAGGGGTTATCCCAAATAATGAAGCGATTGTAGCAGCCGCTCAAACTAGTTTCGGAACAGCTACTGCCATGATTATGGTTTTCGGTATGATTATGAACATTTTATTCGCGCGATTTACGCCCTTAAAATATATATTTTTAACTGGTCATCATACATTATTTATGGCGTGTTTAATCGCTGCATCACTCTCAGTCGGCGGTATGAGTGGCACACCTCTTATAATCGTTGGCTCTATAATACTTGGTCTTTGTATGGTCGTATTCCCTGCCATTTTACAACCAACTGTTCGTCAAATAACAGGTAGTGATGATTTTGCTGTCGGTCATTTTGGCAGCATAGGTTATTATGTATCTGCTAAAATTGGAAAGCTCTTTGGAAACAAAGCCAAATCAACGGAAGACATAAAAGTTCCAAAATCTCTAGGTTTTTTAAGAGATACATCTGTAGCTGTGTCCTTAACGATGAGTCTATTTTTTATTATCGTTGCCCTATTCGCAGGTCCATCCTATATTGAGTCACAGTTATCTGGCGGTTCGAATTTTATCGTCTTTGCCATTATTCAAGCTATTACCTTTGCCGCTGGTGTCTATATCATTTTGGCTGGAGTGCGAATGCTAATTGCCGAGATCATTCCTGCCTTTAAAGGGATTGCAGATAAACTTGTGCCAAACACAAAGCCTGCATTAGACTGCCCTACAATTTTTCCGTTCGCACCAAATGCAGTTATTATTGGCTTCCTATTTAGCTTTGTAGCAGGCTTAGTGTCCATGTTTATACTCCCCCTCATAGGGCTAAAAGTGATTGTACCTGGGCTTGTGCCACATTTCTTCACGGGTGCGGCTGCAGGAGTATTCGGTAATGCAACTGGTGGTAGACGCGGTGCTATGGTAGGAGCATTTGCTAACGGATTAATTATTAGCTTTATCCCCGCGATTCTACTTATCTTTATGGGAGATATCGGCTATGAAGGAACTACATTTGGTGATTCAGACTTCGGCATTGTAGGGATCGTTATTATTAATGTATTAAAATTATTTGGTGCAGTTTAAAGATTATCGGATAGGGGCCTCGCAAACTCTTTGGGTGTTTGCGAGGCTTTTTTGACATGCCATTAGTACTTATGTTTTATATCCCCCCTCCTTTTTCACTATCAACATAGAGAAAATCCACTGCATAACAAACTAAATACTCAGTGATTAAAAAATATCGGGAATGATTTAAACCCATTTTCCTGTAGTAAATTGTAAAAAATCTGATAATATTTAATGGTAAAACAAAAAATCATCGTCTGACATCTGACTTAGAACGACTTTTTACCGATATAAATTATACATACTATTGGAGGTTCTCATATTGAAAAAATTAATGGTAGGCTTTTGTTTAATAGCTTTGTTAATAACGGGCTGTTCAACAGCTTCGCCAGAAAAAGCGAAAAATGACTATAAAATAGGAATCCTGCTCTCAGATGCAGGGCTTGGTGATGAATCGTTTAATGACTCAGCTTTTAAAGGGCTTGAGAAAGCACGAGATGAGCTAGGTATTCTATTTGATTATAAAGAGGCGCCTGATGGCAATTATGAACAGAAGTTAGAGGAACTTGTCGCAGAAAAGTATAACGTCATTATTGGTCTTGGCTTCTCTGTACAGGAGGCATTGGAAAAGACTGCGAAGAAATATCCTGATCAACAATTCGTCCTGATTGACGGGCAATCAGATGTTGCAAATATCACTTCAATAACCTTTAAAGAGCAGGAAGGTAGCTTTTTACTTGGAATGGTTGCAGCAATGACGAGTAAAACTGGAAAAATAGGATTTATTGGTGGCGCAAATGTTCCGGTTATCCACCATTTTGAGAACGGCTTTATTGAGGGAGCTAAATACTATAATCCAAATATCGAAATTGTTAGTGAATATGCTGGCTCATTTGATGATACTGAGGCAGGTGCGGCAATCGCAGAACGTTACATAAAGAACGGCGTAGATTTTATTTATCATGCAGCGGGATTCACAGGCTTTGGTGCCATAAAGAAAGCAGAAGAAATGGGCATATATGCGGCCGGAGTTGATATTGATCAATTTTACATTGCAGAAAAAACTGTCGTAACATCGATGTTAAAAAATGTCGACCAAGCTGTTTTTAAAATTGCTAAAACAATAGATGAGGACGGGAAAATTTCCGAAAAATCGTTTTCATTCGGTTTAGCTGATAATGGAGTGGGCCTTGCGGATATACGTGTTATTAAACTTACACCTGAACAACAGGCTGCTATTGAAAAAGCAAAAGAAGATATTGTCTCGGGTAAAATAAAAGTTACTGCAGAAAAGGGGAACAGCCAGTGACACTACGAAAAAAATTATTTATGAACATACTTATTCCAATTGGACTCGCAATGGCTATGATTGGTTTTATTATCGTTCAAACATTCGATATACAAACAACTGCACAAGATGATACAGAACTATTACTGGCAGTGAAAGAACTTGAACAAAGTTTAGTTGTAGCGAGCCAATCATTAAATAACTACACTTTTTTAGATAGTGAGGCAAATAAAAATGAAGCTCTTTCAACTTTAAAAGAAACGAAAGTAAATTTAGAAAAACTCTCAACTATTGCAAAAATATCTGAGCATAAGGCAATCATCAAAAAAATCGAAGGTAAATACGACGAATTAGCAAAAGCTGCTGAAGCAGGATTTCTTGCTCACAATCGTCCTGAGATAAAAAAACAAGCAATCAGAATATCCGGTATATTGAACGATATGTATTTACTAAAAAAAGAAACAAATGAATGGTATAAAGAAACAAATGATTTGGCAACGCAAAAAATTTCTTTTATTACCACAACAACAATAATAGGAAGTATCCTTCTAATTATTGCTACTATCATTTTTTCATATGTCGCAACGAAAAGAATTACTAAACCGATTAACCGAATCGTGGATTGTGCACAATTGGTGGCTGCTGGGAATTTGACAATTGACACCTCTTCCCTCCCCTATAAGAAAGGCAGTCGAAATGAAGTTGATCAACTAACTGAGAACTTTTCCAAAATGATTGTTGGGTTAAAAAGCACCGTACAATCAATTGATCATGTAGGCAAAAATGTTGGTCTATTTACAAAAGATGTCACAAGCTATATTGAAACCGTTAACGAAGGCAGTAAACAAATTGCTACATCAACGGATGAATTGGCAAAGGGAAGCCTAACTATTTCAGAAGATATCCAATCAGCGGCTATCCTGATGAATACGATGGCGGATCAATTTACTACTGTTCAGGAGACAAGTGAACAATCAGCAGTGAACGGTAACAAAGCACTTACTGCTGTTCAAAATGGTCGTAGCTCACTAGAGAAGCAATCCTCTATCGCGAAGGATATTTCATCCACTTCGATTAACATCAAAGAGGCTGTTACTCAATTCGCTCAATTCACAACAGAAATTGAAGGAGCGGCTAATGCAGTTCACGCGATTGCTGATCAAACAAATCTTTTAGCATTAAATGCTGCAATCGAAGCGGCACGTGCTGGAGAAGCCGGAAAAGGATTCGCAATTGTAGCAAAGGAAGTCAAAAAACTATCTCATGAAACAGAAAAAGCGACTACTTTCATCTCTTCGATGGTGACACATATACAAGATGGTATTACGCTCATTCTTTCTACGGCAGAGCATGGACATCAGCTGTCAAAAGAACAATTACAATCGATGACCGATACAGAAAAGTCATTTGAGGCTATTGCAACTCATGTATTAGACATTAATGATCAGTTACAGCACCTTACGAAGGATATGGAGCAAACAAGCGAAATGAGCCAGCAAATGAACAGTGCTATTGAAAACATTTCAGCTATTACGGAAGAAACCGCAGCAGGTACAGAAGAAATATCCGCTTCTACCCAAGAGCAGTTAGGATCATTCCAAAAAATTAGTGAAAAGGTATCCGAACTTCAAGAAATGACAAATACATTGTCTGTAGAGCTAAAAAAATTCACTTTATAATGATAAATACAGCTTAAGGATAAATTAATAATACATGGTAAGAAAAAACAAAATCCCGAATAACGGACATTATTCGGGATTTTCCTTAATGAAATATTGTGGTAACAAGCCCTCCGCGTAGAAATTGCAGGGACGAATATATAAATAAACGAAGATGTAAATACTAGAATGATTACTTATTTCAAGATAAATATTTCATTGTTAAATGGAGAACTGCAACTTCATTTCCGGTGTTTTCATAGCTATGCTTTCGATTTGCTTCAAATTGAATAGAATCAAATTCGTTTAATTCATACATTTCTTGTCCAACTTGAATCGAAATTTCCCCTTTCATTACTGTTACAAATTCGATAGCTCCTTCATGATGAGGTTCTGCCTCATATATGCTATTCGGTTGTAAACAAGCACGATGCATTTCCAATCCTGTTTCTTTTTTGTAACGAAATATCGTCTCTAATCGCCACATGTGATTTTCTTCTATAGTAAATCCTTCTCCGCAGCGTGCAACATTTACTATATCTTCTATAACCATAAGCCGAGACAACGGAATAGCTAGTCCTTTCGTAATCTTCCAAATGACGCCTAATGTAGGATTCGTTTCTCCTCTCTCAATTTTCCCTAGCGTTAATTTACTAACACCCGTTTTTTTCGCTAACTCTTCTAAACTTAATTTCTGTTCATTTCGTATTTGTCGTAACAGTTGACCAACTTGCAAAATAACTTCCTTTGTTTGCATATCCTCTTGTTCTTTCATATGAACCCCACCTTCGGTATATTATAATTTACTTTTTATCTAAATAATTATATTATAATATATATTTAGAAAGGAGCGAACGAAATGCGTGCTATCTTATTAGGTATTTTATCATCTGCGTTTTTTTCAGCTACATTTATTATAAATCGAGTTATGAACGTATCAGGAACAAGCTGGGCTTGGACTGCTTCCTTCCGATTTTTATTCGCTTTACCCATTTTATTCTTTATCGTCCTATTTCGCAAAAACCTTCGTCCACTATGGGTAGAAATGTGTAAACATCCTTTGGCATGGCTTGGTTATGGCACAATAGCCGGGGTTGGATTTTATTCCTTATTAAGCTATGCTGCTGTATTTAGTCCTGCATGGCTCGTAGCAGGTACATGGCAAATAACCATTTTAGCTGGTTTGTTATTATCTCCGTTATTTTTTATTACATTGGAGACGAAGTCAGGAGTTAAACGAGTTCGCGGTAAAATTCCCATGCGAAGCTTACTCGTTTCCTTATTTATTTTAACAGGTGTCATTTGTATGCAATTAACAGAAGCTGGGGACATTACTGTTTCTCAATTTTTATCTGGCTTCCTCCCTGTAGTTATCGCTGCATTTTTATATCCTTTCGGTAATAGAAAAATGATGGAAGTCGTTGATGGACGCTTAGATACATTTCAACGCGTGTTAGGCATGGCAATTGGTAGCCTTCCTGTCAGTATTATATTAGCGATTTATGGTTGGACTACAACTGGCATTCCAACATCTGGGCAAATGATGCAAGGTTTCTTATTAGCATTATGTTCGGGTGTTATCGCCACAATGACATTTTTCTTCGCTACTGACTTAGCGAAAAATAACCTTTCTTTGTTAGGAGCAGTGGAGGCAACACAAGCAGGAACAATGATTTTTACTGTTCTTGGTGAAATCGTTTTTTTAAACGGTTCTTGGCCAGTTGGTTTATCTTTAATCGGTATGATCATTATTATGATCGGAATGATAGCCAACAGTATTTTAAATCGATCTGTTCCTGTATCTAAACAAAAGAAAACAAAAACAGCATAGTTTTTCCTTTCTCCAAGTAGCATTTTACATTGTGTAAAATGTTGTAAATTAAGGTGTTTAAAAACTCAGGATAAGAAAAACAAAATCCCGAAACGTTCAATATTCGGGATTTTTCTTATTATAAAGTTAAACCACTATTAAACAACCTTCATTTGTTTCAAATATGTTATCCAAACTTTGATGATAGCTAAAAATTTACGGGCACCCCCATTGGTTCTCCAAACCTATTGCGACTTGGGAGCAATAGGCATAGTTTTTTAAGGAAACGGAATTACTATCCATCCTATGATGAAAATAATTACTGTAAACATCATGATAAACAAGACAATACTTAATCCCCATAGCCCTAATGAGCGACTTTTTTTAGAAAATAAAGCAAGAACGCTAAAAGGAGCTGTCAGATAAATTAACAAATAGAGGTTATTATTCGTTATATCAATATTCGTTAATAGCGTAATATTAAGTAATAAAAGTAGGCATAAGCCACTAATGATTCCAAACCATCCAGCTGTGACGAATCCCTTTTCAAATCGTTTTAACGTGACCAGTTCCATAATTTCACCTCACCTACTTTTAGTGACCGTACAATATCCAGTTTTTCTAATGCAAGGACTTCCTTTTTCGGTCCCGTTACAACAACCCCATAAGTCTTTACGCCATGTTTATTAATGTATGCAATACGCTCCGGCAATGCTAAATTTTTTGCGCTAGAAATCGATGTCGCAAGTTCTTCGTGCTTTTCCATAGTTTTTAAAATATCTTTAAACACTTCTTCATTTGACGTTGCATCGCGAAATGGTGACCAAGTGGAATTATCAGGTTGCACAGGATAGCCAATTGGTGAAACAACATTACCATCTTTACTTAAATTTGTTTTATCAATACCGGTATCGACAGCAGCCCACACAACATCGACATTAGGCATTGTATCTTTAGCTTCTTTAACTGTCATAAGATCATTAAATGAAATATAAGCTTCCACAACAGTTTCATCAGGTAAACCGCCAAGGATCCTCCATTCTCGACCCGTATCCAGTTCCGAATTCCTGTTTTCAGGATGTATTAACCAAGGATTAGTTTCTGTTTGATGTTTTGGTGCTACTCTTTCTAAAGATGTTGTCACTTCTTTTTTAGATAAGCTACCAAGGAAAAAACGTAAATCATAAGTGTTCGCTTTATAGTCTTCCTCTCCTATACGCTTGTATTGATCAAAAGCAAGCTTCATTGAAAATGGCGTAAAGGACATATCAAACTCTATTTCTTCCAGTGATGTATTAGGTTCTGTAACGTAAAGCGTTTCACTTGCCACATCCATTAATGTTGTAGATTTTGTACCAAAGGCGTAATACATAAATGTCAACATAAAACTAATTGGCGCAATCAATAATATCATCGTTAAAGTTGCAAAAATCAGCTTCGATTTTGACGTAAAAATTGTTCTTTTAATAGCTTTTTGATATTTACTTTGATCTTTTACATTTGCAATTTCTGCTTTGGAGCTAGCTATTAATTTTTCATAATCATCCATATTGCTGTCTCTCCTTTTCTATTAAAGCTCTCATCTTTTTTCGCCCACGCAATAAATGACTTTTGAGCGTATTTAATTTTAAATCCAAAATATTTGACGCTTGCTCATAAGTACAATCGTGCACATCACACAACATAATTGCCTGCTTTTCATAAGGCGATAACTGATCAAGTAAAGAAATTAATGAATGAAAGGATTCTTCATTTACCGCAATGGTTTCAGGTGTCATAAATGTCGATTGTTCAAGACTATTCGTAAGATCAACACGGCGTTCTTTTCGTATGTAATCGATATGGGTATAGTAAGCTACTTTAAATAGCCATGGTTTAATGTCTTGGACTGTATTAGAAAGTAATGTAATGTGCGCTTTATAAAAAGTATCCTGCATTAAATCTTCTGCTAATGTTGGGTTTTTGCATAAAGAATATAAATACCGATAGATGTCGTTTATATAGCGCAAATAAAGCTGTTCAATGTCCATCTCTTCCCACCTTTCAATCTATCCTCGTTTCATAAATAGAAAAAGTTGCACTAATTTTATTTTTTTGTAATTTTATTATCATTTGGCAGAAGCACTAAAGTAGTTCTCGGCTACAGTCGTCTAGTTTTTTTCCATTATGGGTTGGATGCCTCCGAAAAAAATAAAATGGAATTCTCCCCTACTATAATAGGGGTTATTTGTCATTTATCATTACAAAAATAACGAAATGACACAATACTATAAAGAGGTAAAGTGGAAATGCTAAAAATTGTATAAATAAAAAAAGGATGTTGTCAAAGCCATTTGTAGACTTTGAGAACATCCCACGTAATCATTAGTTACGCAATATTTATCACTTAATCAATTATGCCTCGGCATAATTGTAGCTGACGCTTTGCTTTCGCACAGATAAACAATGCATCCGGAATCGGCCTGAGGCTTTAGGCCAACAGATGTTTTTGCGCGAAAGCGTAGTGCTAACGCAGCGTCAGCAACATGTTTTGTCTGTGCGAAAGCGAAGCGACAGCAACAGCATGATGTTGGTCACTCAGTCGTTGCCACAAGACTTGGCAACGACTGAGTTCCTCTATTTCAGCAAGTGTTTGGACCCCCGCTGAAAAGTAACTTAAATTCGCATTCATTTCACCATCTATAGAGGCTAAAAAAGTTAAAAATTCTAATGAAAACTATACTTTGCTAACATTTCTCCCCAAGGTGCCATTCCTGACTCTTCAAAACCCACACTGGCATATAGTTTCCTTCCTTGCTCATTCTCCGGCTGATACCCAAGCCATATAACGTTAGTACGATCATCACTGCTCTGGATATCTTGAATAATCAACTTCATTGCGCTCTTTCCATGCCCACGTCCTTGAAATTGCTCATCAATCATAAACCTATATATCCAATAGTTTCTGTCATCCGAATCTATCCCGTACATCGCGAAGCCGATAAGCATTTCTTCACAATAAATCGCCTTTATCTTCATATGCGGAAGAAATTTACTTTCAGCAATTGAATACAGGTTTGAGGCAATAAACCCTTCCTGTTCTTGCTTAGGCTTCAATTGAATACAAGCTTCCCAATTACTTTGATCAATTGATCTTATACTAATCAAATTTCAGATTCCTCCCCTAGTAGTAGAGAAATCCATTGTCACGAAATCTCTACTAAATTAGTATACCCCTACTGATAAACCGACTTGTTATTTTTATATACATACCACATCACTCCTTATAAGATGGTGTTTGTCACCAAACTGTACAATAAAGAGCAATCAATCTACTCTCCTTTTGTACATTATTTTAGTTCGACATATGTAGCCGAATCCCTTCTGTATTTAACAAAAATATACAATTTAAGCATTCGTATTAAACGAATCAAAATATATTATGAAAACATTACATGTACTATTCAAAAAAGGTTTACACTTATCAACTTGTTCATTGCATCCATTGCATTTTTAAATGATGCTTAAAAGCTCGATGTTCGCTGTGTCATCACCACTATCAATATTTGCAGTCACTTTTCCTGATTTCACTGAATAATTGTAAGCACTGCTTTTTTAATCATTCCTTCTATTTCTTCTAAATCAGGGCAAGTAAATCCCCCGCTTCACCAGAATATGACTGCTCATTTCAACATCTGAAGACTTAATACTTCCTTCTTGGTACTATTAGTGGACTATTTACAAGCATTTGTTTCTCTTTTTAAAACACCGAATTTTCCGTATATTAAAAAGACTCGTAGTACAGCTTTTTTTAATGTAGATATTTTCCCATAGCAGAAGCTGTTAAGTGTTGTAACATGCATTTATTTTAGAGTAACCCAAAAACATACAACCCAGATGATTACTTCCCATCAAGTTGCCCTTTTGCTCGCTCAATCATCTTTCGCTTTTGAATTTTTTCGTGTGTTAGTTGTAAAGATTGTTTTAGCGTCTGTGTCCTCTTAGCTTGTTGAAGTGCAATCATCACTGCTGGAATTAAGCTAGCTTCAGAAACAGGTTTAACTAGGTATCCCATAATATTATCTTGCTTAGACTTTTCTACAAATTCTTTTTGACTGTATGCAGTAATCAACAACACTGGTATATCAAGCTGACGACCAATAACCTCGCTTGCTTTTAAACCATTTAGTTTTGGCATTTCTATATCCATTAACACCAAATCTGGTTTTAACTTAAAAGCGAGTTCAATCGCTCGATCCCCATCTCCTGCTTCCCCGACTATCTCATAGCCGTTATTCCGAAGCATCATTTTTAAGTCCAGTCTGATAATTGGTTCGTCTTCAGCAATCAGAATCCGTTTTTTCATAAAACATCACAACCTTTCTGGACAGGGATATTACTACATACTAAAATTCCTTTGTTGAGCAAAAGACACTCCTGTACACTTTGCATGAAGCATTTGTTCGATTAAATCAGATAGATAGGCACCAGCTTCAACTGAAGTTAGTCCATCTTTATGGATATTTGAAATGACCGTCCGATCAGCTTCAACTGTTTTTTCAGTCGGCCGATAAATCATGTATGCACTTAAGCTTTCATCTGTGTTTAGACCTGGCCTTTCACCAATCAATGAAATGATAAGGTCACAATTAACAAGAGCAGCCACTTCGTCTTGCACCCATACACGCCCTCGCTTAATAAAAAACGGCTTTGCGACACTTATATTTTTTAATTTTAACCCTTGAATTAAAGCAGGCAGTAAATCAACTACATTGGCTTCTACCGCAGAGGAGCTCAATCCATCACAAACAATAATTTGAACATCTTTACCCTTATCACCGTTCTTTTCAAGATACTTAATAGATTCATCCGATAACTTTCGACCAGCATCTAAATCCATTAAGTAAGTTTTCATATCACTAGCTTTCGTCTCCAGCTTATGCAACCCCATATTCTGAAGAAAATTATCACTAACATCTCTTAATACAGCATCCTGTGCAGCTGCATGATCAATTAAAAATTGTAAATAGCTTGTCGTCAACATACGAGTTCCAGTTCGACCAATACCAATACGGGCAGGTGTAATACTTTGTGCCCGTTCTATAGATGCAACATTATGCGGCTTGTCTACCCCTTTTATACGTTCTTCCGGAAAATATATGATTTCTTCTTTATTTTGATCGGTATCGTTTTTTGGTGAATTCATGTTTTTCTTCACTTCTTCTACTACTCTTTGAACAATCTCCTGAATATCCATTTTGCTCCTCCCTCCTCAATCAAAAATTGATAAGTCTCCTGCACGTTTTGTCAACTTTCCATTTTCCATCAGGCCCATATTCTCTAACCATTTTTCAAATTCCCTAAGTGGTCGTAAGCCCAGAATCTCACGCAAACTAGCATCATCGTGATAGCTTGTATCTTGATAATTCAGCATGACATCATCTCCACCCGGTACTCCCATGTAAAAATTCGCTCCTGCTACTGCCGTTATGATACCGGCAACTTCCTGATCATTTTGATCGGCATCCATATGATTTGTGTAAGTTGGAGCAATTCCCATTGGTAAACCATGCAATTTCCCCATAAATCCATCTTCAAGATCCGCTCTTATTAATTGGCGACCATCATAAAGTGTCTCCGGTCCAATAAAGCCAGAAACGGTATTCACCATGAAAGGCTTCCAGTGACGTGCATAACCGTAGCTTCTTGATTCAAGAGTTTGCATATCTACCCCAAAATCAGCATTTAAAGATACCTCCGAACCTTGTCCTGTTTCAAAATACATAAAGTTTGGACCTGCAGATGTACCATATCGAGCCATCATTTCATAGCCCTCATCAATAATTTTTTTAGATATACCGAATGCTTCATTCCCTTTTTGTGTACCTGCTAAACTTTGAAACATAAGAGCGATAGGTGCCCCTTGCTTTAAAGCTTCCATTTGTGTTGTTATATGGGCCAAAACACAATTTTGTGTTGGAATTTGCCATTTCTCAATAAATTCATGTGAAAGTGTTAAAAGTTTTTTGACCGATTCAATCGTATCCACATTCGGATTAATACCAATAACCGCATCACCCGCTCCGTAGGACAACCCTTCCTTTATTGAATACAAAATGCCTTCTGGAACATCATTTGGATGGTTGGGCTGACAACGAAATGCTAAGCGACCTGGCTCTCCAATTGTAGTATTACAATGTGCTTGATATTTCATTTTCTGTGAAGCAAGAACAAGATCAATGCTTGACATCAGCTTGGCAACCGCTGAAATCATTTCACTTGTTAGTCCCCTTGAAAGTTTCAATAATTGATCTCTACCTGTATCTGATGACAAAATATAATTTCTCAGTTCACCGACAGTCCAACTTTGAATATCCTTGTAAATCGTGTCGCTAATATCATCATAAATCAAGCGTGTTACTTCATCGATCTCATACGGAATAACCGGATTCTCATAAATTTCTTTCAGCTGCATCTCACTAAGTACTACTTTTGCTGCCATACGCTCAAGCGATGATTCCGCTGCTACCCGCGCCATCACATCCCCAGATTTCGCTTCACTCGCTTTTGCAAGTACCTCCCTTACCGACGAAAACGTATAATGAGTTCCTTTTACTACACAAGACAATTTCATCATTTAACACCCCTTTTTATATGCTAAAAATTGCAATCAAACGAAAAAAAAGCGCTTTCACTTATCCCTGAAGAAATTTTCTTCGGGCGTGAAAGGCGCCTTTGCCTCAGTTATTATTTTAATTCATTCTACACTACTAGCAAATATTTTGTAAATAGTTCGAAAACAATAACAACATCAATTAAAAATGATATTTATTTTAAAATATACAATTCCTCAAGATTTAAAAAACTTGTAACTGTCTAACTAAAGCTTTAATTAGGAGACCTAGTGTCATTTAGTATTAACTACGGTAGATACTATCGGAAAGGTTATTGAAACTTTTGTCCCTTCCTCAGAAATAGGGAATGAAAAAACTCCTTGTAGCTTCTCTTCAACTAACATTTCTACAAGCTGTAATCCTAAAGATGATATATCGCCTAAAGAAAAAGAATCACCAATTCCACATCCATCATCCGTTACTGTAATCGTAACCATTTGCTTTCGTTGCCTCAAATTTATAGCAATTTTCCCGTAATTTCGTGAAGGAAAGGCATGCTTAATGCTATTTTGAACTAACTCATTAACAATCAGTGCTACGGCTGTTGCTTGATCTGAAGGACAGCATACAGATTCCCCTTCTACAGACACAGTAATATGTTGACCTGGAATAATGGACGAGGAAACTAACAAAGTAGAAATTTGTTGAATTAAAAGTTTAATATCTGCTTCATCAATTCCACGCTGAGCCAAATAATCATGCACTAAAGCCATACTAGATATACGAGATATACTATCGTGGAATACCTCAGTTACTTCTACCGAGTGAGAACGTTGCATTTGTAACCGTAGCAAACTGGAAATTACCTGTAAATTATTTTTAACGCGATGATGAATTTCCTGAACGACAAAGGATTGAAATACACGTTGCTTGTCTTCACTATTAGCCGCTTTCATAAACTGCTCTATATTTTTTTCATTCTGCGCTACCTGTGAGATATCGCTTTCTTTAATTAATACCGCAATAGTCTCCCCATGCAGGTCTTTTATAGGAACAATATCTTGTTGCATGATTCCGCGCTCTTCGGTAATGCCTCTTGATCCAAAAAGTGGTTTCCCAGTTTTCAAACTAAATAAAACACCCGGCTCCATCTCTTCATATGCTATCTGCCCTAACATACTTTTTTTATACAAAGATGCTATAGTAGTAGGCTTTGCTTCAGCTACAATTAAAGATGCGTTATCTTCTTGCAAAAGACAATCAATAAAAATGTCTGCTTGAGAAAGATCAGCTATTATTTGAAGGTTTTCAGCCATACCTAAAATAATTTCACACTGTTCATTTGATAAACTTGTAAATCGTTCTAAATCTAAAATTCCCATCATGATATCGCTCCCCTTTCTCCAGTTTTCCAAACACTATAGCAAAAATAAAAAGTGTGTTCAATGTGACACAACAAAGTTATAGAATTTTCAAAATAAAACATTTACTACTATGTGGTGCTTTAAGTTTCTGAAAATCTACTTTTTGTTATTGTAGTTAATAATACGAAATTTATGACAGGGTTTACCCCATATGTAAACAAAAAAAACTGCTATCCTTAGATAACAGTTTTTTTGAACAGCCTCTTTACCTCTGGGCTGCACTTTCACACTTAATAGGACAATTCGTCATCATTATACTTCGAACATATTCGTTTTTTCTTGTAAGTCTTCAGCCATTTTAGAAAGTGCAGAAGTAGATGCAGTAATTTCTTGCATGGAGGCTAACTGTTCTTCTGTAGCCGCTGAAATATTTTGTGTCCCTTCTGCAGAACTTTGGGCAATTCCGTTGATTTGTTCCATAGATTTGGTCATTTGATTAACTCCAGCAACCATCTGTTGTACTGATGAAGACACTCCTTGAATTTGAACAGATACCTCATTGATGGCATGTTGAATTTTTTCAAAGGATTGACCTGCGATGTTCACATTGTTAATACCTGTTTCCACTTCATTCGTTGTGAATTGCATAGAATCTACTGCTCTATTCGTTTCCGTTTGAATTCCTGTAATTAACTCAGAGATTCTCTGTGCTGATACAGAAGATTCTTCGGCCAATTTTCGTACTTCTTCCGAAACGACCGCAAAGCCTTTTCCGTGTTCTCCTGCTCTTGCCGCTTCAATCGCTGCATTTAGTGCCAGTAGATTGGTTTGTGCTGCAATGCCTGTAATAACTTCAACGATTTGTCCAATCTCTCCCGAACGCTCACCTAAACCACTAATTACATTACTTAGACTACCAATAGAAGTTTGAATGGAGTTCATTTGTTGAACAGCGGTTTTAATAATATCATTTCCATCCACTGAAAGTTGTTCTGCTTGGATAGCAGCCTCTGAAACGTTAGTAGAATTTCTAGCTATTGTTTGAACGTCTTGTACCATATGATTAACAACATCTGATGTTTCTATAATTGTTCTAACTTGATCGTCCGAGCCGCTTGCCACCTCTAACGTAACAGACGCGATATGCTCACTTGCCTCACTCGTTTGTTCCGCACTTGCCGAAAGCTCAACCGAAAATGCTGCCATCTGTTCGGATGATTGTTTCACCTGACCAATTAGATCTCGTAATTGAGCAATCATATGGCTAAATGAAGACGTTAAGACACCTAGTTCATCCTTTGAATCATAGTCTACACTAAAATTTAGTTCTCCTGCTTCCGCTCGTTGAACAGCAAATTTTAATTTTTCAATTGGAGAAATTATATATTTTCGTACACCTATAAAACCGATTGCAACAAACAGAATTCCTAATACAATTGAAATGATTAGAGAGATCGTGATACCTTTACTTGCCTCAGCTTTACTTTCCATATTCAATGTACTTGCATATTTTTTATTCAATTCTGTCAGCTCCAAACCTTTTGACATAATTTCGTCAAATACAGGCTTAGCACTTGAATTAAAGAGATTTATTGCTTCCTCATTCTTATTGGCAAGACTTAGTTGAAAGACTTTCTCCATACTTTCTTTAAAGTTTGGAAATTGCTGAACCAATTCATTTATTATTTTGTCCTCATCCGATTTTAAATTGGCTTCTTTAAGTATTTGAAGATTCTTTTCATTCTCTTCAAAAGCATGCATTACTTCATTATTAATTTGTTTAATAGTTGATTCATCTGTAAAAAGGAAAGAACGATACATATTTGAAATAATGACCCGATTATTAAGCCTATAATCAGTCAAAACTATACTTGGTTCTAGACGGTTTTTAAAAATATTCTCTGTATTATTCTCCAAAGATTTCATTGTGATATATCCATTCACTTGAATAATACCAACTGTTAAAATGGCTATAAACATTAATAGGACTAACTTTTTAAATATAGATAGATTGCGTAGCATGGTTAATACGCTCCTTTTTAAATTCAATTTTTAGTGCACATTTTAATGAAAGACAATGAATCGTACATTATCAAAGGTGCGAGCCTCCATGTTTATTTACAACATGGAGCTAACCTGCTTGTCTTGTTTAATCCTATGTTTTCATTATATTGACTTTTCTCTTCGTTTTTCTGATAACCTACTTAAAAATAATAATGAATTCCCCTGCTTTTAGCCCCTCCCAATAACATTAGAAAATTTATTCTTCATACTATTCACAATATATTACGACATATTTCGATATTTTTGAACAAAAAATCGACAAAAAAAATACAATTGAGTAAATCAACCTAAATTACTACATTTTTTTTAATAAGTAGTTCTTCAGAAACAGTTTCTAAAATTTTTCTAAAGACAGAGGGATGTCCCAAAAGTCATTTGCAGACTTTTAGGGCATCCCCAGCGTAGTTACATTCTATTTATTACTCTCTTAGAAATTTTAACGAAAACTATACTTTGCTAACATTTCTCTCCAAGGAGCCATTCGGGCTTCTTCAAAACCCACACTAGTATACCTTGCTCATTGTTTGGCTGATATCCAAGCCATATGACATCAGTGCAATCATCTCTACTCTGGATGTCTTGAACAATCAACTTCATTGTGCTCTTGCCATAGCCAACCCTTTATATCGCTCATCAATTATAAACCTGTATTTCCGATAGTTTCTACCGTCTGAATAAATCCTGTATATTGGCCTAGATACTAATTTTCCACACTAATGTCCTCCCCCTTGTCTTGGGCATTAATTAACCGTGATGATAAAGGAACAAAATAAAGAGCGTGTTTTAAATCGATAACCGATTAAAACACGCTCTTTATAAAAAAGCTTAATCTATTTTAATTACTACATGCTTAGAAGTTAATTGCGCCAGCAAAGAAAATCATAATTCTTCTAATATTAGACAGCCTGCCGTAATTCTTCTTCCTCTTGTATAACCTGTGGTTTCATGGTTTCTTCTCTACGCTGACATATGTTATTCCAAATAAGAGCTGAAATTACAAGTAGAGTCCCTGCTATATCAAAGACTGTTATTTTATATCCTTGTATCATCATAATGACCAATGTAGTAATTGGAACAAAATTAATAAATAAAATCCCATTAATGGATGATAGGATTTTCACACCATAATTCCAACTAAGCAATGCCACAATGCCTGGTAGTGTCATCATAAACAATAAATCATATTTAATAGCAAAAATCGTTTCCACACTTGGAACGGATACATACCCTTGTATTGTCATGATCATTGTGATGATGCCTGTTACAGCTGTGCCAAATACACATGTTAATGTCGAATAGCGCAGAGTTGACCATTCATTAAATGTTTGACCGCCCATTGTATAAATAACCCATCCTACAACACCAATTAAAATAAATGCGAGCGAAACTAAATTATGTTTCAGTGTAAGAAAGAAACCCATATCGCCTTTTGTAATAACAAAAATAGCCCCAATAAAAGCAATGATCATGCTACTAATCATATACTTCTTCGGTTTCACATGTTTATACCCCCAAAGAATAGCAATCGAAATCATCGGCATGAGTGCTTCCATAATCGACGCTACCATAACACCGGATTTCCCCATTAACATTTGGCCTAAGAAAACAAGCACGTTGTAAACTGTAAACGCCATGGTCCCAAAAAAGACTAGCAATTTACCTTTCCCTTCTAAACGAAAAGCTTTCTTCCCTTCTTTCATCCATAATAAAATGACTAATACAATCGATACTGCCCCATATCGAATAATTGAAAAATAGAATGGATTTATATATTCAAGTGCATGATCTGCAACTGGAAACATGGCTCCCCATGACATACTTGCTATTAAACATGCTATCATGCCTACTATTATTTTACTTTTTCTCACTGTTTTTCCCCGTTTCTATACAACCCTATCAATTATGCCTCGGCATAATTGCGTCCGGAATCGGTTTTGTGCTTGCACAAAGAACTCCTTTCCGATTCCGTGACATCCGCCGGAGGCTTTAACTTCTTTCAGCAATTATTTTCTGTAGCGAAAGCGAAGCGTCAGCTACAAATGTCTTTTGTACCGAAAGCGTAGCGACAGGTACAGGTGTTTGGATACCCGCTGAAAGAAGTTAAAATGCACAATGAGAATTATAAAAAAGAAAATACATCACGTAAAATGATTGAAAGTGATATTAACTATCATTTATAATGATAGTTTTAAGGGGGTATGTTCAATGGAACTGCGAGATTTACAGATTTTCAAAAGCGTCGCAAATTGCGGGAGCGTCAGCCGTGCTGCAAAAGAATTAAATTATGTACAATCCAATGTAACTGCACGTATTAAGCTATTAGAAAAGGAGCTCCAAACGCCCCTTTTTTATCGCCATAAAAAAGGGATGACATTAAATCCAGAAGGCCGAAAAATGCTTGCTTACGTTAATAAAATTTTGCAGGATGTCGAGGAAATGAAACAAGTATTTTTAGATAGTGATACACCTACCGGTACATTAAAAATCGGTACAGTCGAAACGGTTAGTATATTACCTACTATTCTAGCGTCTTACTATAAGGGGTATCCCAATGTCGACTTAACACTGCAAGCTGGTTTAACTGAAGAACTTATTAAAGAAGTAGCAGACCACCAATTAGATGGTGCTTTTATAACTGGACCGATTAAACATCCAGTTTTAGAACAATATGATGTGTATACAGAAAATCTCGTTCTCCTATCACAAAACAAATCATTTCGTACAGAGGAATTTATGTCTACACCAATCCTTGTTTCTAATCAAGGTTGCGGATATCGATCCAAGCTAGAACTCTGGCTCAAAGATGAGGGTTTACTGCCAAAAAGAATCATGGAATTTAATATATTAGAGACAATTTTAAACAGTGTTGCAATTGGTCTTGGCGTTACACTTGTACCACAATCGGCTGCTGAACATCTTTCTACAACCGGCAAGGTTTATTGTCATCCAATTCCTAAAAAATACGGTACTATTTCAACCGTCTTTATACGACGAAAAGATGCATATATGACAAATTCGATGGAATGTTTTTTAAAAACAATTGCTGAGCATCAGCATATATAGGGTTACTTCTATCATTACCGAGTCTTTTCTTCTGCCAATCACCATTAACAGTATCTAATGGGTACATCCATTGATAAAAAATAGTGAAGTGACAAAAAACGCTTGGTTTTTAGTACCAAGCGTTCTGTGTTAATCAATGTTAATTATATATGGAAAGAAAAGTTGCAGATAACCTATTTAAAAACATCATTTCAAATTATAATGGTGCTATTTTGCATTTTTGTCAGGCTGATGAATACCGAATATATTGCCCTCGGTATCAATATAGTATCCCTGCCACGCCATTCCAGGAAGAGCATATTTCGGCATTGCAACCTCGCCGCCATTCTCAATAATTTTAGCTTCTGTTACATCGTAATTTTCCACACCCATTGTACAAGCAAATCCATTAAAAGCTTGGTTTGGTTCCGGAGAAGCACCTTGACGTTGCATTAAAGCACCATTGACTCCAGGCTCGTCCTCATTGCCAGTCATCGCTCCAAAGTAAGGCATTCCTGCATAATCACTCCAATCTTGAAATGACCATCCGAATACCTCTCCATAAAATTTCTTCGCACGTTCCATGTCACTTACATGAATTTCAAAATGAACTAATCTTCCCATGATATCCTCCTAATTATTAAAGAATTAAATTACTCACTGTGTTTGAGTACAATTACTATATATTATTATTACAAGGAATGGAAATAAAAAAGAAGAGAAATTATATGAAAAAATCGAGAATAAACATTCTAATGCTTGTTCTCGATTTTGGTTCTATTGCTTTTAAGTTAGTTAATTTATAGCGTTTAAATTTTCTTTTAAATACTGAATAAATGGATGATCTTCTATATCTGATTTGCGTGTACATATAAATAAACTTTGCTGAATATCTGCATGTTCTACATACACCCGAGCTAGTTTTCCATTTGTTATACTTTCAGTTACACTGTAGGACGGTGCTAAAGTCATACCGAACCCTGCTTCCACTACTTTAATCGATTCATGTAAGCCCTGCATTTGAAGTCCTAATTTAGGTAATGGACTGTTAAATGTGTAAAAAACAGCCTTCAATAAATCAAGTGTCGAGCTACCACGTTCCCGATAAATAAAGTCCTCATTCGATAATTCATAAATGGAGACAGTTTGATTTGCCAAAGAATGTGATGGGTGAACTACAAACCAAAACGGGATATCTAGTATTTTTTCAAACTGTAGATCAGGGTGACCCATTTTATTTTGCACGACAAAACCAAGGTCTACTTCATAACTCAGAACTTGCTCTTCCACAGATTTCACATTGCCAAGCGACACAAAAAATTCAATGTGAGGATTAGCAAGTTTATACGCTGCTATAATAGGCGGGAGTATATAGTTTATTGGTATATAGGAAGAAGCAATATGTATTTTTTCTTCTTTCGCTAAAAATTTACCGAGCTTTTCATCAATTTGTGCTTCTAAATAAAATAAACGCATTCCCTGCTCATACAAAAACTTCCCCTCAGGCGTTAATTGAATGCCGCGTCCTTTTCCTTCAATCAATTTTGTCCCTATTTCGCTCTCTAATTTCCGTATTTGAATTGTGACAGCTGGTTGACTAAGCAGCATTTTATTGGCCGCTGCGGTAATTCCCCCATGTTTTGCTACATTCGTAAAAATCCTTAACGCATGCAAATTCATTCCATTCACACCTTTCTATCGATCAATTTCGCCTTGGCGTAATTGTAGCTGACGCTTTGCTTTCGCTACAGAAAACATTTGTTGCTGTCGCTGCGCTTTCGCACAGATAAACAATGGTCCGGATTTTGAATTGTGCCCGTGCCTGCACGATGCAGGTCAGTTAGCCGTTTTCTCAGGAAGCGAAGGTTTTAGGCTAACATCCTTATAGTCATTCCTTTCAAAATCTGTGACATCCGCCGGAGGCTTTATCTTCATTCAGTGGGTGTTAGAACACCCACTGAATGAAGGATAAATTAAATTTATGAATAAGCAATTATTATATATTTGTTTTATGTATTGTTTAGCAGTAATTTAGGTTTAGAGGTGATTTGATGGAGATTTTACTACATGAATGGTTATCAGTAAATGGATTTATTTTATTTACAATTGGCTTACTCGCAGCAGTCATTGGTGTTCTTTTCGGCGCTGCAGGCTTCGTTTTGTTACCTGCAATGTTACTTATTGGCATTCCGATTCATACAACCGTAGCAGTTAATAAATTCGCGACAGGAATTTCAGCTCTATCAAATGTCGTATCGTTTATAATTAAAGGACATTTATCGTTAAAAAAATTCACATCTTTAATTATGATATCTAGTTTAGGAGGTTTATTTGGCGCATTTTTAGCCACTCGATTATCGGAACAAGTCATGAATATTGTAGCTTGTGTATTCTTAATTTTCGCATTTTTCATTGTGCTTTGCAGTAATAAATTTATGGTAAAGGATATAAATGAAACAGAGGAACAACCAATTAATAAACTCATTCCGTTTGCGGTTTCAATATATGACGGTGGTTTTGGACCAGGCTCAGCTCTAATGAATGTAACCTATCATCTTAAAAAGCAATATACCTATATAAAAGCAGTTGAATTAACAAGAATTATTACGTTTTCAAGTTGTACAGGTGCATTTCTCTTTTACTACTTTACGGGCATTGTTAATTGGGGAATCGCCATTCCTGTTTCCATTGGCTCTATTGTCGGCTCATTCTTAGGTTTAAAGATAATACCTTATATCAATACAAAGTGGATTCAAATTTTATTACCAATCATTTTTTTCTTGCTAATTGTTCAGGTCGTATCAGATTTATTGATATAAATCACTCTACCTATTCCCACTCTAATTGGATAGGCCACTCTAAGTTGGACAAATAGAATAAGAGCTTGTAAACTTAGACTATTAACTAAATGCTTTAATCGAACAATTGATTAAGTTGTAATTTTCCCCATTTCAAAGTCCTGTATTACAACTTTTTTAAATGCGATTTGATATACTAAAATCTTATTTTTGGCTCTTTTAGAAATAACATTCTTGCCACTTTTAAAGGTACTAGAGGATTATTATAATAAAATCTATATTGTGGCATAGAAAATGTAAACACATCTGATGACAATATTTTGTTTATTCTAAAAACTCACAATGATTTCTATTAAGTAAGGAGAGATTTTACATGTATATTCCTAAGTATCACAAAATAACTGATCTAGAAGAAATCAAAGAATTTATTAAAGTCAATTCCTTTGCAACAATTGTTTCAATAAGAAAAGGGAAACCAATAGCATCCCATGTGCCATTAATATTGAATAAAATTAAGGATGAATATTATCTCACAGGTCACTTGGCATATGGAAATCCTCTTTGGAGGACTTTTGAGGATGCAGATGAAATACTAGTTATATTTAATGGCCCCCATGCTTATATTTCTTCCTCTTGGTATGAAAAAGAAAATGTGCCAACTTGGAATTATCAATCTGTACATGTATATGGAAAAGCAAGCCTACTTGATGGAATAGAGTTAGAACAAGATTTATCTAAATTACTTGAAAAGTATGAGAAATTCCGAGAAAATCCAGTTTTATTGGATAAACTTTCTCCTGAATTATTACAACAAGAAATGAAAGGAATAAAAGGATTTAAAATTAAGGTACAAGAAATTCAAGCTGCATATAAATTAAGTCAAAATCGTAATGCTAATGATTATGCCAATATCATTAGCGAACTATATAAAGAAGAAGATCCCAATGCTCATGCAGTTGCAGAAGCAATGAAGAAAAAAAGAGTTGAGTAATTGCAGATATTGGCTAAAAATTTTTAGTAAAGAAATAGGCACATGCTGACTAGTGAGTCTCTTTCGTATAAATCAATTATGCCTCGGCATAATTGCGTAAGGAATCGGCTTTGTGCTTAGGCCTCATGAGGGCCGACACGATGTCGGTCATTTCGGTAATGTCACAGGACGTGGCGTTCTTAGACTGAGTTCCTATATTTCAGCGGGTGTTTGGATACCCGCTGAAAAGTAGCTTAAACCCGCATTCATCTGTACCTGTCGCTACGCTTTCGGTACAAAAGACATTTGTAGCTGACGTTTCACTTACGCTACCAAAACACTTGCTGAAAGAAGGTAAACGTCGCAATACCACCCTCACTGTACTAGGCATCTTCATGCTAGAAATCGTTGCTATAGGCGATTTAACGTCTTCATTAGATGGTGCTTTATATCGTACTCTTAGTTTGGGTATGGACCCGTTATGTTGTTTAACAGTCAAAGTAAGCGAGAAGTGACTAACTTCTCGCTCTTTTGTTTACTCTTATTTTATTAATTAGCAGGTTTATAGCTTTACAAGTTATTAATTGTACTGAGTGACAACAAGTTATATTTTCAACTCTTTTATACCTGCTTTTAATGTGTCTGCATCTACTTTTAATGTTCTCCAGCTGTCTTTAGCTGATTTCAAGTTAGGTAGTAAAAATTTAAATTTATTTTGTTCCGCTTTATCAGATGCATTCTCTATATGTCTCAGTACGCCCGAATATTGAGAGTCTAAGTCATTCCATTGTGCAGACATAAAAGTAAGAGCATTAATAGCATCATCTAGTGCATTGTACATCTCACTAATATTACTATGTGCTACTCCAACTACACGATTTAATGTTGTTTTATAATCAACTGTCTGATTTAATTGTGCTAATAACGGTTCTAACTGACCTAATTGATCTCTTGCTATCCCCAGCATAATACCACCAGCAATCCACGTAGGAATAGAGGGCACAAATACTGTTATCATTCCATCAGACTCTAATTTTTTATAGTAGTTTACTGATTCTAAAACTTCATTTAGTCGCTTTTGATCATCCTCAACTGCAACCCCTTGGTTTTTTAAAATCGACTGTAAAAGATCTTTGTTACTGCCAAATGCTCTAACATCTTGTCCAATAGCGTCTCTTAATTTAGTTAATTCTTCTATTAATTGTTGTGCATACTTTTGATTTTGTTGAATTTCATCTCGTAAATCTGTTATTCCTTCTATTAACGTCTCTCCATCTCCTGTATTAATGGCCTCTACAATTATGTCATAATAATTTTCAAATTTTGTATCGTATTCAATAATACCTGTCAATGTATCTATAAGCTGTTTTTTTACTTTTGTATCCCATGTAAAGGCATGTGCTCTTGCATCCTTTTGATCTTGTATAATTTTACTAGGTAAATCTGGATAGCCATTAATCTTAATTCCTTCAAAGTTCACATCCGGATTCTTAATTAACATATAGGAATAGGCATTCATAGATTTTGCAAAAAGACCCGCCTTTTGCAAGGTTTCTTTCATCTTCACTTCGTTTGCTGAAAGAGACGTATCACTATTGTTAGTTTGCTCAATCTTACTTGTCTCTGCAAATGCTGCTACTGGAGAGATTACAGAAGTTGTAGTCAAGGTTAAAAATGTCGATACAGCGAGTACTTTGTATAGAGATTTTTTATTCATTTATATTCCTCCTATCTGTATTTCAATTCTTTTCTTCTTGTTTAAAGGCAATGTCTTTTGCGATAAACTCTGCATCTTGATGAATATCATTCCAACTTTGTTTAGCAGCTTTTAAATCATCAGGTATTAAAGAGAGCTTATGTTCTTGCATTTGATCGATATTATCATATAAATCTTTGTAATTTGCCCCCATTGTATTCCATTGTTGCTGAATATTCGTTAGAGACATTATCGCTTGATCCACAGTTTGATACAAATACGTCAAAGTGTCTTTGGCGTTAGTAAGTGCAATAACTGCTTGGTTAGCAAAATCGGCTTTCATAGTTAATTCTCCGATTTTATTGGAAATTTCGTTATAGGAGTCCATATGATTGGATGCCGTAACACCAGCTGCTGTTCCTAAACCAATACCAGCTGAACCGAGAACCGTAAGGCCTCCTATAACAGCCGGTGTTGCTGTTCCACCAGTCACAACAATTACTACCCCTCCTGCAATAGTTCCAATAACTAAAACAGCTGCTCCCAACCCACCACCTATTGACCATGCTAATACATTGTCAAAATGTGCTTTCTGAGTGGAACGTAGATTCTCAATTTCAGCTTGAAGTTGTGGAACCAATGCTTGTTTTCCCGCTAATATTGCCGTTAATCCACCTTTCCCATCTGGACCACCAATATTATTTTTAAAATCTATAGTATTCGTATACAGTTTCGTTTTGAAGGCTTCTAACATTTTAATTACTTCTGTAACTTCTTTTGAATTTGTATTAATTGTACTGATTAAATCACCTATACCTTCTTTTAAGCCTTCTTTATCTTTCTTTTGTACAGTGTCTATTAATGTGTCGTAATAGTTATTAAATTGTTCATCATAATTTACAATATTACGTGCCGCCTTTTGAATTTTTGGCTTCGCCGTATCTAGCCAATAATTCGCATTGATTCGAGACAGTTCCTGATTAAGGTGAATATTTTTGATTAATGCCCCCCCTTCTGAACCTAAATCAATATTGGATAGATTTACATTCGGCTGTTTAATCATTGTTTTTGCGTACAAATCCATTACAAGAATATGAGATCCTGTTTCAGCTAACGCTTTTTTCAATCCCTCAGGTCCTAATGTATAATAATTTCCTATTTTTTGTTCTTGTTCTTGAGTGATCTGTTCTTGTGCAAGTGCATGAATAGTGCTACTGTTAGTTGCGGTTATAACCGTTGCTAAAGTGGCCACGGTCAATACTTTAAATGGTAATTTTTTCATATTAAATCTCCTTCCAAACATCGATAGATTTTTACAATTCTAGTTTTCTTAATTTCATCAAATATCAAAATTTATCAGCTTGTTCCTCTAGTTGACTTATTACATTTTTTAATCGTCTTAATGTATCTTTTTGAGTCGTATTGTCGGTAGTATCAGCATCAGTACTTAATTTTGTGACACTATTTTTTATTAAATTCAAGTCTTCTTTATAGCGCTTCAATAGGTCAAGTTCTACATCCACTTGGCTAGCAAATGTATGCAAATCATGTTGCATAAGAAGAAGCATTGATTTTTGTAAATCTGCTATCGTTAGTTTCGTAGTTAAATCATATAATTTTTGATTTTGTTGCTCCAAATCATCTAAAAATGCTCGTTGTTCTGCCTTTAGATTATTTACTTCAGCGAAAGTACTATATGTTTTTTTGATTCTTTCTGGGTCAATTGCTTTCATAAGGTCATACTCTTTCGCTTTTGTAGCTGCAGCTGCAGCAATTTCACCTTTTTTATTTTCCTCAATTGCTTCACGAGCTTCTTTTTTGGCAGCTTCAATCTCTAAAGCAGATTTACCCTTTTCTTTTGCTTCTTGCTCAGCTTTTTCCTCTGCTTCTAAAATAGATTTATTTATTTCTTTTCCTTTGTTATACGCTGCCGCTGCTGTTTGAGCAGCTGGCTCGATAATATCTTTTGTAAGACTATAAATCTCTTGGAATATTTTAAGTCCTTGTACATTTAAAGCCCCTGGTAGAAATGCTATTTGCTGTAAATCATTTTGAATTAATTTTTTAGTGTCTAGTAATTCGTCTTTTAGTTTGTCTATCTTCCCTGTTCCCTCTAAACTTAGTACTCCCTGAGCTTTTGTCACATCAGTATCGAGATCTTTAAGTTTTTTATCAAGCTGTAATTTAAGATCTGTTAATTCATTAATCTGAAGTTGCACGTTTTCTTGATTAGTCATAGCCATTTCTTGAAGGACTTCTAATCTATCCAAAAAACCTTCTATTTCATCCTTATTATCTACATATCCTTTTAATGTTGGATAATAGTTATTAAATTTAGTGGCAAACCCTTTACTTTTCGAATTTATTAGCATTAACTTTGGATAGTGTTCCGATGACCATTCTTTCATATCCTGTTTTATTAGAAATTGCTCTGTGTTTAAAGCTGGTACTTCCTCTAGCTGTACATTAGGGCTTATTAAAGCCTGATCTATATACATTTGAATCAATTTAGACTGTGCACCTAATTTTCTTAAAGATGAGGAAATAGCCATGTTCTCTTCTTGAATTTCCGCTTGAACTATAGGCGTTGTAAAAGTATATATAGGAATAGCCCCCGTAGTAACAATGGACGTCATCATTAATCCTGTAATTATTTTCTTTTTCATTTTATTTACCTCCTTATACTTATAGTTTTAGGAAAGATCCTCGCTAGAATAATCCGCACTTTCCTGTAATGTAAATTTTAGGTATAGTCACATTTTTTAGCAAATCGCAGTGAAATTAATCTATTTTATGTGCAAAATAGTTTATTTCACTGTAATTTTGATTTTAAAATAGATTAATATGAGCAAAATTAAAATGAAAGTGTCATAATATGATGGAAATCAGCAGATTGAAGTTGCAATATTGACATATTTTTGCCAATGGAAAAGAAAATAAATCTTCAAAATTTAGACATATTGGTCATTTTAGAAAGGACGTGTTTTATTAGGATAGAAAGGCGCAATGAATACTTTTGTTGGTATATTTTATTAACAGAAAACTTTCTATTCCTTATTTAGATAGAAAACTAAAAAAACCAATTGCAGATTAAAAATTGCAATTGGTTCTTAGAGTAGATTTTTGATTTGTTTAGTAGAAAATGATTATCCCCTACCTGAAAAAGTGTAAATTAAGATTGGACTTTCATCCAGCGTGCATTTCTCCCTTTTGAAATAAGTTTGATTTCACCTAATATTTGCAAATCAGTTAAAGCTTTACTAATTGTACTTTCAGCTATATCTGGATAAATATTTCGAATGCATTCTTTTGTAAAAGGTTGTTTTTGATTATGAATAAAATTCTGAATTCGCTCTACCTTAGTATGTTTACATATAGAATCCAATACTCTGCTATGTAGATCTTTATAAGCCTCTAACATAATAATTAAGAACTCTTTTAACCAGAAGCTAATATTATGCCCATTACAGTACCAATTAACCGATGATTTATATATGGCTTCATAGTATTCTGATTCTCTTTTTTTTATATATTCATCTAAACAAACATATTTTACAAATGTATGTCCGCTTTTTACTAATAGTAATTGCATGAACATAAGCGTTAATCTACCATTGCCTTGACTAAAAGGGATTATGCAATAAAGATTCAATATAAAACGAGCTATCAATATAAGTGTAGGTAACTCTTTTTTACGGTTTAATAAATTGTACTGGTTGCATAATTGTTCAACAGCTCGTGGAATATTTTCAGGTGGAAAAGGACGATAACAAATCGTATGCATCCCTTTTTCAGGAAGTCCTGGGATAGAGAATGGCTTTTGGCGCCATTTTGCACCGTCAGAGGTATTATAATGAATTAATTGAAAATGCAATTCTTGTATAGTATCTGGACTAATAGAAAAAGTACAAGACTTTTTATGTACAAGAGTCAAAGTTTCATAAAAACAAAATATTGCATCTTCCGAAATGGATTGGGGTATCATATCATCTAAAATAAGTTCTTTTAATCTCTTATTTGAAACTTTTATATCCTCATAAACTGAAATATAGTTTTTTATGTATTGTAGGGGTATAGCTTTTTCAAGGCTAGTGAATATATCAGGTCTTTGCTCTTTATAAGCGGTCAACATTCCTTTATACTCACTAATTTCACTGACTAAGTTTATTAGTTGTTGCTCAATATTCATGTACGGGTCTTCGAAAAAATTTCTCATTTGGTTCCTCCTGTTACTATCTCACAATGCTCTATTACAGTAATAAATTTTATATTTTTTAGGAATTCCTAATGTTATTCGAATAACATCCGGTTTAATAGAGCTTTTACTTTCTAAAAGAGGATTAATTTATTATTCAAATTTATGTATAAAGTTACTACGGATTTCGAAATCGTTAGACGTTAGACATTATTAAATATCGGAATATTATCATTAAAATGTACTGATTTTTATTTTATTTTTTTGTGACATTTTATAAATGTATTTTTCTTATAGTTGTAATACATTTAGTAAATGAACATAAATAAAAATTTATTCCCACTAAAATTCGTAACAAATCAATTATGCCTCGGCATAATTGTGTCCGGAATTGGCTTTGTGCTTAGGCCTGCATGAGGGCCGACACGATGTTCCGTGACATCCGCCGGAGACTTTAGGCCAACAAGTGTTTTTGTGCGAAAGCGTAGCGGCGGCAACAGATGTTTTTTGTGCGAAAGCGTAGCAGCAGCAACAGATGTTTTTGTAGATAAATTGCCACAGGACGTGGCGTTCTTAGACTGAATTCCTCTATTTCAGCGGATGTTTGAAAGAAGTTAAATTAATTAACGAGCCCTTTATTATACTCAATCCATTTTTCCATTTCTCTCTCCACTGCTCGATTTTGCCATTCAAACCAAATTCCATAGCATTCACTACAGTGACTGTCTACGCCATTTTTTTTATGCAAATCTTTATATGTAAACAAGGTCTTTTTACGACAACTGTAGCAGTAGATTTCTTTTTCTTTATAAAATTCCATAACTAATTCCCCCTCCATTTACACATAATCATTTCCATTTTTTAAATAAATTATTCTGAAGTATAGCTTCATTCCAATCCTAGCCTTTTTATTTTGTATTTGAAAAATAAAAAGAAGAGCCAATAAAAGTTAGCTCCTCTACTTCAAAATATATTTTTTTCTGTCTCAATGACTATTTCTTTAAAAATATCCCATCACCAACTTTTTTTCGCCTCATATTCTATAGAATCAGACCTATGTTGAGGGGGAAAAGTATGGGGATTGAATTGACAGCTCTCCATTGGATTTACGTTGTTTTTATTGTCCTTATTATTGGATTTATGGTTAAACGTCGAGATACCACCCTCATTTGTGTACTAGGCATCTTCATGTTAGCAATCGTTGCTACAGGCGATATAACTTCGTCCATTAGTGGTGTTTTTAACAGTTTTATTTATGCTATCACCGAGCTATTGTCGACCATTCTCATTATTTCTATTATCGTAGCCATGAGTCGGGTCATGATGACTTCTGGTATTAATGAGGTCATGATTGCGCCTTTTACTAAAATTATTAAAACACCCACTTTAGCTTATTGGACGATTGGTCTGTTAATGATGTGTATCTCTTGGTTTTTCTGGCCTTCACCTGCTGTTGCTCTATTAGGGGCAGTTTTGTTACCTGTTGCTCTACGTGCAGGCTTACCAGCACTTGGTGTGGCGATGGCGATGAATTTATTTGGTCACGGAATCGCTCTATCGAGTGATTTTGTTATACAAGGAGCTCCGAAGCTAACGGCGGATGCTGCTGGTATTCCAGTTAGTGAGGTAATGACTGCTAGTATTCCCCTTGTTATTACAATGGGCGTTGTTACTACGGTAGTCGCCTATATCTTATTACGACGTGATATGAAGCGTGGATCAGCGAATTTATATGCAACAAATGACACAAATGAAGATGTAGAACAAGTAGCTGATGAAAACCTCCTAACACTCGGGCAAAAACGCTTTTTCGCAGTACTTATTCCAATTGCCTTTGTACTCGATGTCATCGCAATGTCTATATTAAAATTACAAGGCGGAGATGCAACAGCTTTAATAGGAGGGACTTCTGTCTTTATCCTACTATTGCTTTGTGTTGTAGCCCACAAAAAACAAGGGCTTGAAAAGACAACAAGCTATTTTATTCAAGGATTCCAATTCGGATTTAAAGTGTTTGGACCGGTTATTCCAATCGCAGCCTTTTTCTATCTAGGAGATTCCGGATTTACGAAAATTATTGGTGACTACTTACCAGCCGCTTCACACGGTATTGTCAACGATCTCGGTGTAGGCCTAGCAGCGGTAGTTCCATTAACAAAGGGAATTGCAGTCGTCACTTTAGCAGTCGTTGGCGCCATTACAGGCTTAGACGGTTCTGGTTTCTCAGGTATTTCCTTAGCAGGTTCCGTCGGTAGTCTGTTTGGCAATGCTATTGGCGGAGGTACTGCAACGTTAACAGCTTTAGGACAAATAACAGCGATTTGGGTTGGAGGAGGAACATTAATTCCTTGGGCTTTAATCCCTGCTGCTGCTATTTGCAATGTTAGCCCCTTCGAACTTGCAAGGCGTAATTTATTGCCCGTGGCGATTGGTCTTGTGATTACAACCATTGTGGCGGTGTTTTTAATATAACATCTTAAAAGTAAGGAACTCTTTTTATGGTTTCTTACTTTTTTATTTTCCACACAATCTCAACGGTATGATTTAACTATATAAATTAGAAAGGAGATGATTTCAATGAAAGTTTCCTATTGGCGTGGAGAAAAAATACGGTTGAAGGCGGCCAGGTCTGAGGACATTCATATATTTGAAAAAGATGATGACATACTTAAAAACCTTGATTCAATCGCTTTCCCTCGGACAAATCAGCAAATTGAAGAATGGATAAATGAAATATCACAAGGGGCATCTACTGACAGTGATGATTTTTACTGGATTGCGGAGGATGCTTCAAACAATGTCGTGGGGACAATTGAGGTTTCTGGTTGTAATGCAAAGAATGGAACCTTTGATTATGCTATAACGGTATTTCCCTCACATAGAGGAAAAGGATATGCAAAAGATATGATTTTAACGATTTTAAAGCATTATTTCTTTGAACTTCGCTATCAGAAAGCAACAATTTGTGTTTACTCCTTTAATGCATCTTCATTAGCTCTACATAAAAAACTACGATTTGTTGAGGAAGGCCGGCTAAGAAATATGATTTATACAAATGGTGTCTTTTATGACAAGGTCTATTTTGGGATGACTAAGGATGAGTTTACTAAAATACACCCTAATCAATAAGAGATGGCTTCTGTACATTGCAGAAGTCATCTCTTTTTCTTTTAAGGCTCAATATAATATTTTCGCAAATGCTCATAAAACATCTGCTGTAGTTGATGTTCATTAATACCTAAAACATAAGCTTCACACATTATTTGTTCGACCTTTATAGATATTTGTTGAAGGTTAACATCCTTTGCTTCAGCAGACTTATTAACAATTGCTTTTGAGCTAGGTTTTATATCGATTATCCCCTTCTTTTGAAGCTCTTTATAGCTTTTATGAACGGTATGAAGATTGAGGTTTGTTTGAGCTGCTAAATCACGAATGGAGGGCAATGGGTCACCATTTTGCAAATTTCCTGTCGCTATTTCAAAAAGTAATTGCTGGGTTAACTGTTGATAGAGAGGAATGTTACTCTTTGAATCTATTTTTACATTCAATTGTTTAGGATCCTTTCATATGGCTCTTCGCCAAAAGTTAAGAACTTCATTTGTTAAAACATATATCATGGATATTAGTTGATCAGAGTGAAGACTGGGCGACTCCTCGGGGATCAGCATCACAGATGAGACCCTGGAGCGAGCTTTGCAGGGGAACGAAGGCTAAAACCATCACGTCCTGTGATAACGCCTTCGTGACCAACATCCTGCTGTTGCTGACGCTTCGTTAGCACTACGCTTTCGCGCAAAAACATCCTGCCGCTGACGCTTCGCTTTCGCGCAAAAAACATCTGTTGGCCCAAGCGGCTCATCGGACGCCGCCAGGAAAGAGCCCAGTCGGAACGAAAATCAACACCACGTTATGGTAATAAGCCTTTCATATTCTTATAAAATGTTTTGTAAATTAATGTGATTGAACATAGAATTACAATCATCAAAATAATTACGGCTGTCATCAACGGAGAAACATCGAAAGTAAGTAAGCTAAAATGAAGAAGTCCGATGACAATCAATAATGGGAATCCATATAACAGGCTTATTAATACTGTAGGATTTGATTTTATTGCTTCAGATGGATTAGACCATTCAAGTAAAGGATGCCTTCTATCATAAAGCGGGGACAATAAATTATACGTAATGACTAATAGTAATGTAATCAATAAATGTAGTCCCGTAATAATATCGCCTCTACCAAATAACATGTAAATAATATAGCTTATTACAACCGATATTGTGCCGATACATGATGAAGTCATAACTTTTGCTAGATACACCTTTTGTGGATCAAATGGCAACGTCATGCTAGATGCATAGTATTTTCCCTCTCTTGAATAGGGAGTTCCACTAATATTGTTCATACAACTCATCAACAAAACCATATAGACAAAAAGAAAAGATTCATTGTTCACAATCCATTCAGCCTTTAAAATATTCGTCTGTACGAGAAAAATGATTGTACAAATTGGCGTTAAAATGATCCCTAAAATAGCTTGCATTTTAAAGTATGGTTCAGACTGAATAATCCAATATTCACGTTGCAAATAATTGACCAAACTACTTTGAATATCTCTCCCCCAAACTTTGGTCGTTTTTTCTATTCTGTTTACTAGCAAGCCATGTTCATAATACTTAGACGCAATCATTTTTATAGTTGATTTAAACAATAAATAACATAGTACGAATAATAAGATGAAACTTATTGCAGTATTTAATGACAAAAACGTCTCCACGACTGATTGTTGCATTGCAAATCGATAACCTATACCGAGAAAATCTGAAATTGAAGCACTTAAGGATGATATTGTTGAAGCATCTAATTTCGCTAAAACAATGCTGATAGCATGATAATTATTTATTAGAAAGTACAATATTGGGCTTATTCCAATACCTACTATAAGAATCATCCTAACAAGCAAATACACGGATGTATTAATAAATACACTGCGATAATGATTCAAAATGGATAATAAAAATAGAAGGAACAGTACAATTAAAACGTTCATGATAAGTAAAAATGCAATTGATTTTACAGCAATACCTAGATTAAACTCTATCAGTAATATGAAAAATGTTGGTATTGATAGAATACTTACTACCATCATTGGTAAAGCTACTCCACTTATTATTTTCGACATCACTACCCGCTTTGCAGAAATGGGTAAATGAGCAAATATAGCAAAATCACTTTGACTAAACACTACAGAGATAGCAAAATAAGAAATCAATATATACGTCATACCATTTGAAAGAAGAATATTGTAAAATAAATACTCCTCTGGGGTCGCTATAAAATAAATACTTAGAGTAAGCACAAAATACTGAGTGGCTACATAAATGAATGCCATCAATAGGAGTACTTGAATTACTGGCTGCTTTGGCTTTGCATAAAAGGATGTTAAAAAGAATTTGATTAATTGCATATTATCCTTCATTAGCTTGTTTCTCCATAAAAATAGTCTCTAAGCTCCCATCGACTAGCAATTTCTCAACACGCTCATGTAAGACAATCTTTCCATCTTTTAAAAACGAAATGGATTGACAAATTTTCTCGGCAACATCTAACAAATGAGTTGAAAAGAGAACGGTCCCACCCTTTTCAACATACTCTTTCATACAATTTTTAAAAGCAACGACAGCAAGTGGATCTAATCCATTTAACGGCTCATCCATAATTAGGATGGGCGGACTAATTGTAAAAGCAGTAATCAACGCAATCTTATGAAGCATTCCATAAGAATACGTTCCCATAGGCTTATAAATACTTTTTTCCATACCAAAGACGCTAATAAAGTTTTGTAGTTTTTCATCATCAGTCTTTTCATATAGCTTCAAAACAAAATGTATCCAATCATATGCAGCTATATTTGGAAATACATGAATCGTATCGGGTATAAAATAAAATTGCTTTTTATATTCGAGCGATTGCGATTTCGAAACATTATTAATTATTATTTTCCCGCAATTTTGTTCTACTAATCCAGCAATACAATTTAATGTCGTTGTTTTACCTGCACCATTCCCACCAACAAACGCCAGTATTTCTCCCTTTTCTATTTTTAACTCTACACCCTTCAAAACCTCATGCTGTCCATATGATTTCTGTAAATTTTCTATCGATAACAATTTCATCACCTCATCCCATATCATTTATACCACCTAATGTTTGATCAACTAATGAAAAAGTGACTTAAATCCTATTCATCACCCCATAAAGTGGCAGGGGACATCTGTACCTGTCGCTTCGCTTTCGCACAGAAAACATCTTGTTGCTGTCGCTCCGCTTTCGCACAGAAAACATCTGCTGAAAGAAGTTAAAATTTCTTTTTCGCTATGAAACTTTGCATAGTAATGATCATCAATACAACTAACAGCAGTGTTACTATAATATTGATGCCATACCAAGATCCCACATCACCCGACATTAGAATATTTGTTGCATACATACTATTACTAGCAGGATTAACAATGTCCATTAATGGATGTAGCCCAGCGATAAAACGACATATTAATAGGACAACGATACTTATTAGTGCAATAAATGCAGGACTTTTAAAAAATGTACTCATCATCGCAACAAACGTTATGATGAATAACAGCCAAACACAATAAAATGCAAAAGCCCACATAGCTTGTGTCATAGGAACAGTAGTAAATAAATACGCTGAATAGCCATAGGATGCTGCATAGCCAAGAGCTATACATATAACAGCCAATATATAATGAATGATGATTTTACTATTTAAATAAGATGATATCGATACTGGCCTTGTTAAGATAAATGCCATCATGCCATTTGCTTTTTCCCCTTGAATAATACTCATAGTGGCAACGACCAGAATAATAATACCTAGCTGATCAAACTGTGAATTTAATGTTGAGGCAAGTACCTCCTGTCCCACAGGCTTTGCCATCGTAGGATCAATTATTATACCTTGAACACCACCAGCTGATTGTAAAATAACAGGTAAATAATACATCATAATCGGTTGTGTTAGCCCTAGTAAAATAAATACGATTGGGAGCCACAATATTTTAAACTCCCTTGCCATTTGATGTACTTCTTTTTTGCTTAATTCGATAAAAGCATTCATTCACTTACACCACCAATTCTAAAAAGATTTCTTCTAGATTGTCTTGAATACCCACTTCAAATTTAGTAAACATCACTTTTGAATCCAGTCCGTGCTGTATTAATCGATTAGCATCTGTTTCCAAATTTTCAACGTGTATTTTGAAACCATTTCCACAGCTTTCGATTTTCTGCACATAAGATAATTGTTCAAGCATTGTTAACCACTGAAAATCTACCTTGCGAATCATTAAAAAGATAGCTGATTCTTGATGGCGCTCAAGTAACTCTGATTTTGTAGCATCCTCTATTTTGTGACCATTTTTAATCATCACAAAGCGCTCACAAATTTCCTCCGCATCGCTCAATATATGCGTTGATATTAAAACTGTCGTTTCTTTTTTTATCTCTTTTAATAGATTTAACACTTCTCTTCTCCCTATTGGATCTAGCGCTGATACCGGTTCATCCATAATCATTAAAGCTGGCTTATGCAACAATGCTTGTGCAATGCCAAGGCGTTGCTTCATACCACCTGAAAATGTCCCGACATGAATATGTGCTTCTTTCCCTAAGCCTACCTTTTCTAAAAGTAATGGAATTTCTTTCTGCAATTCATTTTTTGATATGCCTGAAAGTGTTCCCATAAAGGACAATGTTTCAAATGCTGTCATCCATGAGAAAAAATTAGGATACTGAGGTAAATAACCAATGTGATTTTTCATAGATGAAATCTTTTGACCATTAAGAAGAACTTCTCCTTTGTCTGCAATCAGAATGTCGGCAATGATTTGAATTAATGTTGATTTCCCTGCTCCATTTGGTCCAATTAATCCGACACACTCATTAGCATCAATGACCATTGAAAAATCATTCACGGCTGTTTTTTGTTTAAACTTTTTCGTAATATTTTTAATCTCTAAGCGCACGTTTATTTACATCCTTCCTACCAATAATGAAGTATAGAACAGAACCAATTGAGTTACAGAACAAAATAATAATTGTCCACATCAGTATGTTTTCTCGCGTATCTCGGTGCCGATATAAATCGAATAATGCAACAATGATTAGAACAAATCCTACGAATAAAAATGGCAAAATGATTGGAAGTATACTTGCCCAATCCAGTTGGCTTAACTCATCAAAACCATAGTGTAATTTCATGCCTAAAACCTCCATTCATTATCATTATCAATAATGATAACATAAGATGTAAAAAATTTCATTACCTTTCTACTGTACATCTGTAAAAAATATATATAGTATAGTTATTGATAATGTTCTCATATTGATAACATTTGATTGCTTCCCTTGATACCATCTGATAGGAGGATCGTTTTATGCGGAATAAGGCAGAGACTTTAATGCACCCTGTGAGAATGAAAATTTTCCAAGCTCTGATGCACAATAAAGAAGAAGGTTTAAGCACTTTGGAGATGATTTCTATTATAAAGGATGTACCTCAGGCTACTTTATATCGACACATCCAAATTTTAGTAGATGAAAATATCATAAAAATTGTGAAAGAGCGAAAAGTACGTTCTGTTACAGAGAAATTTTATGCATTAAATGAAGGAGCAGAAAAACTTAGTCAGGAGGATTGGACACAACTAACGATCAAACAAAAATTAAATTATGTTTCCAACTATCAATTAACTTTACTATCTCAATATCAAAATTATTTACATTCACTTAGTGAAGAAGAAAGACTTGCAGATTTAGCAACTTTTTCATTTATTGATTTAACATTAACGACTGATCAATTTATGAGCTTTGAAAATGAATTAAACGATTTAATAATTAAATACTATAATATGACCGACTCAAACAATGATGAGACAAAAACAATAGCTATAAATATTATTCCAAAACCTTAAGTATGATTTTTACGTAAAGAAATGGAGAAGATTTATGAAAAGAAGAAAGTCAGTTGAAAACACACGAAAATTTATCATGATTATTATTGGCGCCATCATCGCAGCATATGGACTAGAAGCGGTATTAATTCCAAACGATGTCATTGATGGTGGCGTGACAGGTATTAGTATTATGGGAGCACACCTCTTTGGTATTCCATTAGGCTTACTGCTCTTTGTATTAAACATTCCTTTTATTTGGATTGGTTACAAACAAGTAGGTAAAACTTTTGCATTGATGAGTAGTGCTGGGATAGCAGCTCTCTCTATTTCCACAGTGCTTATGCATGATGTTAAAACAATTTTAGGTCCAAATGATCCGTTATTAATTGTTTTATCTGGTGGTATGCTACTAGGTGTTGGGATTGGGATTGTCTTACGTAACGGTGGCGCTTTAGATGGCTCTGAGGTTTTAGCCGTGTTACTATCACGTAAAATTCCGTTTTCAGTCGGGGATATTATATTATTTATTAATGCCTTTATTTTCTTAGGGGCAAGCTTTATTTTTGGCTTAGAAAGCGCATTATACTCAGCTTTAACGTACTATATTGCGAAAAACGTTATCGATATTATTCAAGTAGGTTTAGAAAAATCAAAAGATGTTCGTGTTGTCAGTGCAAAATCAGAGGAAATTGGTGATGCGATCCAAGCTCGTTTAGGACGTGGTGTTACATATACTAAAGGGCGTGGCGGTTTCTCCAATGAACCTACTGATATATTAAACTGTGTCATTAACCGTATGGAAGAAAATAAACTTGTATCGATTATTAAAGATATTGATGAAGGTGCCTTCGTAGTTATTTCTGATGTTTCAGAGGTACGTGGTGGGAACTTCAAAAAACGTGATATCCACTAAAACAAAAGTAAGTAAGTCTCTCGTTGACTTACTTACTTTTTTGTCTATTTACTTACGTTGAACTAAGGCGTTATCGACTCTGCTGTAGCATTTTCATTTGTAATTTTAATATTCTCGTATAGCCGCTAGCTCTCCTACTTTTTCTTTTTCATATTTTAATCCACTAATAAGACATAATGCTCCTACTACTACAACGGCTGTTGCTCCAAATAAGGCATACTGATAGCTATTCGTATAATTAGCTAATGCTCCTGCAAGTGAAGGACCTAACATTTGTCCCAAAGCATAACCAGCAGTTAGGTAACCTAATATTTGGTGACTGTTCACAGGCACTATTTGTCTTGCCAATGTTGTAGCTACTGTTGTAATTCCCATAAAAGTGGCTCCAAAAATAAAGGCACTTGTATTGAGTGTCATTGTATTTGTCGCAAATGCTGGTAAAACAATGCCTAACCCTTGAAATAGCATGGAAATCAATAATGTTCTCACATAGCCGTATCGCTGTGCCAGCTTAGACCAAACAATGCAGGATGGAATCGCTGCAATCCCGACAACAAACCATACAAAGCTAGCATCACCATGAAAGTTTGTTGATTCTTCTGCGATTGACACGATAAATGTTCCCGTGACAATATAGCCAAGGCCCTCGAAGCTATAAGCTAAAATGAGCCACTTCATCCATGTCGTAGGTGGAACTTTTTGTAACGCTACTGTTTGACTTGGCTTCTGTTGTGTATATTGTTGAGTAACTGGCTTTATGAACCATACGATGAATACAAGCAATATGACACTAAACAACGCCAAAGCAACCCATGTTCCACTCCAATCAAACATTGCATGTATGGGTGACACCATAACCGCACTTAAGGCAATTCCTGTACCTACCCCGCTATAAAAAAGCCCTGATAAATGCGATTTGCTATTCCCAGCTAACTGATCGAGTACAAGGCTAGCAGCAACTACAAAGATAAATGCACTCATAATCCCTGAAATAAAGCGAAGTACATACCAAGCGATAATAGCATCTGTAAAGCCCATCATAGCCGTTGTCAAAATACTAATAACGAGCGCTATTTGTAAAAACGGAATACGTTTATCCCCAATTTGTAAGCGACCAGCCACTAATGCCCCTACCAAGTATCCTAAATAATTACTCGTTGCTAGAAAACCTGCTGTGGCACGACTAAAGGCAAAAGTATCTTGCATATACGGCAAGATAACCGTATAGGAAAAACGACCAATACTCATAGCAATGACTAATGAAAAAATGCCTCCTACTAAATATTGAACTGTTTGCTTGTGCATATTTTCCCTCCCCTCCTTCTCACTATAACGAAAATTCAGATATCACAAATAGTACGAATTCGTTATAATAGATATCAAATAAATTGATGGCTGGAGGGAACATATTGAATATTAACGATCTCTTAATTTTTCGGACAGTCGTGCAAACAGGTAGCTTCTCCAAGGCTGCTACAGAACTTAATTACACACAATCCAACATCTCTATGAAAATACAAAATCTTGAGGCCATGTATCAAACAACCTTTTTTTATCGAGGACATCGAGGTATTCGATTGACACCAAAGGGAGAACAATTTTATGAAATGGTATTAAAAATGCTATATCTCTATGAAAAATCCTTTGAAATACTTCAGGATACCGAGGAAAATAGAGGACTTTTACGTATCGGTTCAATGGAAACGACTGCGGCACTACACTTACCTACCTTGTTAACTACTTTCCATAAAGCCCATGAACAGGTGGACATCACGATATTGACAAGTCCATCTCAACAAAATATCGAACGGCTAGAAAACTATGAATTAGATGGTGCGTTTGTAAATGGACCCGTTTATAAAGAAAATATCCTTGCGAAGGAATTTGTTTATGAGGAGCTTGTTGTCATCACATCTAGCGAGCATAAACGAATTGATAGCCAACGAGATTTAGAGGACAGCACATTTATTACTTTTCCTCAAGGCTGCTCATATAGAGCGATTTGGGAGCATTGGTTGCGTGAGGACGGTGTGCAACCAAAAAAGCGTATGGAATTTGGCACCCTCGACGGAATCATTGGCTGTGTTGCTGCTGGGCTAGGTGTAACTTTACTACCACGTGCAATCGCTCAAAGATATATGGATACACAGTCACTGTCGCTGCACATACTAGCAACAAAGCAGGCTCAAATCCCGACCTGGTTTATTTATCGCAATGACGAAGTACAATCACCTGCACTAAAATATTTTCTAGAGACGATTGATGCATACAAATATCCGTCGATTTGAGGTGTCTATCCGTTGTTTAGAGGCAGAGGCTATCCATCATTTTGATGGGTCTATCCACACTTTGAGGCGAGGCCATCCATCATTTTGATAGTTCTATCCATCATTTTGACGGTTCTATCCATCTTTTTGACGATTCTATCCGTCACTTTGAGGCGGGGCTATCTATCATATTGATAGTTCTATCCATAATTTTGAGGATTCTATCCATAATTTCGAGGATTCTTTCCTTCACTTTGATGGTTCTTTCCATCGCTTTTAATATGATGATATAAAAAAGGAGAAATAAATGGACTTATTTATCGCAAGTAATCGGCAATTACCTATCCGTTATTACGACAATGAAGCGATTTGGATTCATCGTGGTTGCTTAAGTTTACATCAATTATCACTACCTTTTTTTGTAGAAGTAGAAATGAAAGAACCACTTCATTTATTGAAAATAATAGAATATGTTCAAGAAGTCCAACAACAATATAGCTATACAGAAATTCAAATTATTATTAAGGACAGAAATGTTTTAATGCACTTACAAAAGATTCTCCCCCACTCTAATGCCAATCATATTCTCACTATTGAGCAACTAATTCGCCCATAAAAAAGGTAGCATTGCTCTAATGCTACCTTCCTATTAATCAATTATGCCTCGGCATAATTGCGTCCGGAGGCTTTAGGCCAACAAATGTTATTTGCGCGAAAGCGAAGCGTCAGCAACAACAGCACGAAGTTGGTCACTCAGTCGTTGCCACAGGACGTAGCGTTCTTAGACTGAGTTCCTCTATTTCAGCTGATGTTTGGACACCCGCTGAAAGAAGTTAAACTGTAGCAGGTAGTTCGATGATAAACTGCAATATTCCTTCCTTATACTTCGCGTCAATTTTACCATCATGTAGTTCTACAATGCTTTTAGCAATAGCAAGTCCAAGTCCTGAACCTTCCGTTACACTAGTTCTGGATTGATCTTTTTTATAAAATCGCTCAAATAAGCTCATTAGCTCTTCGGGTGTAAATTCATTACTTTCATTAGCAACACAAATATGAACATACCTTTCTTTTCTTTCAAGAGAAACAAAAATCTCACCGTCACCCGTACTATATTTAATGGCATTCATTAATAAATTATCAAAGACCCTAACAATTTTTTCAGAATCCACTGTAGCAAAGATACGCTCCTCTGAGAAATTTTTAATAAATGTACGATGGTTTTCCTCTGCTTGCGGAATCAACTCCTCAATTAACTGATCGAGAAGTTCATTGATGCATACCTCTTGTTGCCCAAGGACAATGCTTTCATTCGTTAGCTTCGTATATTCAAATAAATCATCAATTAGGTTTTTTAACTGTTCGGATTTTGAGAAAGCAATCTTTACATACTCATCATATTGCTCCTTCGTATCGTATCTCTCATCTCTTAACAATCGTAAGTAGCCCATAATCGAAGTAAGTGGTGTTCGTAGGTCATGCGAGACATTAGTAATTAATTCATTTTTTTGTTTTTCAATCCTTCGTTCCATCTCTATATTTGTCATAATGGCTTCAGCCATATGATTTACATTCTCTGTTAATAAAGCTATTTCATCTATTCCCTTTTTCTCAATTCGATAGCTTAAATCTCCTTTTGCGATTTCCTTTACCCCCTTCGCCAGCGCCTCAATTTGTTTCATTTTTCGTTTTGTTATATAAAAGAATGAAAAAGTAAAAAAAGCAATTCCAATTAAAGCAGGAATAGGACCCTCTGCTGTTTTAGTAATAACTACACCTTTTGGAATTCCACTGACAAACAAATATAAATCTTTATCTTCTATCGTTAATGGATAAAAGGCAATAAATTCTTGCCTCGAATCCTCGACTTGCGGTGTATCATAATTATAGAATGGGTTGTTGATTGCAAAATCCATTACATGACGAATCTTATTATGCAAATCAATTTGTTCCTCTTCCGCTTGTTTTGTTTTATACAAAACCTTCCCGCGCTCATCGGTAACTAACACTTTCAACGCACTCTGTTTCATTTCCATCTTTACATTTTCATCTTCAATCATTTGCTGTAAAGCTTCAATACTATTTTCACTAACAGCCAAATCTGCTGCACGCTGCGCTTGAAAATTTATTTGCTGCATACCTGCACTATAGTCAATGGTAGGTGTTGCATTGATATTTTCCAAAAATGGCAGACTAGCTCGTGCAACAAGTAAAGCGAGAAATGCACAAAGAATAAAAGTCGTTAAAAGTTGAATTCTGATGCTTTCCCTAACTTTTGTTATAGCACTCATTACAAGTATTTGAAATTTGCTTAGTAAGTATTTGAATGGCTTAATGATCTTTCTCAATTTTATAACCTACTCCCCATACTGTTTTAATATATTGAGGATTTCTTGGGTTCGTCTCAATTCTTTCTCGAATTTTACGTATATGTACCATTACCGTGTTTTCAGACTGTATAGCCTCTTCCTTCCAAACTTTTTCGTAAATTTGCTCAGCGCTCATGACTATGCCTTGATTTCTTGCAAGCAACTCAAGAATTGAAAACTCCCTTGGCGTAAGCTTTACCTTTTCATTGTTGACGATTACTTCATGTGTGTCGGTACTGATTCGCATATCACCAATCTCTATCTCATTCTCGTCCATCATATCTGAACGATTCATTTTGATATATCTACGAAGCTGAGATTTTATGCGCGCAATTAGCTCTAATGGGTTAAAGGGCTTTGTTACATAATCATCTGCCCCTAATGTTAATCCAACGATTTTATCCATATCCTGAGACTTTGCTGACAGCATAATAATTGGCATCTCAGCTATTTCCCTTACCTTCATACACATTTCAATGCCATCCACGTTCGGCATCATAATATCTAGGACAATTAAATGTACTTTATGCTTTTTTAAAAGACTCAAGCCCTCTTCTCCATCACATGCTTCTAGAACTTCATAGCCTTCATTTTTTAAATAAATGGCAATAAGATTTCTAATCTCTTTTTCATCATCAACTATCAGTATTGTTTCTTTAGTCATCTAATCCCACCAAATTTCAAATTATATTAAAATATCAGATATATTAATCTGAACCATAACGTGGGGTTGATTTCCGTTCCGACTGGGCGCTTTCCTGGGGGCGTCCGATGAGCCGCTTCGCTTCGCTGCAGGGTCTCATCTGTGACGCTGATCCCCAAGGAGTCGCCCAGTCTCCACTTCAATCAACCTATTTCTATAATATACTTCCTATCAATAATTACAGTTCCTAATTTTAACTATTTTTTTATTTTTCGTATATAAAAATAATAAAACATTCTACGATACCGACTTTAATTTTCGTGTATAAAAATAATAAAAACATCCTGCAATACTGACGAAAGCGCCAAAGTATATACCGTATTTCGTTGCAAGAACGGAAATATTTTCAATGTGTTTTCCAAAGAACAAACCAAGTGTAAAGTAAATCAATGTCCAAACAAAACCTGCTGTGTAGTAATACAAAGCGTATTTTTTAAACGGCATGTTATTCATACCTACTAAGTATGGAAGTATATGTCTCACAATTGGTATGAAATAGCTTATAACTAAAGCAAAATGACCATACCTGTCTATTAGTTCTTTTGACTGTAATAAATATTTAGCCTTGTTCTTTTTCACCAATTTATCAAGTATTTTATGGCCAAACACTTTTCCAAGGATAAATCCTAAGGAAAGTCCTGAAACTGCGCCAAGATATGTTAATACAAAAGCTTTCAACACACTCATTTTTCCTAACGATGATAAAAATCCACCACTCATAACAATCATCTCATCAGGAAGGGGCATACCTACGATTCCTAGCCATAAGCTGAAAAACAAAGCGAAATAACCGTATTGCTCAATATATGATAAAAGATCTTGTAACCCCATTAACTAGCCCTCACATTTCCAAGTTTGCAGCTGAGCACATAGGCAGGTGGAAGGTTAATCCATACTTTTTCATGAGAAATATCCTCAAAATAATTTTGGATAAAGGATTTCCTAACAAGTGAATATTGGAATGTGATAAATTCTCCGTCCTTTAAGCATTCCTTTACATTTTGTAAAATACGTGATGAAATGGCAGGATTCAATGATGTAAAAGGTAATCCAGATACGACATAATCAATTTTTTTAATCTTTAATGCTGACATGTATATGCATAAATTCTCAGCTGATCCATGTATTACGATTATACTCGGCTCGTGTTCAAATTGTTCACGTAGCTTTTCACAAAAAACTTCATTATTTTCAATAAGAATTAACTTTGTTGACTGTTCTTTTCTTTTCATTAATTCTTTCGTAAAAGAACCTGTACCCGGACCTAGTTCAACAATACATCGGGCATTTTTAAAACAAATTTGGTCGACCATTTTTTTTGCTAATTTTTTTGAACTAGGTGAAATCGCACCTATCGTTTTTGGATGTTTTATAAATTCAGTAAGGAACGTTATTAATTGCATAAATTTTCTCCCCGATCATGAGTAATGTTTAGATACTTTTACTATAAAGAGCATTTCTTAAAGAATTGCGAGGAGATTTCTTAAATTTTTCTTAAGAGTTTACATTATTTAACTGAATTTATAGTAGGCGAACTATGATTAAATCTATATTTTCATGTCCTTTTGTAGGTAGTAATTTAAAGGAAGTTTTATTTATTTATATTTCATCGTATTCTCATGCGGAGTACGATTGGGGTACGGAGCATTTTTGGTACTTGTGGTACCCAAAAATATATGGACAGGTAGTATATATTGAAGCTGATAACTTTAGTTTAAAAAATTAAAAAAGGTCACTCATTATTTTTCAAATGAGTGACTTTCTTTTTCTATAATTCACTAGGTGTTAATTTTCTTGCCTTAAGATTAATTTTAGGTCAACATAAACTCTAATGGATTTGTACTAATAACAGTTCCGTAAACAACAGTAGACAACTTTTGAGCATTTAAAAAACTCCTAAAATCATCTTTTGAACTACGATTATTATTTTTTTTCATTCAAATCATCAGGATAAACAACTTTGTTAATTTCATCTCCATTTGATTCATCTTTAAAAATTACTGTAACTTTAAACTTCTCTGGATCTGTTCCTCCGAAAAGTTGATAATACATTCCCACTATAGCAAGTCCCATTGATGACATAGCATCAAAACTGTTTTCAAACTCTTCTTTATTTACAGTAAGCGTAAACTCCGTAAAAGAATTGTTATAAGTTACATCTTTTATAGAAGTAAAATCATCACTAGTTTTAATCTCTTCCACCGTTTCTAAAACACTTTCTTCCAGCTCTTTCATCATTTTTTTATGAACTGATTTAGACATTTTGTATGTTACTGAACCATCATTATTTTTAATAACTTCTTTAACTCCTTCATTTTTCGCTTCAGTAATCGCTGCATCGATGTCTTGACCTTCAAAGAACGAAGCCGGTATTGTAACTTCAACGTTTAAAAGTCCTTTATCAACTTTTATTGACTCGTCTTGAGATGTTTCTTCTGCTTTTTTGTCAGCACTATCGGTTTTCTTACCACTATCACTTTCTTTATTTTGGCTACATGCTACTAACAAAATAGCTAGTAATAATGTTAGTGGCAATATTAGTAATTTTTTCATTGCTCAAACTCCTTCCTCCACAAATATACATAAAAGGATGGAGATTTACTATACCTAATTTATATCGCTTTTTTCCTTTTGCTACTCGATTTGCTTTTGTGCATAAGAAAAAGCACTCAAAATTAAGAGATATTGAAAATCAATTAGATCCTATTTCCAGACAAATTTCCTAATTACACTTTAGAACGTGCTTTGAGGTAGAAGTTAATAAAAAATTCATAACCATGGGCATAAACCTTTAAGCTCATTTCTACGAAAACACCCAACATTTTTGCAAGATACCTTGAGAAATTAATGAAAGCGTAATACGTTAAATTAGTACCCCTCTCCCCAATACATCAACACTTCTTCACTTTATAAGAATTAAATTTTCCTTAAGAGTCAGAAAAGGTTTTCAGGTAATTGGTTCTAATAATTATTTCCTATACAAAATAGTCATACAATTGCTTCCAGTAGAATAGAAACCTATATAGAGTTACATGGAAAAATAAAGTGGGGTGTGAAAGGATGCTTAAACTAAATGATGCAAAAGAAATGGTACTCGGAGTTGTGCAACATGACCCATTGTTTGTCATAATACAAAATACGCCTTTAGAAGAAATACTTTATAATGACGGATATTTAGCGCAAATTGAAGAATCAGATCATTATTCTATTTCAGAAGTCGCAGGTTGGTTTGACATAACGGATGCGATGCTTCGTTATTACATTAAACCATTCGAACAGTATATTTTTGATAATGCTTCGAATAGCCCAAACACCAATATTCGTTTGAACCTTCCTGCCATCTTAAGACTTCGCATGATTTTACTACTAAAAGATGTACACCGTGTCAAAGGCTTAAAACTTTTACTAGGAATTGATGACAACGGTCAACTTATCAAACACCAAATAACTGCAACAACTATGGGCACTGATGATTTAGCGAATAAAGTTGATGTTCTTGGAAATGTTCTTCAGCAAATGATTCAGACAGGACTTTTTAATATTCTTCCAAACGAAGAACATGGAGCCTTACAAGTAACAATCAATCAAGATTTTCTTGCACAAAACATTCAATTAGTATCCTCAGAATCGAATCTTCAAGTAGAAGAAATTCAAAAAGAAACAGCTGAACTTAAACTAGAAAATGAAAATCTACAAAAACAAATTTCAGAACTGCAAGAGCGTAGCGTAAAGGATATTGTTCAAAAAATTCGTGAGCGTCATATTGAAAATGAAATAGTGTCGACATTACGAACAGAAGCATTACAGCAATTTGCGGTGGAAAATAAGGCCGGCTTTTTCAGAAAAACTTTTCGTTCCTCTCAAATTGAGATGGAAAAGGAGCAATTTGTGTTGAGCTATATTTCGAAGTACCTAGAGGAACGTTTAGAAGTAGCACTGAATAATTATTATGGAGAATAAATATCTTTCCTTTAGAAACCATCTAACTTTTTTCAATTCTCCATTCTTTAAACACTTAAAAGCATTTCATCTTGAGTACCAGTCAAAAGTTATTCGCTGAGAAGATATTGAGCCTCCTCAGAGTAAAATGATGTGGTCACGAAGGAGTCGTCAAAAGAAGTGACGATTTTAGTCTTCGTACTTTTCTATCATCCCTGCGGAGTCTCACATTTCCCGCTTTTAACCTTATTTTTAAACGGTTAGCTTCAGCTACAGGATTTGATGCTTCCTCCTGCATTTCTCCTTACTTTTGAAAAATAACACGATTTGTTCCTTCCCCTCCTCACCTATCTGTTACACATAAATTGTGACAAAGCACAATACACCTTAAAATCCACATGATAATTTTTAATTCATTTGTAAAAATACCCATTTTATTAATTGACCACCCTGGTCAACTTATATATAATCATGTTAAAAATACACTGAATGGAGAAAAAACCTTGTATCAAACATTCCTTAATTTAGAGGTTGAAAAACAACATAAAATTATCAACGCTGCACTTAAAGAATTTTCGACCAATAATTACGATACCGCTTCAACAAATAAAATCATTAAAGATGCCGAAATTTCAAAAGGTATTTTATATCACTATTTTGGTAGTAAAAAAAATTTATATCTTTATTTATATGAGTACGTTACAACGATTTTTATTGATGCAATGAATAGCCGCTTAGATTTGGAAGAACCTGATATATTTAAACGTTATGAACAAATCATGAAAATAAAATTGGAGTTAATTAAGCAATACCATACTTTTTTTGATTTCCTTAAAAAGACATATGCTGAAACAAATGTAGAAGTAAGAAGTAAGCTTGATCAATATAATTTGACTATACAAAATAGTTCCTATGACAGTGTGTTTGCAGGAATTGATTACGATTTGTTTCATAAAAATATAGATAGTAAAAAGGCGATAGATACCCTTCGATGGGTTACGGATGGAATAAGTAATCGATATGAAAAACAATTAAAGAGTAATGTAGATAACAGTGAAGCCTTTAACCAACTGTTAGAACAATGTATGGAAGAAGCAGATGATTATTTTCATTTTTTAAAGCAATTATTATACAACAACTTAAAGGGGTGAATTGTATGGCAATGATCGAGGTCAATAATTTAACTAAAAAGTTTGGGGATTTTTATAGTGTACAGAATGTGGACCTACAAATCGAAAAAGGTGAAGTATTTGGATTTTTAGGTCCAAATGGGGCTGGAAAATCTACAACAATACGGCATTTAATGGGCTTCTTACAGCCCACAGAAGGACAGTGTTTCATAAAAGGGTTGGATTGTCGCCGATCTACGGCTGAAATTCAAAAATTCGTAGGCTATTTACCTGGTGAAATTGCGTTTATCGATAAAATGACTGGACAACAATTTATCAAATTTATTGCCCAAATGCGAGGGTTACATGATTTAACAAGAGCTAATCAACTTATGGAATACTTTGAATTAAATGCCACTGGGCTTATTAAGAAAATGTCTAAGGGTATGAAGCAAAAAGTTGGTCTAATTTGCGCATTTATGCATAACCCTGAGATCGTCATTCTAGATGAACCGACAAGTGGATTAGATCCTCTTATCCAAACAAAGTTTATAGATTTTATTTTAGCTGAAAAAGAAAAAGGAACGACCATATTCATGTCCTCCCATATGATTGAAGAAATTGAAAAAACTTGTGACCGTGTAGCGATACTTAATGCTGGTAAAATTGTTGCAACGGAAACAATTGCTGACTTAAAAAAGCGAAAATCTAAAAAGTTTTTAATTGAATTTCAAAGCGAACAAGAGCTCTCTCGTTTCTTAGGAGAACAACTTAAAATTGAACAGACTGGGCCAACACAAGCCATTATAAAAGTTCAGGGTAATGTCCAAACATTACTTCATATATTAGCAGACTATAAAATTAATGACCTCAATATAATTTCACAATCACTTGAAGATATATTCATGCATTACTACGAAAGAGGAGGTAAAGAATCATGAACTTTACTTTGCTAAAACATGAGGTGCTAGCTACTGTTAAACTTTTTAGTATTATACTCGCTGTATTAATGCTCTATATCATTAGTATTGTTTATATGTATAACCCTGAAATGAGTAATACTCTTAATAAGCTTACCGAAACAATGCCTGAATTGATGTCAGCATTTGGCATGAGTAACATAGGTAATACGTTAATTGAATTTCTATCAACCTATTTGTATGGATTTTTATTGCTTATTCTACCGCTAGTTTTCATCATTATGTCGGCAAATAAACTAATTATGGGCTATATCGATAATGGTTCCATGGCATACCTAATTGCGACACCGAATACACGTTTTAAAATTGTCTTCACGCAAGCATTTTTTTTAATTGCTAGCATTTTTATACTGCTCTCTATAACAACTTTGGCTGCAGTTTTATTTTCAGAGATTCTATTTCCAAATGAATTGAATATAAGTGCTTTTTTGACTTTAAATATTGGTCTTTTTTTCTTACACTTTGCCATTAGTGGCTATTGCTTTTTTGTATCCTGCAGTAGCAAGGATTTAAGAACCTCTTATGCGTATAGTACAGGAATTCCTATTCTATTTTATTTAATTCAGGCGCTTAGTAATATGGGTGGTGCTTTAGGAAAGCTTAAGTACTTCACGATTTACTCATTGTTTGCACCTGAAAAATTAATGACTCAAAATAGCTCGTCTATTTGGATGCTTGGAGCATTGTTTTTAATTGGGATGCTTTGTTATATGCTGGCTATTCGTGTTTTTGTTAAACGTGATTTGTATTTATAAAGCTAAACATTAGAATCTGCTTGCTTTCTCTGGCAAGCAGATTCTTAGACCTAGAAATATAAAAACTCATTGCTGCAAAGATGCCAAATTACCAAGGAAGCGCAATAACCGAAAATGAATCATTGCTAACTCCTCCACGTTTAACTCCTCATCTCCACTGTCTAGCCACTCTTGAATAACTCCTAAAATCGCAGAAGTTAAAAAAGCCTCAAAATATTGTTGAAACTCTGGATCAAGTCCTTCTTCCTGAATAACAGAGATTCTGTCCAATATATGATTACTAAAAACTTTCTTCATCCTCTTACTAAAGGCGGGGCTCCCCTGCTCCCCTAAAATAACGCGAAAGGCTGTTGCATGCTCTTTAATATATTTAAACACTGCTATAAATGGTTGATAAAGTTGGCCTATTTTTATCGTGTGAAAGGCTTCTAGTGGTTGAACGTTTTTTACATAGCCTTCTAGTTCATTTAATAATTCCTGCTGCAAATCTTCCATCACTTCATATTTATCCTTATAATGTAAATAAAAAGTTCCTCGATTAATATTTGCAGTAATAGCAAGGTTTTTTACTGTTACTCGTTCAAAACCTACTTCCTCTATTTGTATAAGTAATGCATTTTTTATAGCTCGTTTTGTTTCAAAATTCATAATATCGTGAATAGACATTTAGAACCCCCATTGTATTATCACTTTATTCCGATTAGTATTTAGCGATGTTGATCAATTATGCCTCGGCATAATTGCGTCTGGAATCGGCTTTGTGCTTAGGCCTGCAGGATGCAGGTCAGTTAACCGTTATCGCATGGATGCGATGATTTTAGGCTAACATCCTTTAAGCACTCCTTTCCGATTCCGTGACATCCGCCGAAGGCTATAACTTCTTTCAGCGGGTGTTTGGACACCTGCTGAAAGAAGTTATATGGTTACCTAATGATCACAACAAGGTCAAAAAGTGTTTGTAATTACAGTTACCTTATTTATCGGCTTTCTTCTTTATTTATTTCCATCAATCTAATTTAGTAAAATAGTTATTTTAAAAAAAATTAAAAAGGTATCTAAAGTAGTACTGTAGCATGAAGAATATACATCCTTAATGGTTAAAAAACGCGAAAAATTTTCCATTGAATTAGATGATTAATAACTACTATTTTCAACGACTAAGGCAGTCTGATTTCATCTAGCTCGAAAATGTTAAAATCCAGAATCACTGAACACTTTTTAGTTATCTGTTTATTGTAATTCCCCATACACTGCCTTAAAATTTCAGGTATCAACACTGTGTTTAGTAAAGGAGAGATGGATATATGGGAAACAATGCAATTTCATTAAACTCCATAGAAAAAAAGTTTCATCAAAAACAAGTAATTGCCCCGCTTTCCTTAGAAATTCCAAAGGGACAGCTTATTGGCTTACTTGGTCCTTCAGGCTGTGGGAAAACGACGTTAATTAAAATGATTATGGGAATGATCAAGCCCGATAATGGTAGTATTCAAGTGTTAAATTATACTGTCCCTCATAAGCAATTACTGACGGATATCGGCTATATGGCACAATCTGATGCGCTGTATTTGGATTTAACTGGTGAGGAGAATCTTCAATTTTTTGCTAAGCTTTATCGATTATCAAAAAAAGAACGTGCGGAGCGTGTAAATTATGCTGCAAACCTTGTTCATTTAACGGAAGATTTAAATATTAAGGTGTTAAATTATTCTGGCGGAATGAAACGAAGATTATCCCTTGCAATTGCCCTTATCCAAAATCCAAAGTTGTTGATTTTAGATGAGCCAACGGTTGGTATTGATCCCGTATTGAAAAAAGAAATTTGGCAGGAGTTAATTCGTTTAAAAAACGATGAGCATAAAACAATTTTAGTAACGACACATGCAATGGATGAAGCTGAGCGCTGTGATCAGTTGGCTATGCTGCGCGATGGTCATATCATTGCGCATGGAACACCACATGATTTGAAAGCTCATTATCAGGCAAAAGACTTTGATGAAGTGTTTTTAAAGGCTGGAGGCGAAGCACTATGAGAATCGGCGCAATTGTTACAAGAATTATGCAGCAAATGATCCGCGATAAACGTACACTTGCCTTATTATTTTTTGCACCTCTTCTTGTGCTTTCGTTAATGTATTTTGTTTTTAATAGTAACGAACCTGAAATGACACTAGTCGTATCAAATGGTCCTGCATCAATAATTGAAAAGCTTGAAGAGGCCGATTTTCAAGTTATCGAAAAAAATGATTTTACGATTGACAGTTTAAAAGAAGAAAAATATGATGGCTGGTTAGCTTTTCATCAAACTCAATTGAAGCTCACATTATTAAATAATGATCCGTCTACAACCAAGGCTTTAAAGATGAAGCTTTCTCAAGTTTTGCAGCCAGAACAATCTGCAATGATGAAGTTGAAGACTGAGTATGTATATGGCGATGAAAATACCGCTATTTTTGATATTTTTAGCCCGATGTTGACAGGCTTCTTTGTTTTCTTTTTCGTCTTTTTAATTACAGGTATAGCGTTGTTAAAAGAACGAACTTCAGGGACATTGGAGCGCTTACTAGCGACACCGATTAAACGTTCTGAAATTGTTGCTGGCTATATAATTGGATATGGATTATTTGCTTTTATTCAAACGACTATTATTGTTCTATTCGGGGTTTATGTCCTTGATATCGTACACGTTGGCTCCATTTGGCTTGTGCTACTAATCAATATTATCGTTGCACTTGTTTCATTATCATTAGGAGCTCTGTTATCAAGTTTTGCTGCTTCAGAGTTTCAAATGATGCAATTTATCCCGCTAGTCATTGTACCGCAAATTTTCTTTTCAGGTATTTTCCCACTTGATAATATGGCGGAGTGGCTGCAAAATATTGGGCGTATTATGCCACTATACTATGCCGCTGACGCATTGAACGGGGTTATGTATAAGGGCTATTCCTTTAGCGAAATTCTAGCTGACTTAGCGGTTCTTGCTTGCTTCGCTCTTGTATTTATTACATTAAATATTGTAAGTCTAAAAAAATATCGATCATTATAATCAAAGAGTATTGGTACAAAAAAACTACCTCTAAATACAGAAGTAGCGGAATTGACGTTTATACAGTTTACTATAACGACGTTTTGGCCATTTATTTTGAGCTAATTTAATTCGGATTCTTGAAATTATATTAACTCATACTTAACCCCTAGATTTTTTTATCTAGGGGTTATTTAATTTTAAAAAGAATCTCCAATTATTAATTTTATAACAAAAGTAACAGCATACAAGAAAGCTCCTACTGAAAATACACCCAGAAAAAAATAACCAATAAGTTTTAAATTATCTTTTATTGCTCCTAACAAATCATTTAGAAATCGTTGCATAGATTTCACTCCGTTCAATATTAAGAATAAAATAATTTCAATCAATTAGAACTTATTCATCTTAATAATCTGGTATTTACGCTCTTAATTGTAACACAGTAAAATATAATTTATTAAAAATAAACAAGCAAGAAATATTATCCCCCTATTGGTATTTCCACTAAATTATTCCCTTTATTTTCGCATCGAGTTAAATTTTAGTTTAATTAATTAATGTTAAAACATAGGGATTCTGCTCAAAAATTAGGCAGAACCTTTTACATAGCCATTATATAAGTTGATTGGAGTGGAGGCACGGCGACTCCTTGGGGATTAGCGTCACAGATGAGATCCTGCAGCGCAGCGGATGTTTTCTGTGCGAAAGCGTAGTGCTAACGTAGCGGCAGCAACTGGGTTTTGTCTGTGCGAAAGCGAAGCGACAGCAACAACAAAAGCGGCTCATCGGATGCCCCCAGGAAAGCGCCCAGCCGGAACGGAAATCACCCCCACATTATGCTGACAGATCACAAACTACCCAAAAATAGAAAATTACACCAACTTTCTATTAGCAAAAGAACTAATATTCATCTATACTAAATTTACAGTTAATGGATCAATTATGCCTTGGCATAATTGCGTCCGGAATCGGCTTTGTGCTTAGGCCTGCACGATGCAGGTCAGTTAGCCGTTATCGCATGGATGCGATGATTTTAGGCTAACATCCTTTATTAACTCCTTTCCGATTCCGTGACATCCGCCGGAGGCTTTAGGCCAAAACGAAGTTGGCCACTCAGTCGTTGCCACAGGACGTGGCGTTCTTAGACTGAGTTCCTCTATTTCAGCGGGTGTTTGGACACCCGCTGAAATAAGTTAAACATTGTACATCGTAAGTTATAGAAACGAACATGACTTACCATAAAAAAAGCCTAAAAATAAAGGTGTGTAAAGATGAATACGATTATGGAAATACAGAACATCTCTAAACAGTATAGAGGTAAGAAAATTATAGAGAATGCTACATTTTCTATTTGTGCCAATCAAATTATAGCCCTAGTAGGAAAGAATGGGTCTGGTAAGAGTACCCTTCTAAAAATTATTGCGGAATTAGTCGATGCTGACAGCGGTTCTATCGTGAAACATCGACAATCTTTAAAAATTGGCTATGTGCCAGAAGTGACCCCTTCACATATTTTGTTTACGCCTGAAGAATATCTTTATCATATGGGCAGTATTCGAGGCATGGCAAAAAAACAACTACAGCAAAAAATGAATGAGTTACTCAAATTATTTCATTTACAGGAAGCTCGGAACATTCGTATTGTTAATTTTTCTAAGGGTATGAAGCAAAAGGTTATGATTATGCAGGCAATGCTTGAAGACACAGATCTACTTATCTTAGATGAACCGTTATCAGGACTCGATCCTAAGGCCCAAAGTGATTTAGAAGAAACTCTCTCTATTTTAAAGGACAAAGGGTTAAGTATCGTTTTAACATGTCACGAGACAAAATTACTCCAACATCTTGTTGATACAGTTCTCGTTATTCAAAATAATAAGGTCATTCAAGCGGATCCATTAAATAAAAATGAAATACCGAAAAATAAATTAATTTTTGAAATATCAAGTGATAAATTATTGGATAACCTATTACCTTTTCTTGAAATTCAACAACAATCCCTTTTAAATAATGGTTGTCATAAGGTAATTGCCGTTATTAAGACCGAAGATACAGATCAAGTATTATTGGATCTCCTGCACCAAAAAGCCTCTATTAAACAATTAATCCCATTCAATCAGAAGGAGGAACAATTTTATACCCATTTTTAAGGAGGAAAAGACGCTGACATGACAAGTTTATTGCGCTATCAATTTATCAATTATTTAAGGACCTATAAATATGTCCCACCCTTTTCAATTTTCATTTTATGTCTTGTTGTCAACTATACCTTTATCCCAAATCCTATATTAAATAGCTATTCGTTTACAGCTATTATTCTCTTTTTTCTAATGGGATGGTTTACAGTGACACTATTTCACGCAGAAGACGAAGGACAAAAAGTAATAACAACACTTCATGCCAAAAGTCGCACACAATATAATTTAGGAATTTTTATAATTTGTGTACTCATTGGTTTATTCTTAAGCTTTGTATCAGTGATCTACCCTACTCTAATTGGCGCCTTTGGAGAAAAGCCAAGATTTATACATCAATTACTAGGATTTCTCTCTCATTTTAGTTTAGCTGTACTAGCTATCGCACTTTCAGCTATTTTTACGAGAGAACTCGTTAAAAACAAGCAAAATACTTGGTGGGGTGTACTTGCCATTTTAATTGTCTCTGTCGTTATCGCTACTTTAAAAGAGACAATTTTGCAGATCAAGGGAGTAATTTGGCTGCTTCCACCTGTCCGTTTTTCACTGGAAATAATGAGTTCAGAAGATTCTATAAAGTCAATACCGAACAGTTTTTATTGGCAATTTGCCTGGATATTCATCTATGCAAGCTTCGTCATCTTGTTGTTCTTCCTCCTATCAAATCGAAAAAGGAAGTAAATTTCTAACGAAGGAGAATTCTTATGGTTAAAAAATCCAAGGTGCTAATTATAGAAGATGAAAGTGCTATTGCAACTATCATGAAGGACTACTTAAGCGTCAACCATTTCGATCCTCATATCGTTAATACTGGTCATGAGGCAATCCAATATATGAAGGTAACCTATCCTGACTTCATTATTCTTGACCTTTCTCTCCCGGATTGCGATGGTATCGAATTATGTCGTCAAATTCGTGAAAATAGTAATGTTGCTATACTAATTTTAAGTGCCCGTAACAGTGACACCGATAAAGTTCTTGGCTTGGGGTTCGGTGCAGATGATTATATGACAAAGCCATTTTCTTTAAGTGAGCTTGTGGCAAGAATAAATGCCCATTTACGAAAACAGGATAGATGGCTGCAGGACAATGCAAGCCATGTGGATATGATTCAAATCGATCATATGGAAATCAATAAAAATGAATATACTTTTTCACGTCATAAAAAGCACGTTCCTCTATCAGCTAAAGAATTTGATTTACTATTTTTTCTAATGAAAAATCGTAATCAGGTTTTCTCTAAAAATCAGTTACTCGATGCTATTTGGGGCTATGAGACATATGGCGATGAAAATACGATAACCGTTTACATCAGACGTCTACGCGAAAAAGTTGAAATCAATCCATCTTGTCCTGTTTATATTCAAACCGTTTGGGGCGTTGGCTATAAATTTAGTACTCAAAACCATTTGTAGGAGAACAAGATGTACTTAAAAAATTGGATGAAGAAATGGTTATGGTCGATACTAGTCTGTGTTTTATTGTTGTTTATTTGTATCCTCACATTATTTTTCACAAATTTTAATCGCCATGAGGAACCTCAAAATGAATACATGATCAATCAAATTCGTTTAAAAGTAAATGAACTATTATTGTACATAGAAGACCATTATACAAGTATTGAACAGAATTCAAATTTAAGCATTTCCCTCCAAGAAATGAGCAATAGCGAAGGAATAGATATTACAGTTGTTCAATTAGATGGAAAAATTATTTTTAATTCAATCGAAGGAGATATTTCACAGTTTATTAACTTAGAAGAGGATTTACATTATGATTTATTTACGTCTCAACTACAACCAGGGATCATAAAAATTGCCTTTCCTATAATTAGTGAGACGCATGAACAACTAGGGAACGCTATTTTCACCATTGATCAAGATGAAATCTTACCAGTTAAAAAGCCTAACGCTAGCAATTTTGTTATTTTATTCATCAGTGGTTTCTTATGTATTTTAATTATATTACTTGCCTTGTACATTGTACGGAAGTCTAAAAAGAAAATCTTACTTCCTTTAAATCATTTGAAAAAAAATTCCGAGGAAATTATCAAAGGTAATTATGAACAGAAAACCGTATATTCGCAGGCAGATGAAATCGGTGAATTGTATGCAGTGTTTGATCAAATGCGCCTGGAAATAAAAAACCTTACTATTCAACGAGATGAACAAGAACAAAACCAAAAAAAGCTTATATCTAGTATTTCTCATGAAGTAAGAACACCTCTAACAACAATAAAAGCTTATTTAGATGCTATTTCTGAAGGAATTTGTCCTGACATGGATTCACTTATGTCGTATATACAAACTATGCAGACAAATACTGAAAAAATGTCCAGGTTAATTGATGATTTATTTATTCACACTTTGAAGGAGCTTGGACATATCCCGGTTAACTTAACAGAGCAATATAGCAAAGATGTCTTTACGAATATTTTGCATCCCATTCGTCATTATGTCCAAACGACCGGCATTCATTTTATAGAGCCAGAGTCTATCCCTAATGTACTTATTCAAGTAGATGAGCATCGACTAGAGCAGGTACTTTCAAACCTTATTACCAACGCACTAAAGCATACTACTAAAGGTGATTCTATAACTGTTTCCATCAATATCGAAAACAAATTATTATGCATTAACGTAATAGATAATGGTAATGGAATATTGCCTCAAGACATGCCGTTTATTTTTGAACGCTATTTCAGAGGTATTCAAACTACAGGTGAGACTGCTGTAAAAAATGAAGGAGCCGGACTCGGATTATCTATTTGTAAGCATATTATGGAAGCTCACAATGGTTCCATTTCATTTAAAAGTAAGCAAAATGTAGGAACAACATTTACATTAACTCTTCCTATTATTTAAATAATTTTATGAAAGAGCTTTGGACATCATCTTATATCCAAAGCTTATTTTTTCTGAGAAACTTTATTCAGTGGGGGTTTCTTCATCGCCTACTGATTATTAGATCTCCATCAATCAGCTTTTACGGGCTGTTAATGCGGGATAAAATACAATTTTCAAATCTACAAATATTTTGTAAGAATTTATTAATAATTTAATAAGGACCTTATAATAATTCCCCCTTACACTAAAAGAAATACATTTGAAGGAGGTATTCTCGTGGATAAAGAGGTACTTATTCGAGCTCAAAATCTATGTAAGACATATTCCACAGGGAGTGAGCAATTTCATGCAATAAAAAATATTAATATTGAAATATATAAAGGAGATTTTACAGTCATTATGGGAAACTCCGGTTCGGGTAAATCGACACTGCTTTATCTTTTAAGTGGTCTTGATTCCATTACGACTGGTGAAGTTTATTTTCATGGAGAAAGGCTAGATACATTTACCGAACAGCAGTTAGCTACATTTCGCTCTAAAAAAATTGGATATGTCTATCAAAGTAGTAATCTCGTCCCGGATATGACATTGCTAGAAAACATCACCCTCCCAGGATATATTGCAAAACATCCTAAAAAAGATGTGATAAAAAAAGCGGAGATGCTATTAAATAAAATGGGACTTGAAGAACAACGAAATCGTTTACCTTCGCAAACCTCTGGTGGACAGCAACAAAGAGCTGCTATTGCTAGAGCATTAGTTAATGACCCAGAGATTCTGTTTGCAGATGAACCAACGGGTAGTTTAAATTACGATCAAGGTGTAGCTGTCTTAGATATTTTAACGAATTTAAACAAAAAGGGTCAGTCTGTAGTAATGATTACACATGATATAAAAGCTGCCTGTCGTGCTAATCGGCTTATTTTCATTCAGGATGGAAAAATTGGAGGTATTTTAAACTTCGATCAATACGATGATGCTAGCATACAAGAGCGTGAACATATTATCTTTTCTTATGTCGCGGGAAAGGAGTAAAAAATGCACGCAGTTATTACTCTTTGTTTTGCACATATTAAGAAAAGAAAAATCCAAAATGTACTATTAGCAATCCTAATTATGCTATCCACCCTTTTATTAGCTACCTCTGTAACAATTATTATGAATACAAACAATATTTTTGAAAAAATACATCATGATTCAAATGGGGCTCATCAAATTTTAACGATGGGTAAGGATATTCATAATCCAATCACTGTCAACAATTGGTGGCAAGAGCAACAAGGAGTTACTGCCTCGAATCTCATTCCTTATAGAAATTTATCTGGCTTCACAGCGAATGGTGTAAAAACGCAAAATCTCTTATTCATGATGAATACACCAAAAACGCCCTTCGCTATTGATCGATTACTATTTTCAGAGGGTGAAAATCAGGACTATCCTACTGAGGGAACGATTTGGATTCCCACATCGATGGCTTCTACTTCGAATATTTCACTTGGAGATGCTATTGAATTTAACACCGGCGAAAAAGCTTTTTCATTAAGTGTTTCTGGTATAGTTGTAGATTTGCCATATGGTGGACCCTTTTCAAATAATGCTCGTATTTGGATGAACGACTCTGACTATCATAAACAATTTGATACGATGATAGGGTCTGAACAATATATGATGGCTCTTCGCTTTGATGATTATCAGCAAAGTGCAAACTATTGGATAGAATTCGAAAATTTTTTAAAAGGCCCCTACCTTGAATCAAAAATGGAATACGTGGATCTCTATTCGTTTTATTTAATTATTAATAAAATTATCGGCTTTATCATGATCGCTTTTGGTGTAGCAATGTTATTCATTTCATTGTTTATTATTGGTTTTAGTATTTCAGATGCCATTTTAACTAACTATAAAACGATTGGTGTCATTAAATCTCTCGGACTTACTTCTCGAAAAATTAGTGCGACCTATGTTTTACAATTTGCTTTATTATCCGTAGTCTCGATTATTCCTGGCCTTATAGCCAGTACAATCCTTTCCAGAGTGATCATAGAAAGCTCTTTATCTTATTTAAAGTCTGGAAAACATTTAACGATTATTCAAGATTTTAGAATCACCATGCTACTTGCTGTCATAATCCTTGTCATTGTTATCCTTACTGCGTTCATTTACTCAAACAAAACACGCCACGTTGAACCAGTACAGGCAATTAAATACGGTATGTCAGAATTTGCAAACAGTAAATTGAATCGTCGTTTAAATAACTCTAATCGCCTTTCTAATTTTGTTAATTTGCAAATTGGCATTAAAAACATCACCAAAAATATGAAAAGTTCCATTCTTATTATTGTTCTTACAGCCATTACTTCTGCTATTTTAGTGTTTAGTGCAGTCATGCTTAATAGCTTTATTTCCATCAAGCAAAACACACCAGCATTTGGCTACGATTCATCACATGTTGTAGTAACGGTTTCTAATGAAGCAACATTTTCAAAACAACAGTTTGAACAATTTTTACGCTCAGATGAACGCATTAAAAATCACGCTTGGCTAGATCAATTTACAGGGGTTCTCCCTAATGAACCAAATCAACCGTTAAATATTAAAGTCGATACTCTTGAAGGTAGTTTTGATGCTGCTGGATACGAGACAATTTCTGGCCGTAATCCTGTAAATAAAAATGAAATAGCCATTGGCCTTAATGTCGCGAAGGCTTTACACAAAAATCTAGGGGACATCGTGGAAGTCTATATCGAAGGCAAGCAGCATCATTTGATTGTTACCGGTATCTATCAATCGATAGCAAATATGTCTAATTCAGCGAGAATTACCGCTGATGTTATCAAAGTTTATAATGCTACCTATTCTGCTTCAAAACAAAGTATGATCAATTTGGTAGATGAGACATTATCAGATCAAATCGTTGATGATTTAAACAATAATTTTAAAAGCTCTGTCTCAGCTGAAACACAACAAACATCATTAGATAATGTCTTTAAAGTAGTGGTCGCTGTTTTAATAATCCCATTATCTGTTATCGGAATTTTATTTATCACTGTAACATTCATCATTATTTTTAGTGTTTCTAGAATAAATGTAAGAAAAGAAAGCGGAACTTACGGAATTTTTAAATCTATTGGTATGACCTCAAATACTATTAGATGGTCGATTACATCAGGAATTCTGTTTCTTTCATCACTAGGGACTATATTTGGGATTTTTATCGGTATTAAAGTAATACCCGTAGCTTTACAAAGTATTCTTTTAGAATACGGCATACTTGAACTCCCCCTTGCGATAAACTGGCCAGTTAGTATTGGATTATCTCTTTTAAGTATTTTGGCCGCTTGTTTTGGTTGTTGGTTATCAACGAAAATAATCGCCAAAACTTCACCACGAATTTTGCTTGTTGACTAAAAAATGCCCCCAATCTACTTAGGTAGTGGGGGCGATCCTATATAGTTAACATTATTCAGTATAATATTTTAAGGCAAACACATATTTCCCTATCAAATTTCCATTAATAAATCCGAAAAATCTTCTTCAGAAAAGACAGCAATATTATTTCTTCTTAGCAATGCAGTTGTTACGCCTACTCCAACTAATTTTGTACCACTGAAATCCCCATTGTAAATCAATGCACTGCCACAGGATGGACTATATTCTTTTAAAATTACCGTAGTCGCACTTAGCTCGAGTGCTTTCTGTAATGTTGCATATGCGCCCTTTATATAAAGCTCCGTAACATCACGGCCCGATTTTTCAAACACTCGCGCTTTTCCATCAAGAACGTCTCCGCCATCTCCACCAACGATTTCAGCAGGCTCACGAGGCGTCGAAAAACCTCCCATAAATTCAGGACATACAGTTACCGCCTTATTTTCTAACACAAGCTGTTGAATTCTTTCATCTAAACTATCTGTTCCGTTATAACGTACCTTTAACCCTGCTAAGCAGGAGCTTATTAAAATCATATGCGCACCTCATTTTTATCCATTTCGTATAATCACAACTATAGCTCATTTGAAAATTCCGTCAACAGCCCTTCTATGACTTAAATTACTTCCATGACCTACTCTATTCTCTTTTTAATGAGTAATAATGATTTATTAACTCCATTTTTTATTATTTGTAGGACAACCATTTCACTGATTTGTGCTACTATTTTATTATCTAATTTCATTTATGAACGAATTCTATCTTTATAAAGGAGGAAAAGACTTGGTTGAATTTACAATTTGTTTTCTTAAGAAGGGTGACCAAATATTATTGCTAAATAGGGATTTCCCAGAATGGATGGGGGCTTGGAATGGTGTAGGAGGAAAGATTGAGAAAGATGAAACTCCACTGGTTGGAGCATTAAGAGAAATTAAGGAAGAAACAGGCATTGTACTGCAGGATATTAAATACAAAGGGAAAATAACATGGACCGATGGATCGACCGACTTTGGCTGTATGTATGCTTTTATTGCTGAATTACCAGAATCCTATCATTATGTGACACCGATTAAAGTTGCAGAAGGCATTTTAGATTGGAAAGATCTATCATGGATTTTCCATCCTAAAAATGTAGGTATAGCAGATTTAAAATATTATTTACCGAAAATGCTGGATGAAACAGCCAACTATGAATACATATTTACATATAAAGATAATAAATTAATTGATGTTAAGAGTACCCCATTAGTACTTACTGTCTAAATATTACAAGCCCCGTAAACGTAACAGTATCGTTTGCGGGGCTTGGCTAATTATTTTTTTGGTTGCGCAAATCGCATTCTGCACATCGACCAATTCAATGTTGTTTTTTGAATTTCATCATAGATGTTCCACAAGCTATCGACTACTCGTAATTCAACATTACGTTTAAACAGTTCCTCATATAAATTTGCTACTTCAAATTTAGCAATAGGATATTGCGTTGTTTCACTTGTATAATAACCAGCATTTTGATCCTGTAGTGTAAACCCTTGGATATCAAACTCATATAAGTAGAGTTTCGTATTTTTCATCGTCTCAAACCACTTGCTTTCAATTACGACGACATGTCCACATGATGCTGATGTTATATAGTCTTGTTTATCCTGTTCGGTTGTATCGGCACCAATATGGTAGCAAACTCGTGGACAATTTCTTGGTGTTAAAAAATTAGGTAAGCATATATCGTTGATTGCCCATACTAGGCCTTTTTCTGGATTTAAATCTAGTCGATCCGGTAATCGTGGATGAAAAACTGTAATATCACTTTCCTCACTGACATGATATATGCGCACATGTTTCCCCTCCTTATTTTCTTAATTTGAAGACTATGAAATCTGCACAATGCAAATCTTCCTCGAATCGAGGATACTTTGTCAGCATCTCTTTTGAAGGCATCGGTTCGATAACGTCCTCTATAGAAAATCCTACTTGAATAATTGCTTTCATATAGCTCGTTAATGTTCGATGGTAAAGCACGATTTTTTCATCAGAATCTAGCTGTTCATATACCCCTTCATAAAAATAACGTTGCACCTTCCAATACTGTTGGTCTAGTTGTTCATTTCTTAGCCATCCACTATTAGGTGTAACAAAGCAAGGGTGAAGAATTGAAAAGATGAATGTACTATTAGGTTTTAAAAGACGATACATTTCACTCAAAGCCGCCTTATAATCTTCTAAATCTTGAAGGACCATATTAGAAACAATACAATCGAACTGTTCATCTGCTAAAAAATCTAGTTCTTCGCAATTTCCATGTTTATATTGTATCGGAACTTCCTCATGTGTTCTTTCTCTAGCAATTTCTAGCATCTTTTCTGAATAATCAACTGCTGTGACAATAGCCCCTTTTTGAGCAAGTATTCTACTTAAATAGCCTTCTCCGCACCCTGCATCTAGTAGTCTTTTTCCTTTCATCTCTTCTAATAATGAAAAAATGGCTGGATTTAATAATACTTCACGGTGTATGCCACCATGTTCATCGTAGTTTGCTGTAAATCTTTCTGCATGTTGATCCCAGCGTTTAATCGCCTCTTCTGTCGGTACTGTTCTTGCCATACAATTCCCTCATCTCTGTATAGAATCGTAACGTTACGTCCCTTGTGCACATTACTATTTTTTCATATACCCTCAAAAAGATATAGACTTATATTTTATTTTTTTATATCATTTAGATTGAGGCACGCCATCTTTAAGTAAAAACATAATCCAGAAATTCCCAATCGAATTTCTGGCTTTTCTTATTTAAGGGCTAGATTGCGTTTTGATAGGTAAAGCATTGTCTAAAGTGGCCTGTTGTTTAACAGTGATCCATCTTCCAAATACCATGACAATCAATGCAAAGAATACAATGACTCCTGCAAATACAAGCGCCGCCTTGTAGCTACTATATACCGCCACAAGCTGACCCGCGATGATTGGTCCGATAATTTGTCCAAATGCATAAAACGTTGTTAACAATGATACGACTGGACCGCTTTGTGTTGGGAATAGCTGACGTGCATAGGAGGTTGTTAACGTTACAATTCCTACAAATGTTAAGCCAAATAAAAATGACGATAATAATACGCTCCATACTGTTTGTGAAAATACTGGTAACAAGATGCCGAATACTTGCAATATGTATGCCACAAACAAAATTTTAATTGCTGAAAACTTTTCTAATAACACTGTCCAAACTGGTGCTGATGGTATGGCCGCTACCCCTACAATGACCCAGCTATACGAAGAGTATGCTTGCAGTGAGGGAATATTATGAATGATATCCACTAAAAAAGTACCAGTGATAATATAGCCTAACCCCTCAAAGCCATATGCGACGATCAACCATGGCATAAAGCCCTTTGTCATTTTTGCATCTGAGGATTTAGCGGTTTTCACACTATCCTGTACATGCAAACCTCTCCAAAGTATATATGTCATCACTAAAAACACAGCAGATAAAATCCCTAAGCCGATCCATGTACCTTGCCAAGCAAAACGTGCTTCAATTGCAGGGACTAATAAACCTGAAATAGCAATTCCTAATCCGATACCCCCAAATAAATAGCCAGACCATTTTGTAAGTGAATGCTTTGCTAAGTAATCCATTATAATACTTGATGTTAATACAAAAATAAGTCCCCCTGTAATGCCCGCAATCAGACGAAGTGCAAGCCAAACACTATATATTTCAATGATTCCCATAAGAACAACAGAAAGGACATTCAAGACAACACTTAACAATAAAAAGTTCTTCTTCTGGCGATTGATAAATCCTGCCCACAAAGCGCCAATGAAATAGCCAATATAATTACTCGATGCCAAAAATCCTGCAACTTCAAACGAAAACCCGACATCATGACGCATAAACGGCAAAATTGGTGTGAATGCAAAGCGGCTAATCCCCATTGCCACTACAAGTAATAGCACTCCACCAAATAAAATTCCGATGTGCTGTCGATTCATCATGTCCCCACCCCCTAAAAACTTTTTGTAATTAAAAGGATACAGAGTGAAAATTAATAAATCTAATATATAATTTATATAAAAGGATAAAAAATATTTATAAGAGGTGGGATACATAAATGAATTTACATGCTCTTAGATTATTCACAAAAGTAGCTGAGCTCAATAGTGTTTCTAAGGCAGCGCAAGCTCTCATGATTAGTCAACCTGCCGTTACCATTCAAATTAGAAATTTAGAAAGAGAACTAGACTTAACTCTTTTAGAATCAAAAGGTAGAGGAATTACTTTAACACAAAATGGCGAATTTTTATTTAAACAGGCTCAGCGATTATTTGATTTAGAATTGGATATCGAAAACAAACTAGTGCAATTAAAAAACACAGGTAATGAAGAATTACAAATTGCTTCTACCCATGTTCCATCCCATTTTTTATTACCAAAATGGCTCGCAAAATATAAACAAGCCTATCCGACAACTAATATCCACATAAAAACTGCTAATTCCCAGCAGGTTATTGAAGAATTACTTCACTATAAGGCTGATATGGCTTTTATCGTAAAAGAGGATGGTCATCATCCAGATATTAATTATCAATTTCTCATGAATCTAGATTATTGGTTTATCGTTCCAAATGGTCATCCCCTGGCAGAACAGAAAGTGACATTAGCGGAATTAATGCAGCAGCCATTTGTTTCACGAGAAGATGGTAGCTCTACGAAAGAATATTTAAACGCTTTATGTAAGGTTCATAAAATCCCACCACCAAGAGTAGGGCTACAACTGGACGGCATCAATGAATCCATTCACGCCATTGCCGCTGGATATGGTACGATGCTAGCTCCATCTATAGCTGCTTCTAGCTTTATTCAACGACAGCAAATAGCGCGAGTTTTTATTAAAGACATCGATATTCAGCGCCCTATTTATCTTTGCACAAGAAAAAATGAACAAAATACCTCTTCGACCTTTAATACTTTTATTAACATCATCAATGACTCAATTTCATAACAGCCTCTTTTCAAAAGCTTGAACTACACAAAATTTGTACAATAACTAATTGATGTGTAGTTTTTTCATTTGTACAAAATTGCAGTCAACTATATCTCAATATTTCATCACCATAACTTGGATTGATTCCCGTTCCGACTGGGTGCTCTCCTGGAGGCGTCCGATGATCCGCTTCTGAAATAAAGATTGATTAAAATCATCTTCCCCCTAGAGAATTCTTAGTTAAGTGATGATTTTTTATTGGATAGATATTTATGCCACAATAAAAATTGTGAAGAAATGTACTTAACCTAACGCAGCAGCTTAACTCAATAAATGGGTAGAAACTCCTTAGATTAATTTCTAAGGAGTTATTTTTGTTTATGAATTCTCATTGACTTTATAAAAAGAATGGCATAAACTGAATTAGCACTTTGAACAAAGTACTTTAATTAAAGTACTTAAAATTAAGTGTTTTAATTTAGGCACTTCATTTAATGTAAAAACAAATAGTAAGTGAAGAAAGGATACAAATATATGAAATTTACTCAATTCTTAAAAACAAAAGGTGCAATAGCTGCTATTTTTATGGGAATTTTCTATGCTATCGCAATGCTAGGCATTTTTTTATCTGGTTATTCAGCCATTCCAGGAAATGTGGACAAATTGCCAATTGCTATTGTCAATGATGATGCAGGTGAATATGGAGAAAAGATTGCCAACCAATTAGAAAAGAATTTACCGTTTAAGAATATTGAGACAGATATAACAAATAAAAAAGCCTTAGAAGATTTAGAGAAGAATGATTTAGCGTTAGTTGTACACATTCCAGAAACGTTCTCTGCGGATATCCAAAAAGGTGAAACATCATCCAATATCGACTTTACAATTAATGAAGCAGGAGCAACTACTGTTTCTTCTACGATGAAATCAGTAGTTACGGAAATTAACAATCAGTTAAGCACGCAATTCTCACAACAAACAGCTCAAGGCGTGTTAATGAATTTTAATATTCCAAAAGATCAAGCTGCTGAATTAGCGAAAAAGATTGAAACAACTTATGAAGGAAACGTAATTACAATCAACAAAATACCAGCGGGTATGAATAATAATATGCTACCAATGTTCTTAACGATGGCTGGTTATACTGGTGCAATGATTGGGGCGATGCAATTGGTATCTGCCTTTAGAGAAAGCCGTAAAAAAGCAAGTAAAAAACGTTTATTCACTTATGTACAATTGACTGCTTTAGTGATTGCAGTGGTATCCTCACTAGCTGGTACAGGGATAGCCTACTTAATTAATGAGCCAAGTGGTAGCCTATTCTTCAGTATAGTAGGACAACAAATACTAAACTATATGGTATGTTTCAACTTCACAGCAGTTTTAATATTCTTAGTTGGTGAAGGCGGAATGGTTTTAAACTTACCGATTCTATTAATCCAAACATTAGCAAATGGTGCTACAATGTCACGTCAAATGATGTATAAGCTATATGAGTGGATGAGCCATATTTCCCCAATGTATTATTCCGTACAGGGATACTATGCAAAACTATATGGAAGCATTAGTCCAAGTCCTTATATCTGGTCAATGGTTACGGTTGGGGCAATTGCAATGGTCATTAATATTCTTATCGTTACTTTCATCCATAAACCACTGCCGTTAGAAGCAGAGGAAGCAGAAAAAACGATGGATAAGGTACAAAGTGTAGCTGAAGTTACAACTTAGTTTTGCTATAATAAGAAGACAAATTCTTCTTTAAGGAGCATAGAGAATGTCTATTCAAATTTTTATTTTAAGTAAGCTGATGGAGAATAATAACTATCCATATAAATTGAAAAAACAGCTTTCAGAGCCAATTCCATTGGATGAACTAAGTGGTTTAACTGAAAGCAAACTTTACTACCATTTTGAGTCATTAGCAAAAAAAGGTTTAATAGAGGCAACTGAAATCATTAAAGAAGAACATCGACCTGATAAACAAGTATTTGCGATTACGGATAAAGGGCGTGAAGAACTGCCTAAATTAATCTACAAGTTATTTGAAAATGCTGATGATATTACTGAAATGGTAATAGCTTTAGCAAACATCAAATATGTTGATCGTAATAAGGTAGCAGAAATATTAGAAAAAAAATTAAAAACTATTACGAATCGTTGGAATGAAGTTTCACAATTTGACAGTCAGATTATGATAGATGAAAATAACGAGAAATTTGTAAAATTTATGGCAGATTATTTTTCAACTAAAGTAGAACACAAGATTTATTGGCTAGAGGAGTTAATTAAACAGATTAAACAAGAGGAAATTTAATCCATAATAATTGAACTAATGTGAAAAGCCTACTAAACTAACGGGGGCTGCGTTCCAGAATAATCAATCTTTATAATAAAAATAAATAGAGACAGACAGAGAAAACCTCGTATTTTGATCAAACTTGTTCAAAATACGAGGTTTTATTTAATCAGGAAACTGAGGATTGCCATTAAATTTTCATCAATCTTTTTTCAAAAGTGACAGCTTCGCTAACGCTTTCACTCCAATCAACTACATGACATACGTCTTACAAATATCATCCTAACTTTTAGCGATGATTCATCTCAATGCTTGTATAAGCTGTAAAAAAATAGTGAAATCTGCTCGAAAAATCTACATCATTTCCACTAATATTCGTTTTTTTATAGACAAAACAGTTTTAACGACCTATAATAATCCATACATTCATCAATACACGAACATTAAGGTGGTTTTTATGGCTGAATATACGTTAATTTTCAAAGGGACAGCTTTTTCAAGTAAGTCTCCTACTGAAGTACAAATTTTAAAGGATTATTTATTCTTCATTAATGCTGACGGGATGATTGAGAAAACAATAGCTCCAGAGCATGAGGATTATCAAAATCTACTAACTACATATCAACATCAAGAAAATTTTCATCAATTAGCTGATGGACAATATTTCTTCCCAGGCTTTGTCGATTTGCATGTTCATGCACCTCAATGGGCACAAGCTGGAACTGCATTAGATATTCCACTTTATGACTGGCTGAACACATACACCTTCCCTATCGAATCCAAATTCTCCGATTTAGAGTTTGCACAAGAGGTCTATGAAGATTTAGTAAGTACTCTTCTTGCCAATGGAACGACTACATCGCTCTATTTTGCAACTGTCCATAAAGAAGCAAGCCTGTTATTAGCGAAAATTTGTGCTGAAAAAGGGCAACGAGGTCTAGTTGGGAAAGTGGTGATGGATGATCCTGAACAAAATCCAGACTATTATCGAGATGCAAATACTCAGACTGCACTAAAAGATACAGAAGAATTTATTTTAGCTGTGAAGGAATTAGCCACATCAACGAAACAAGGTGTTTATCCAGTTGTAACACCACGCTTTATTCCAAGCTGTACAGACGATGCTTTAAATGGTTTAGGAGAATTAGCTGCTAAATACGATACACATATCCAGTCACATTGTAGTGAAAGCGATTGGGAGCATGGCTACGTAAAGGAACGATTTAAGAAAAATGATGCCTTTGCCTTACATGATTTTGGGCTATTAGGCGATAAATCTATAATGGCACATTGCAATTTCTTAAATGATGATGATGCACAGTTATTTGCTGAAACAGGTACAGCGATTGGTCATTGTCCAATTTCTAATGCTTATTTTGCAAATAGCGTCATTCCAATTGCCCACTTCCATGCAAAAGGCGTTGATATCGGATTAGGGTCAGATATTTCTGGTGGCTTCTCTCCTAGTCTATTCGATAATGCTAGACAAGCAGTCATGTCGTCTAGAATGCTAGAAGACGGTGTCGATACATCTCTTCCTGCTGAAAAACGAGGTGTCCCAAATTCACGTATTACGATTAATGAAGCATTTTATTTAGCAACAGCAGGTGGCGGAGAAAGCTTAAGCCTACCCATTGGTCGATTACAAGAAAACTACACATGGGATGTACAAATCATCGATACTAACATACCTTCTGCAAAACTTCCTATTTTTGATAGCAAGGAAGATTTACAGGATATCTTCCAAAAAATTATGTATCTCGTGCGCCCTGAAAATATCCGTGAAGTTTGGGTACAAGGAAATAAGGTTCACGCTAGAGCCTAAATAACCTTTTGCATAAAAAATTAAAATATTTACAACTTTGAGGTGTACATCTTAGTGGAAACGCAACATAACAAATTAGCTAACGATAAAATGAAAACTCAGCAGTTAACAGTTTTACCAGATGAGAAGGTGTCATTCGGCCAATCCGTCCTACTTGGTTTACAGCACGTCATGGCAATGGATGTCTACGTAGTGCCGTTTTTAATTGCCATGTTAATCGGTTTACAATCAGGCCAATCAAGCGCATTGATTCAATCGACATTCATTGCGGTAGGGATTGCAACGATTATTCAAACTCACTTTTGCATGAAGTTACCGATAGCACAAGGTCCTTCATATGTTCCAATCGGTGCCATTGTAGGTATATATGCAGCTAGTGGTAGTGGAGATCTTGGTTGGAGTACTGTGCTAGGAGCAAGTTTAGTCGGCTCCATCTTAGTTATTATTTTAGGTTTTTCAGGTATATTCAATAAAATCGTGAAAACTTTCATTCCGCCAATTGTCGGAGGGACCATTATCTTTGTAGTCGGTCTTTCATTAATGCCTGTAGGTTTAAGTAATAACATTTTTAATGCGGCAGGTGCATCTATTAACCAAAACATCTATTTAGCTTTAATTTCAGCTATCGTTCTAATCCTTTGCGTTATGCTAGGTTCTGTCTTTCATAAAAAAGGCCGCGTATTTCGTATCGCTTCAGTAATCATCGCTTTAATTGCAGGTTGTATTACCGCAAATATTATGGGCGTTTTAGATTTATCAGCAGTGTCACAAGCAAAATGGTTTAGTATGCCTCAAATTCCATTTGTAGATTTCAGCTTCACGTTTAATTTTTCTGCTATCATTACAATGGTGATTATTTATATCGTCTTAATGGCAGAAACAACAGGTACATGGTTTGCAGTGAGTAACGTCATCGATAAACCATTAACTGATAAACAAATTAATCGCGGGGTGATCGGCGAAGGAATTGGTTGTTTCATCGCATCATTACTAGGCTCAACTCCTGTCACTGGCTATTCAACAAATGCAGGTGTGATATCGATCACAGGTATTGCAAGTCGCCGTGTTTTCATTGCTGCAGGTTTTTGGTTTATTTTATTTGGATTCTCTGGAAAATTAGCTGCTCTTATTTCTGCTATTCCTTCAGCAGTTATCGGTGGTGTATTCGTTATCGTATGTGGCATTATTGCAATCAGTGGTTTACAAGTAATGAAAAATGAAAGCATCGGTGAAAAGGAAATGTATGTAATCGCAGTACCAGTGATTTTAACATTAGCCCTAACATTACTTCCTAAAGATTTCTTATACTCATTACCAACAACCGTTCAATACTTATTCGGTTCTCCAATAGCAACAGCTGCTATAGTAGCCATATTGTTAAATAAATTATTACCTAGTGCGAAATAGCTTTTAAACTCAAATGCGCAATCTCCTATTCCTAAGAGATTGTGCATTTTTCTTATTCAAAATATTTTCTGAAATTTCTGTCCAGCTTTCTATTTTTTTGTTATACTAGAGCAAAAAAGTAGGGATTAAAATGATATACGACGTGATTGTAATCGGTGCAGGATCAATGGGGATGGCAACAGGCTATAATTTAGCGAAAGCAGGAAAAAATGTCTTGATGCTTGATGCCTTTAATCCTCCTCACGAAGAAGGTAGCCATCATGGGGAAACAAGAATTATTCGCTTTGCGTATGGTGAAGGAGCTAGCTATGTACCTTTTGTCAAAAGAGCTGGTGAATTATGGAGAGAGCTTGAAACGTTAACGGATGAAGCTTTATTTTTACAAACAGGTGTAATAAATGTCGGTAAAGAGACCCATTCTTTTATTCAAAATGTAAAAACTAGTGCTAAGCTCTATGATTTAGCATTAGAACAGTATTCTGCGGCTGGAGCAATGGAAAAATGGCCTGGATTATCTTTACCCGAAAACTTTGTTGTTTGCTTTGAGCCTACTGCTGGTGTCCTTCGTGTAGAAGCCTGCATTAGCGCTTATAAAAAATTAGCTCTTGAGGCTGGGGCAACCTTACATACAAATGAAAAAGTACAGAACATCGAAGCTGGAGACATTATACGTGTTCAAACAGCAAATAGCATTTACGAAGCAAAGCATTTAATTGTGACAGCGGGTGCCTGGGCGACTGAGTTACTTCAAACAATGGACATCACCATCCCTGTAACACCGACGCGAAAAACATTTGCATGGTTTGAGGCAGAGGAGCAACTGTATCGTGAAGATGTTTTCCCGGCCTATTGTTTTGAATTTGCTGATTCCGCATACTATGGTTTTCCAAGTATTGATGGAGCTGGCCTAAAGCTTGGCAGACATGATGGCGGCGAGGCTATCAATCCAAACGAACCGCAACGTCCCTTCGACGAACAGGATGCAATAGATTTACAAAACTTTATCAATCATTTTATGCCTCAGCACGGTGCATTGAAATTCGGAAAAACATGTAAATATTCAATGACACCAGATGAAGATTTCATTATTGATTTTTTACCTGAGCATCGAAATATTGTCATTGCAGCGGGCTTTTCAGGGCATGGTTTTAAATTTAGTAGTGCAGTTGGTGAAGTATTAGCTGATCTTACCCTACACGGAAAGAGTAAACAGGATTTATCTCTCTTTAAGCTAAGTCGTTTTACGAGATAAAAAACCATCAAAGGAATTTGTCTCAAAAGTTAGTGGAGACACATTCCTTTTTACTTGAAACCAGCTATAGAAGCAAAAAATCTGCTGTTGTAAAATCTAAGTCGCTTTACTCTTTCTGCATTACATAATAACCCACTCAATTATCTACAATTTGTACACCCTTCTCTTTTAAGTACCTTGAAATAATCCGTTTTCAGTATATAAAACACTTCTCCCTTTAAATCTATGTATGGATTGTATCCCTTTCGAGAGTAAAATTGGGTATAATGCATTATAAATAACATTTTATAAAAAATAGTCCATTTTAATTAAGGGAGGGTAATAAGTTGATAAATATTTTAGTAGCGGACAATCATGAAGCTGTTGGGGAAGGTATAAAATTATTATTAGAACAAGAAGTAGATTTCCATGTCACGGTTGTAAGAACTGGTGAGGAAACTTTGAATGCCCTCTCGCAACAAACATTTGACATATTTTTATTTGATATAAACATGCCCTTTTTAAATGATCAAGGATTAGTAAAAAAAGTGGAACAATTATATTCTGAAGCAATTAAAATTATCTACACAGGCTACGACATTGAACCTTTTTTCAATATTTTAATAGAATCAGATGTTTCTAGCTTTGTTAGCAAAACAGCCTCTAAGGAAAATCTTATTATGGCAATACGCTCCGCTCTAGATGGGAATGCCATGATGCCAGTGAAATTATTACGACAATTAAAACTAGTAGATACCCAAACGAACAAAACGGAAATAATGAATCAGTTAATTCAATATGACCTCAAAAAAAATGAACTAGCAGTGCTTAAATTAGTGGCTGCTGGAAAGACAAATAAAGAAATAGCAGAAAATTTAGTTGTTAGTTTACGCACAGTCGAATATCGTTTAACAAATATTTTTCAAAAACTACAAGTACATTCAAGAAAAGAAGCTGTTGAAAAAATTAAAAGAATAGGATGGCTATAAAAATAAATAATCGAATGGTCAGGTGACTTTTATATTCATAAAACCGCAAAAAATACAGTACTAACCGATAAAACATTGTGGTTTATTTGTGGTTATGAAGCTACAATACCATGATAGAATGAATATAAATTATTGATAGATATTTAAAATTCTGAATATCTCCATTGATCAGTTTGGACTGCTGGTCTTATGGGTTAGCTGATAAATTATTTGAATGGTATACACAAAAGTTTTGTCATGCATATAGAAACAAAAATTCTGTAACTAGAATGGTGGTGATACTATTGCTCCGTAAGCTTTTAATAATTGGATTAGCTATGTTACTTACATTGGTAATTCAAAAAATTCTAAGAAATATCGGAATATTAAACAACAACTCTTTACCTTTAGAGTTTTTAAGTTATGTAGTAATATTTTTCATAGTATATGCATTACTCGACATTAAAAATTTGTATACACTTATTTCGCAGAGAGTAGTGTGAACTACTCTCTTATTTATGATTAAAGTTAGTTGATACTTGACCCAATACGCTAGAACGTTATGTCTATCCCCAATAAGCCAAAGAACGTTTCTTCATCGCTTCTCGGTATTGCTCTGTTGAGACTGGCAATGCTTTATTTGTTTCATAACCCATAATGACACCATATTTACGAACAACATCCATTTGATTAATTTCACCTTTGTTATACATCTGCTCAACTTCTATTGAATCTGTTTCCAGCCATCTATGGCGATTTTTGCGAATATAATCGCGTTCTTTTAATGTTGCAGCCATATCAATTTCGAAGGCATCCAAATCACGGTCAATTTCGTGGATGACTACACCATAATCAAGCTTTGCACGCTCAATCGAAACATATTCATCGATAACGTCCTCCAAAACGGCGTTTACATCTCGTGCTAATGGGTCACCTAAGCCACCGCCTCCTGCTGAGGGACGTGTAAAGGTATCTCCTTTCTTCAATTCAACATTGGAGAAAATCGTGCCTAAAAATTTTTCATCCTCTTTGTTTGGATTTAAAATAGCCCCCTGTGCGATAGAAGGTAGGCCACCCTTAATCCCCCAAGTAATGGAGCGAGAACGATCACAGCAATAGGACATCACTGTTTGGTCTACATCGGTTAAAACGCCTCCCTTTTCTACACCACAACCACCACGGTATTTACCTGGACCAGCTGAATCTATAATGATTTCATGCTTCGTTGTAACAACTGGTGACAAACGCTCTTGCCCTTCGCATGGTTGAACACTCAAACCTACCCCGAACACTGGCGAGGTAGTATTCGCACCATCACGGTCAATACGTCCACCATGACCACCAGCCATCCAGTCATACCACATAAAATATTCACTACTATCTCTCCGCTGATCATACCCACCTATTAATAAATACTCTAAATTAAATGAACATGCGATAGCGCGTTCAGGCATAATATTCGACCATAACTCGAAGCAGGCATTCATAATTTTTTCAAACGCTCCTGAACAATAGCCAGAAACAGCTACTGGACTAGGTGCGTTAACGACAGAGTTTTCGGGTAGGAATATTTTCACAACACGATAAAATCCTGAGTTCAGCGGAATGTCTGGGAAAAATGTTTTGGTTCCTGCATAAGTACCAGAAAGTGCTGAGCCAAAGCCTGCATTTAAGAAACAGCTAATATAAGGATGTGAATCGCTTAAATCATAAGCTATTTCATCCTCCGTAATGGTCATTTTCACACGAATTGGGATGAGGCCATCTCCTAATTGTGGATCCATATCGATATAGTCCACCGTTTCCCATTGTCCTTTTGGTAAAGCCTTAATTTTCGCTCGCATTAATCGTTCTACATAATTTTGGACTTCTTCAAAAGCTACTAGCACTGTATTTATGCCGTACTTTTCAATCATTTCTTGGAGCTGCTTTTCTCCGACTTTTGCGGCTTCCACTTGAGAACGTAAATCTCCAATACGTTCTTCCGGGATCCGCATATTCATGACAATAAGCTTCACAACATCAGTTAAATATTGACCTTTACTATAAATGCGGACAGGTGGGATACGTAAACCTTCCCCATAATGTTCCTTAGCTGTAATATCAAAGGAACCTGGGTTAGAGCCACCAACATCTGCCCAGTGACCATTTGTTTGCATGAGTGCAATCAGTTTGTCATCATGGAATACTGGTAAAATTACACGTACATCACTGAAATGTGTTCCTCCACGATAAGGATCATTTACTAAAAATACATCACCCGGATGAATATCATCAGCGAAATCCTCTAAGACAGCTTTTGCAGTTAAATGCAATGTCCCTACATGTACCGAAATATCTTGCGTTCCCTGCATAACGGTGTTCCCTTGTGCATCGCATAATGCACAGCTGAAATCTCGATTATAAATAACAAACGAGTAACATGTACGCAGCATTTGTTCAGCCATTTGATCGACTAAATTCACAAAGCCGTTTTTTAACACTTCAAATGTTACTGGGTCTAGATTTTGTATCTTATGATTTGTCTCCAATTTCGTTGTACTCATAGCTAATTCCTCCTTATCGCGTATTAGTTCACCGTAATAATAATATTTTTATAGGCATCTACTTCCGCAGTAAATCCTGGTGGAATAACAGTCGTCGTATCCAACTGATCGATAATGGCTGGACCAGCAAATTGTGAATAAACAGGTATTTTATCGCGATTATATACGTTTGTTTCAATATATTTATCCTCAAAATAAACCGGACGTGTTTCTTTAAAAGCATCTTCCAGTGAGCCTTCAGAAACATATTGCAGGAAATTAGGCTTTGGTACTGTGCCTATAGCCGTTACACGTAGGCCAAATATTTCTACGGTTTGATCCTTATCAGAAAATGCAAATTCTCGTTCATGTTCTTGATGGAACGCTTCCAAAATAGCATCTAAGGAAGTGATTTGATCGGATACGAGAACAGCTAGAGATCTCCATTGTCCCTTATAACGAAGATCTATATAATTCGTTAATGACGATGTATTTTCTGCTATTCCTTCCTCTTCTAATAACGCTCTTGCCTCTTCTCGTAATTCTCTAAATTGATTTGTTAGTTCCTCTGCACTTACTTCATCTAGTTTTTTCACATACGTTTTAGAAATATCATGACGGACATCTACAAGTAGGCACCCCATTGCCGCTGCTACACCTGGATGAGTAGGAATAATGACTTTTGGGATGTTCAAATCTTTTGCCAAATAGGCACCGTGTAATGGACCAGCACCACCAAAAGCTACAAGCGCGAAATCACGGGGATCATAGCCTCTCCGTACTGATATTAATCGAACTGCATCACTCATATTGGCATTTGCAACTTCTAAAATGGCACTTGCCGATTCCTCAACTGATTGACCGAACGCATTTGCGATTTTTTTCACAGCCTCTCTAGCTGCCTCTTTGTTTAACTGCATCGTTCCATCTAACAAATCCACACCTAGGCGTCCTAACACTAAATTTGCATCAGAATTAGTTGGCTCAGTGCCTCCTCGGTCATAGCAAGCTGGACCTGGTACTGCCCCTGCACTTTGTGGTCCATTTCGTAAAGAACCGCCTTCATCTTTCCAGGCGAGGCTACCTCCACCGGCCCCTATTGTTAATATTTCAATGCTCGGGAAACCAATTGGATAGCCATATTCTATAGACCAGTCCTTTGTAATTCGTATATCCCCCTTATACATCAGTGAAATATCAGTACTTGTACCACCCATATCTAAGCCGATTGCATTGTCAAATCCGCACAACTTTGCGATATGCTTACTTGCAATTGCGCCAGCAGCTATCCCGGAACTTGCTAATCTAGCAGCATAGCGGGGAACTGTACTTGAAGTCATGACACCGCCACCAGAATGTAAAACTAATATTTCATCGTCATAGCCCTTTTTCTGCATTTCAGTGCTTAACTTACTAATGTAATTACTCATTATTGGTCCAAGAACTGCATTAATAATAGTTGTACTCATACGCTCATGCTCAAAAATTTCTGGAAGCACCTCACTGGAAATACAAACATAGACATCCGGTAATTCCTCTTTTAAAATTTCTTTGACTTTCGCCTCATTTTCTCCGTTCACATAGGCATTGATGAAACACACAGCAATAGATTCTGTTCCCCGACGTTTTAATTTTTTTGCTAATAAACGAACTTCCTCTTCATCAATGGCTTGAAGAATATTTCCTTCATAATCTATTCGTTCTGTCACTTCAAATCGATCACGTCGTTGAATATAAGGCCTCGCAGTATCTTTGTATGTGTCCCAAATATCTTCTTTCGTTCCCCGGCGAATTTCGATGACATCTCTAAAACCCTTTGTCGTAATAAGAGCAGTTTTTGGCAGTTTACGCTCAATTAACGCATTCGTTCCAACTGTTGTACCATGAGAAAATATTTTAATATCCTTACCATTTAATGCTGCTTTTTCTACTCCATTTAGAATTCCTTGCTCCGGATTTGAAGGTGTAGACGACGTTTTTGTAACGAATACTTCCCCGGTCTCTTCATTAAAAACAAATACATCCGTAAACGTTCCTCCGACATCAATTGCTAAACGACTTTGTGCCATAGTTCTACCTTCTTTCGTTTAATTAATTAAATCTAAACCCCAAATTTTTTTTGTATATATAGTTAATGCCTCAAGCGAATGCCCCAGATTTTTTTAAATTTTTGCGTACAATTTGAGAAAAATCTGGGTCATTACACCGAGGCATATGTGACGTATATTTTTTTGTTTTCTATCCTAAATTTCTATCAAAATAAACTTGTTACTCACTTTTTGTGCCAATCGTTATTGTTTTAAACGTTGTAAAGAACTCTTTCGCTGCCTGCCCCTGCTCACGAGCACCGGTACTTGAGTTTTTCATTCCTCCAAACGGTGCTTGGGGCTCTGCTCCACCCGTTTCATCGTTAACCTGTACAAGTCCAACTTCACTACGGTTAATAAAATCAAATGCTTTCGGAATGTTATTTGTATAAATAGAAGCACTCAATCCAAAATTAGAATCATTCGATAATCGAAGCGCTTCCTCATAATCTTTTACTTTGATAACCGCTAAAACTGGTCCAAAAATCTCTTCATGGGCAATCGACATCTCGTGTGTTACATTCGTAAAGATTGTTGGATCAATATAGTATCCTTCTAACATACCTTTTGTAGGACCACCGCCAAATACAAGCTCTGCACCCTCTATTTTTGCTTTCTCGATGGCGGATAATATAGAATCATATTGCCCTTTGGATGACACAGGCCCCATCGTGACACCAACTTCAATTTTTTTAGCTTCTTCAATTAACTGCTCTACTACCTTTTCATAAACCGCTTCCTCGATATAAACTCGACTAGTTGCTGTACAACGCTGTCCCGTTTGCTTCATCGCACCTTCAATCGTTAATTTTGCAGCTTGATTTATATTGGCATCAGCTAAAATGATCGCTGCATTTTTGCCTCCAAGTTCGAGCTGAATTTTTTTATTAGTTGATCCAGCAGTATCTAAAATACTTTGCCCGACACTATTTGAACCTGTAAATGTAATCGCCTTTACTTCAGGTGCCTCCAATAATACCTGCCCTACCTTTGAACCGCGGCCTTGTACGACATTTAACACGTTTTTTGGTAAGCCCGCTTGTTGGAATAGTTCTCCTATTAATTTACCGGTTAAAGCGCTTTCAATCGAAGGCTTCCAGACAACTGTATTGCCGTACACTAATGCAGGTGCAATTTTCCATAGAGGAATAGCGACAGGAAAATTCCAAGGTGTTATGGCGGCAACGACACCAAGTGGTACCCGCATTGTATACAATAATTTCGCTTCATTGGCAGAAGGTAACACCTCACCTGTTGCCCGCATTCCTTCTTGCGCAAAATAACGTAAAATGGAAGCGCCACGCTTAACTTCACCAAGCATTTCATTTTTCGTTTTACCCATTTCACTCGAAGCTATTTCAGCTACTTTATCAATATTTTTCTCAAGCAAGTCTGCTGTCACACGTAAAATTTCTCCACGTGCAACAGAAGACGTATTTTTCCAACCTTCAAATGCTTCCTGAGCTGCAACGATAACGTCTTTCGTTTCATCTATTGTCAAAAGCTCAACTTGGCCTATACATTGAGATGGTTTCGCGGGATTAAATTGTTCTCGTATTTCTCTAACAATAGTTGTCATAAAACTCCTCCTTCAAATAGTGATCGTTTACGTCAACATTACTGTTTTTCAACAATTGTTTTACGAATATGCTCAAATGTCTCGTCTAAAATACGTAACATTTCATCTAGCTCTACTTTTGATAGAATGAGAGGTGGAGAAAAAACAACTGTATCTTGATCATACGTAACCGTACGTAGAATCAATCCTCGTTTCATCGTTTCTTGTACAAAAATTGGACTAAGAGGATACTCAAACAATTCACCCGTCTCACGACTCTTTACTAATTCAATGGCTCCAAGTAAGCCAAGAGTACGCACACGTCCGATAAAGCTATATTTTTCTTGCAGTGCTCGGAATCCTTCTAACATGGCATCCCCCATATTTGCAGCATTTTCAACGAGATTTTCTTGCTCAAGGATTTCTATGTTTTTCAATCCAACTTGGCAAGCGAGTGCATGACCGCTGTAAGTATATCCGTGCATTAATGTCCCTTTAGAAAGCTCACATAAATCTTGATGAATTGTTTCGGATATCGCCACACCACCAAGTTGAACATAACCACTTGAAACTCCTTTAGCGAAAGACATCATATCTGGCACTACCTCGTAATGTTCCATACCGAAGAATTTTCCTGTACGACCAAATCCCGTAATAACTTCATCTGCAATGAATAAAATACCGTACTCATCACAAATTTTTCGAACTTCTTTAAAGTAATCTTTTTGTGGAATATTAACCCCACCTGCACCTTGCACAGGCTCAGAAATAAATGCTGCCACAGTCTCAGGGCCTAACGTTTCAATAGTTTCACGTAAATTTCGTACGGATTCGCTGTATACATAGTGGAAATCAGGGGCGTGTGAATTGGTAAAGTCACGAAATGCTTGTAAGCCTGTCGCATTTGTAGCCCCCATAGCTACACCATGGTATGAATGAGTACGTGAAATAATTTTTTGACGATCTGGCTGCCCTTTTAGTAACCAGTAATGACGTGCTAATTTAATCGCTGTATCGTTTGACTCTGAACCGCCTGAAGTGAAAAATACAGTGTTTAAGTCGCCCGGAGTTAATGAAGCAATTTTCGTTGCTAAGCGAATAGCTGGCTCATTGCTAAACGATGCGAAGCAGGAACTAAATGCTAATGTAGATATTTGCTCCTTCGCCACTTCGGCAATTTCTTTACGACCATGCCCAATATTTACATTCCATAGAGAAGACATCCCATCAATGTAGATATTTCCTTCTATATCTTTTAAATAAATGCCATTGCCCTCTGTAAAAATGGCTGCTGGACCTTGTGTTTGCTGTTGCTCAATCGACGTTGTTGGGTGTAGAAAATGTTTTTGATCTAACGTTTTTAGCTCTTCTTTTAGTTGAATTGTCATAAATGCCAACCTCTTTTCGTTTAAAATTTTATACATTTTTTTAGTAGCAATTCTCATGCCAACTGGTAAAAAAAAAATTATTTTAACGAAAAAAATTGCCTTTTTGCCATAGCGTGGGATTGATTTCCGTTCCGATTGGGCGCTTGTTGCTGACGCTACGCTTTCGCACAGAGCAAAGCTTCCTGGGGGCGTCCGATGAGCCGCTTCACTCGCGTTGCTCGCTCCAGGGTCTCGGGCCAACAAGATGTTGGTCACGAAGGCGTTATCACAGGACGTGATGGTTTTAGCCTTCGTTCCTCTATTGCTAATCCCCAAGGAGTCGCCCAATCTCCACTCCAATCAACTCATATTTAGGGCATACGTTTTAAAAATTTCATCCCTAACTTTTGGTGATGAATCAAAACAAAGCAATTAATTGTTGCTTCACAAAACTGCTCCAAAAAGAAAAAGAGACGCTTTCTTGTTTGAAAATGCCCCTTTTCTTCTACATCAATTAACAACATTAATGATGCATTCCATCATTTACTTTGTATGAATTAGTGAGTATTGCGATAGTACAACTTATTGTGCATGAATGAAATTTTGATGCAAAAATACATCATTAGTCCTCATATGAAATTTGTTTCGTTAATTGGAATTTTTGTATTTTACGTACTAATGTTGACTGATCACAGCCAAGTGATTTAGCAGCTTGCCTGATACTTGGATATTTAGATAGAGCTTCCTTAATAATCTGCTTTTCAAACGCAGCTACTTGCTCCTTTAAAGTACCACTAAACTTCGGGGATACAACTTGTTCCTGGATGCTTTGTATTTCTACTGGATCTTCTAGATCACGCATAATAGTTGGGTTACTATCTAACTCTTGTTGCACAATATATGCTGTTATTTCTGGCTGCGTTGCTAATAAGCAAATACGCTCCACCATATTTTTAAGTTGGCGTACATTGCCTGGCCAATCATAACACTCTAATATGTTCATTGCAGATGACTCAATTGTCCGATGGATACTATATTTTTCTTCAACAATAGCTAAAAAATGGTTGACTAGTGGGATGATATCTTGGCGACGATGTCTTAAAGGAGGAATTTCAATCGGAATAATATTTAACCGATAATATAAATCCTCACGAAAATTACCTTGCCTCACCATATCCGCTAAATTTCGGTTTGTCGCAGCGATTATGCGCACATCAATAGGAATAGGCTTTCCACTACCTAGACGCTGAACCTCTGATTCTTGGAGCACACGTAATAATTTCGCCTGTAGTAATAAGGGCATCTCTCCTATTTCATCTAAAAACACTGTACCACCTGATGCAATCTCAAATAACCCTGCCTTACCACCTCTTAATGCACCCGTAAATGCTCCTGCCTCATAGCCAAAAAGTTCAGATTCTAATAAATTCTCAGGGATTGCACTACAGTTAATCGTTAATATTTGCTTATTATGACGCCGGCTATTTGCATGAATAAGCTTTGTAATTTCTTCTTTACCTACGCCCGATTCACCACCAATTAATACAGTTGAGTCTACCTCTGCAACTCTCATAACTCGCTTTACAACCTGCATCATTGCTGAAGATACAGCTATTAAACTACTTTTTGTGTTTTCTTTATTATGTAAGGCATGTAGCTTATTTTTAAAATTCTCATTTTGAACTTCTAATTTTTTTACTTCTTTCTCTAACAGTTTTAATTGTGTCATATCACGAGTAATAGCAACTACATATTGTAATTCGCCATATTCATCAAATATTGGCTTACCTGAAACTAAAAAGCATTTGCCATTAATGAACGTCTGCAAAATAGTTACTTTTTCTTTTGATTCAATTACTTTCATCGAAATGGAATCACTCATTAATCCTTCAGCGATTACGTCTTTTGCATATCTCCCCATTAAATCAATGCCAACAATTTCAATATCAATATCATTTTGAAATAAAATTTTGCCATCGCAATCACATACTGTAACACCATCGGATATGGAGTTTAATACTTTAATTGACAATGGGTTCATAAAGTCTATATAGCTATACTGCATGAATGGTTTGACATGAAATAAGCTACCTTGCGAAGTCTCTAATACATGAATGAAATACCCTTCAACCTCAAAGGTTTCTATTCCTTTACTATATTGTTTTATTATTTCTTCAATAAGCTCTATTTGGATATCACTTTTAATCATTACCTCATCATTTTTTACAATAAAAAAATGCTCATCTTTATGTAGTTGAGTTATCGACATCTAGATCACTCCTTCACGAACTTTAAATAACTTTTTCATTCAATAAATAAAAAAATCCGCTCTTTCTACGGGGCATCTGGAAGCCTAAAAGGTCTTAAAGCTTCCTTTAAGTTCTTTCATGGCTTGATATCTCGCAGAAATATTGCGAATTTTTCGTATTTTATAGTATTCTACTCTGAGGCTAGCTTTTCCTCTATTTGTTCCGCTGGTCTTGTCGACAGCTTTCGCATAATCATGAACAACACAACTGAGCCAATTAATACAAATGTACTTAAATAAAATTGTGAACGTAAAGATTCGATAAGGGCCTGGCAGAAATAAACGACTGTTAAAATACCAATTGTGACATACGATAGATATGGAAATAGCCACATTCTAATCGATAATGCCTCATCTGAAACTTTGTCATAATGCCGTCGGAAACGAATTTGTGAAATAGCAATGAAAATATAAACTGCAATCATTAATCCTCCAACGCAATTCCCCAAAAAGTAGAAAATAACTTCAGGTGAAATGAAGTATAACATCGCACAAATATACGCAACCACCGTACTACCAATAACAGCTGGAACAGGCACACCTCGACTATTTTTAATTTGCGAGAATATTTTTGGTGCATCACCTTGACGCGACATTTCTAGTAACATACGTGAGCTTGTATAAAGAGCGGAATTTAAAACAGAAATTAGTGAAATAAAAATAACTATTTGAATAAGTTGAGCAGCAATTGGAAGCCCCGCCATTGTTAAAATATTTGCATAGGGTGCTGCCAACATTTTTGTATCATTCCAAGGTATAAGTAAAACCATAATAGCTACTGAGCCTACAAAAAATAAACCTAATCGAAAGACGACATTGCGAATGGCGCGGACAATATTTTTCGCTGGATTTTCTGACTCTGCTGCCGCGATGGCTGCAACCTCAGCACCACAAATCGAGAATATAACAAAGACAATTGCCGTAAAAATCGGGACAATACCATTTGGTGCAAATCCACCGAATTCCGTTAAAATACCTAACCCTTTTGGTTCATAATTTGGCCAAATTCCTAAAATCATAGCTATACCAACTACTAAAAATACAACAATAGCCGTAACTTTAACGAAGGAAAGCCAATATTCAAATTCACCAAATGATTTTACTGAATAAATATTAACAATTGTCATCAATAACGTTATGCCTACGCTTCCGAGCCATGTTGGTATCATCGGAAACCAATTATGCAGCATTCCCCCTATGAGTGCCGCTTCTAACCCCACAATAAATACCCAGCTTGCCCAATAAAGCCAGCCTACTGTAAACCCTGCCCATGGACCAATATATTTCCCTGCATAGGAAGCAAATGAACCTAGCTCTGCCGAACCTCCTGATTTCTTTCCTAATACTATTTCTCCTGATGCCATTTCCCCAACCATTTGCATGATCAGAACTATAAGTAAGCATGCAATCGCATATGAAATCACCGCCGCAGGACCGGTACTTAAAATATTTTTCCCTGTCCCTACGAAGAGTCCTGTACCAATAACCCCTCCAATGGAGATCATTGTAATATGCCGTGTTTTCAATGATTTTTGCAAAGCCCCCATTAAACCACCCCTTTGTGTTATGTAGACATTTACTAGCCCCTTTCTTCTATTTCAATGTCTATCGTTTAATGAGCAATTCTGATGCCAAACCTATTCAATTATTAAAAATTTCAAAAAATATCAATCTGTCCAGCTATTGTTGGTATATTTTTCTACATCAGTAATTTTAATGTTCATCAGCATAGCGTGTGGTTGATTTCCGTTCCAACTGGGCGCTTTCCTGGGGGCGTCCGATGAGCCGCTTCGCTTCGCTGCAGGGTCTCATCTGTGACGCTGATCCCCAAGGAGTCGCCCAGTCTCCACTACAATCAACTTTTACATGGCAAACGTTTTACTTCTTTTCGGCGGGGGGCCAAACACCCTCAACCCTGAATTTTTGATGATATTTTTCAGCAACTTTCAGCAACAAATGTTTTCTGTGCGAAAGCGAAGCGGTAACAACGAATCTTTCATATGCGGTTTATAAATTTTGATGCAAAAATACATCATTAAAGTTTATTTACATCATCTATCCATATACACGATTAAATGAACTCATAATATTCATCTCTTCCCTGTACTTCGCTACTGTCCGTCTGGATATTTGGATACCTTCAGCACTTAAAGTATTTGTAAGCTGCTGATCAGTTAAAGGCTTCTGTCTATCCTCTCCCTCGATCAACTGCTTGAGCCGCTTTTTAATATACATAATAGAATCCATTTTTCCAGAAATATTCATTACTCCTTTTGTAAATAACGATTGGAAAGCATACACACCATGAGAGGTCTTTATATATTTTCCACGCACAGCTCGACTAATCGTTGATACATGTAGATTTAAAATGTCCGCTACATCTTTTAACCGCATAGGCTTCAATGCCTCCATGCCTTTATCGAAAAAATCCTCTTGCAATTCCACTAGTAATCTAGCTAATTCGTACAGTGTTTTATCACGTTGTTCAATTCCTTGTAATAATAAAAGAGCATCTTTCATTGTATCTTTAAAATATGTTTTACAATTCGGATCATTTTTTAGCATTTCAACATAATGTTTATCGATAGTAACGGTCGGTAAATATCCACGATTTAATTTAATCAGCCATTCCTCTCCTAATCTTTCTACTTCGACTTCTGGCATGACATATGGAATCTCATCAAATTTATCTCCTGTCATCACTGGTTTTAAATTTTTTATATAGTTGACAGTTTTCTTCACGTCATGTAGCGACGTTTTATACTTTTTACTTAACTGTTTAATAGCCTGTGCAGCCACTAGCTCTAAATCCGTTTCGATAAATCGAGACGCCAATTTTGGTGCAAACGCATCACTGTCTACCTGAATGAGTAAAAACTCCTTATAATTACGTGCCCCTACTCCTACTGGCTCGAAAGTTTGTAGTAAGTCCAATAGTGCCTCTACATGCAAAATATTTGTTTTACATTTTTTAGCAACAATTTCTACATCAACATCTAAAAATAGACGCTCATCTAAAGATTGGATTAAAAACGTTAAAATTTTTAAATCTACAGAAGATAGATTTTTATGCATAGGTACTTGTTCCAATAAAAACTGCTCATAGTTTTCTTTTACTGCAAGCTTCATTTCAATAGTGTTATATGAATTATTTTCCCGCCCATAATATTGCGCAGAATAACTGTTATCGGAATAGCTTGCTAATTGCATAATTTCCTCATATTGCATTTTTACCGTCGCATCCGTGACAACTAACAGTGGATTTTCGTTAGCCTTATCATAAATATACTGTTCTAGCTCATTTGTTGAATATTGCAGTATTTCTAAATGCTGTACTAATTGTGGTGATAACACTTGCATTATTTTTTGGGAAGTTTTGATAGCTATTTGCATACCCCATACCTCCATTACAGAATTTTCTACATAGTAACATGTTTATTCTGTATTTTTCCATTTTTTCACCGAATTTTTATTTTTAACACTTCGTTCATCACTCCACTCGTAAAAATTTTCTAATAATTCCAAAAAAGTAATTGACTACAGTTATAAGTGATCATAAAATACACATATACAATAATAGTTACCACATTACGGTAAAATTTAAGGAGTGATCAAATGTTTCATTTACCAACTGTGCAATTTACACAAGAGCAAGAGCAATTTCGCCTAGATGTTCGAACGTTTCTACAGGAAGAATTAGCAAAAGGAACCTTCACGCCTAAATGTGACTCTTGGCTAAGTGGAGATGATCCTGAATTCTCTAAATTAATTGGTCAAAAAGGTTGGATTGGCTTAACTTGGCCTAAAAAATATGGCGGTCAAGAGAGGAGTACCATTGATCGATACATTTTAACGGAGGAATTTTTAGCTGTTGGTGCTCCTGTTGCAGCACATTGGTTTGCTGATCGCCAAACAGGACCACTTCTTTTACGATATGGAACAGAAGAGCAGCGTGAATATTTCTTACCGAAAATCGTGAAAGGTGAATGCTACTTCGGCATAGGTTTAAGTGAACCAAATAGTGGCTCTGACCTCGCTTCGGTTAGCACACGTGCTGAAAAAGTAGAGGGAGGATGGATTGTCAACGGTCAAAAAATATGGACGAGTAATGCTCACCTTTGCCACTATATGGTGACTTTAGTACGGACTAGTCCTTTTGATGGCAAAAGTAAACATGCAGGGCTCAGTCAGTTGATTGTTGATTTACATGCGGAAGGTGTAACTGTAGTTCCTATTAAATTTCTAACTGGCGAGCATCATTACAACGAAGTGTTCTTTGACAATGTTTTTGTACCTGACAATATGGCTGTTGGAGAGATCGGTAATGGCTGGGCTCAAGGATTAGCAGAGCTTGCCTTTGAGCGCAGTGGTCCTGAGCGAATATTGAGCACATTTCCATTAATCGATGAGCTTATTCAAGAATTAAAGCGCCAAAACAATTTAGAAGGGTTACAGCAAGCGTCTAAAATAGTAGCTCGTCTTTGGGGTCTACGCAATTTGTCAATTGGAGTAGCCCAGCTTTTAGAATCTGGTAATAGTGAAGACGTATCTATTCCTGCTGCGCTTGTGAAGGCACTCGGTACGAAATTTGAGCAAAGTATTCCTGAAATCACACGCTTAATCGTACAGACTTATCCTACACTTGACGCGCATCGTAAAATCGATCGCTTTATGGCTGAATCCATTTTACATGCACCCGGTTTTACTATTCGAGGAGGAACTTCAGAAGTACTGTATGGCGTTGTAGCGAAAGGGGTTGTAGCACAATGAGTGAAATGAAAGATATGATTCTTGATGTTGTAGAACGCATGTTAAAAGAAAAAGTCGATAAAGAATTAGTCGATACAGTGGAACAAGGTCATTGGGCACCAGAACTATGGGATCTGTTTAAAGAAAACGGTATGACTGCTGTAGCCATTACAGAAGAAAATGGCGGCGCAGGTGGCGACATCGAGGATTTATTGAATATTGTTCGTTTAACTGGAAAATACGCTGCACCGATTCCATTTGCAGAAACAACATTTGCAAATTATTTATTGGAGTTTACTAGTTTACAAGTAATTGAGGATTTGACGACGCATATGCTATGCCCTAACCAAGCCTTTGCGTTAGAGAATGGCAAATTAACGGGAGAGGCGATTCAAATTCCTTGGGCACGTCATACAAAACATCTTGTGACACTTGCCTATAGCACGGAAGGTACACATCTTGTAGAAATAGATTTAAGCCAAGCTGAAATTAAGCCAGGTACGAATTTAGCAGGAGAACCGCGTGATACCGTAATATTCCATCATGCTATAGTTTCACAAGTATCTGCTGTGTTATCTCCTGACAAGGTACACGCTATAACAACAATCAATTCTGCTTTTCAATTAGCACTGATGACTGGTGCCGTCGATAAAATAAATGATTTAACTGTTCAATATACGAAAGAACGTGAGCAATTCGGTCGACCGATTCATCGCTTCCAGCTCATTCAACAGCATATTGTACATTTAGCAGGTGAAACGGCGATCGCCTTAGCCGCATTTAATAATGTAACTGAAGCCCTTCAGACGAACAATCAAAATAGTGAAGTTGCCTATGCCTGCATTCGCTTCGAAGAAATTATTAAAGCAGTGACAACAATTGCACATCAAGTACACGCTGCAATTGGTACGACACACGAGCATAGTTTGCATCAATTTACACGTAGACTTTGGTCATGGCGCGATGAAGGAGCCAGCACCTCTTATTGGACTAATTTGGTCGCAACCCGACTATTGGAAAATAGCGGAGATAGTCTATGGGGATATTTAACTTCATATAGCGCAAGCTCTCCACTTCTCAAAGTGGAAGGATAAAGACGTCAATTATACAATGCTTTAATTAATTTCTGACAAACCACTAATGACATGATAAGGAGTGTTTTCAATGACTGATTTACTTTTTGAAGTGCAAGACCATGTTGCCACAATTACATTAAATAGACCTGAAGCGTACAATGCTTTTAGTGAAGAGATGATCGCTAAATGGATTGAAGCCCTTGAAACTGTTCGTGATTCAGAGGATATTCGTGTTGTCATCGTAAAAGGTAATGGAAAATCATTTTGCGCTGGTGGGGATATTAAGGCGATGCAAGCTGGTGAAGGATTTTTCCAAAGTGAGGACGATATCTCTTCTACAGGGTTAGCGCGAAAAAATTCTCTTTGGAAAAAGATTCAGCGTATCCCCCTTCTTCTTGAAGAAATTGATAAGCCCGTTATTGCACAGGTTCATGGGTTTGCAATGGGTGCAGGACTTGATATGGCCTTAATGTGCGATATACGGATTGCTGCAAAATCTACCAAGATTTCAGAAAGCTATATTAACGTTGCAATCGTACCGGGCGATGGTGGCGCTTATTATTTACCAAAATTAATCGGTATCGATCAAGCATTGGACATGTTCTGGACAGCTCGTGTATTAACTGCTGATGAAGCAAAAGACAAAGGTGTTGTGACATTTGTTGTAGAAGACCATGAGCTTGAAGAATACACATTGAATTATGCAAAGGAATTAGCAAGTCGTCCAACCACGACATTGCAATTCATTAAACGTGCTGTTTATCAAAGTCAACGGATGGATTTACGTACTGCCCTTGATTACATTTCATCACAAATGGCTATTGTAACAGAGCTAGATGATTTTAAAGAGGGTGTAAACGCAGTTGTAGAAAAACGTAAGCCTGTTTATAAATGACGAGTTTAGGAGGAAGAACAATGCAACCTCTTGAAAATATTCGAGTGTTAGATTTATCTCGTGTTTATGCTGCCCCTGCCGGCTCCATGATGTTGGCCGATTTAGGAGCCGAAGTAATCCGTGTAGAACATCCAAATGGCTCTGATAGTATGCGTGATTGGGGGCCATTTGTGAATGATCAAAGTACGTATTATTTATGTGCTAATCGCAATAAAAAATCGATCACATTAGATTTAAAGACAATAGATGGCAGAGAAAAATTTAAAGAACTTGTCAAAGATGCCGATGTCGTCCTCGAAAATTTTAAAACGGGTGACATGGAGCGGATGGGGCTAAGCTATGAGGAATTAAGAAAAGTAAATCCAAGAATCATTTATTGTGCAGTAACAGGATTCGGTCAAACCGGTCCTCTTGCGTATGAACCAGGCTTCGATCCAGTTATTCAAGCAATGAGTGGTTTAATGCATGTCACTGGGTCACCTGAAGGAGAAGCGACAAAAGTTGGTGTTCCTATAGCAGATATTTTAACTTCTAACTATGTTGCCATTAGTATTTTAGCCGCTTTACGAATGCGCGATCAAACAAATACAGGGCAATTTATTGACTTAGCTTTATTAGATGTTCAGATGAGTAGCTTAGCGAATGTAGCAAGCGCTTATTTAAATACAGGTTTTATCTCAGAACGTCTCGGTAATCGTCATAATAATGTTGCGCCGTATCAAGTATTTAACTGTGCGGATGGCCCCCTAATGATTTGCGTTGGGACAGATGGACAATTTAAAAAGTTTTGCACGATGTTGAAACGTGAAGAATGGGCCAATGATCCTCGCTTTATAACAAATACGATGCGCAAGCAACATGAAGCGGAGCTAGTTCAGATGGTTACTGACATGACAATGACAAAAACACGGGATGAATGGATTACCTTATTACAGCAATACAAAATTCCAGGCGGACGTGTGAACACAATTGCTGAGGCACTAGAACAACCGCAATTTATGGCACGAGACATGATTGGTGAAATAGAGCACGAACAATATGGCACAATCAGATTCATCAAAAGCCCGTTAAAGTTCTCAGATTTAGATATTCAATATAAATTAGCACCACCTATACTTGGAGAACATACAAACGAATTCCAAAAGTCATCTCTACAAAAATAAAATTACGTTATAATAGAGGTAAAATATATTTAAGAAGATAAATCCTCCGGCGGATGTCGAAGAAAATTTTATTACGTAGGTGACGGGATGAATCAGGAGATTTTCGAAAAAAACTATACAATGTCATCGCTGCACAAAGCTATTAAAGTGTTAAAAGCTTTCTCAAAAGATGAACCTAGCCTTTCCCTAACTGAGTTAAGTAAAAAAACAGGGATAAGCATTTCCAGTTTACAGCGCTTTGTTTCTACCTTTGTGTACGAAGGCTTTCTACACAAAGATGAACGTACTAAACGCTATCAATTAGGTCATTCACTTCTTTATTTAGGGAATTTAGTAAAAGAAGAATCAAGTCTTATTATTGTCGCAGAGCCTATTTTAAAAAAGCTAAACGAAGAAATCGGCGAAAGTGTTTCCATGAATATTATTGATGGATTGGAGAGACGATGTATTTTAAACTATGATTCAACATACCCGCTTTCAACGAAAATGTTTGTAGGTGACACCTCTCCCCTTTATGCAGGTGCATCATCTAAAATATTGCTCGCATTTATGCCAAATGTTGAAGAATATGTAGAGAATATAAGTCTTGAACCTATCACTGATAAGACAATACTTTCAAAACAACAGCTGTTAACGGAATTAAAGCATATCCGTTTACAACGGTTTGCGAAAAGTAATAGCGAACGTGTGCGTGGCGCATGCTCTATATCTGCACCGATTTTAAATGCATCTCAACAAATCATCGCTTCCGTAACGCTGGTCATACCAGAAGTACGCTACAGCGACTACGATGAAAATTTATTAATCGAAACTATACAAAACGTTGCATTAGAAATTGAAAAGCAATTGTATTGATCGAAACAAAGAATAAACCCGAATAGGTTCACTTTTTAAGTGCCCTCTATTTGGGTTTAGTGCTTTAATTATTTACTAATTCTAAAAAGTCTTGCCAATGATTTAAGCGTGGAAGTTCAACATGCTTGTTATAAGATTGATTTTTTAAAATCACTTTTGTATTCACATCTTGCAGTGTTTCTAATACAGCTGGTTTATCATCTACATAAACATCTAAAGCTAGCTCTTTGATAATCGCCACTTTCTCTGTATCCTGCATTCCGCAGAAAAAGTGACCTTCTGTGATTGGAAACCCTTGTAATTTCATCCATGCTTGTGTTTGCTCACAATACTTTTTAGGACGTGAAGTAATATAATAAATGTCATGTCCTTGCTGTGCCAAAGCTTGAAGCGTCTCTAACGCTCCCTCAAAAGGAGGACAATCCGTAAAATAAATTTCCTCTAATGAACTATTCCACATCGCGGTTCCCTCAGCATCTGTTAAGCCAAAAGGTTCGTGAATTTCAACTCTTTGCAAAGCTTGAAATGCTTCTAGCGCAACATTTTTACCAAGTTTTTTATTATAGAGCACAAAGGCGTGTGCTCGTAAATCGATGAGTGTGTCATCTATATCAAAGCCAAATTTCATGTTGTTTTTCTTCCCTTCAAGAAGCCTTGTCGATGAAGTTAGCCGCAAATGTTTGCTCTTTTTCAATTTGCGTCGCTAATACTTCTTCAATGGCTTGCTCGCGCATTTGTTGAAAATCTTGTACGTTAAAATGAATAAGCGTATCTTTATTTATTAGTGATGCAAGACAATCTGCATCTTTTAGGGCACTATTAAGCCCAAATGCCCCAGTTGGTGTCATCGTGTGAACAGCATCCCCTAATAGTACAAGCCCTTTTGTCCCCCAACAGTCACAATGACTACTGAATACATCAAGCAAGACAAAATCTTGCCAAGATCTGATATGCTCCTTAACCGTTTCAGATAGTTCCGGAAATTGATCTGAAAGCTGTTGGATAAATGGTGTAAATGCTTTTTTTCGAAGCTGAGAAAAACTTCCTTGTTCAATGTTCCAGCCGATTTGAATAAACCCACCTACTTGTGTAAACAATGATAGCTGTTTATCGCCTATTAATGCCATTTTAATCGATGGCTCCCATCCTTGAGGGGCAGGAATTTTTGCCCACAATAAATCAAAGCCATGTTTATGCTTTTGAATCTCAATGTGCGCTTGCTTACGAATAGTAGAGTAACGACCGTCAGCACCGATAATTAACTGACTACTAATTTCAATCGTTTCCCCATCTCTTGATGCAATGACACCCGTATATCTGCCCGAAGAGTCAACTATGAGCTTTGTCACCTTCGTATTTAGGAAACAAGAAAAGTGCGGAAAATGCTGTGTTTCTTGTAAAATGCCCTTTAATAGATTTGCTTGCGGCACGTGAATTCCTAAATGTCCTACAGTCTCATCAGGGAGAATAGTTTTTATTGCTCTACCGTCTGCGTAATATTCAAGCTTTCCCATACGTAATAAACCGTGCGCCTCGACTGCTTCAAAAAGCTGATGACTTTTTAAAACAGCCTCACCCTCTTCATTTAAATGCTCACCGCGAAATGCCTGCCCAAGTGCTGCGTTTTGTTCCAGCAGAATCACGGAAAGGCCTTTTTTCGCTAGTAAGTGCGAAAGAAGTGCTCCACCTGGACCAGCCCCTACAATACAAACATCTGCTTGATAATTCACTTTTCTTCACCTGTCTTTGGATAAGCAATCATACGTAAATCTTGCCCAACCTGCTCAAACGAAGCAAATTCTACATCCCATGCTTCATCCATGGTAGATGGATTTTGACCAGCAAAAGGTGTTAATGATAAACGACCACCGAGAATCTTCGGCGCTATGTAAATCACATATTTGTTAATAGCACCTTGCTGTAAAAATGAAGAGTTGATTGTACTTCCACCCTCTACTAAAATATCCGTAATGCCATATTGATATAGTTTTTCAAGCATATCATCAACAACAAGCCCCTGAGAATCATGTCGAACTGGCAATACAGTCACGCCTTTTCCCTCAAATGCTGTTATTTTTTCTTGACTGGCATTCTCACTACATACAATAATTGTTTTCGCTTCTTCTACATTCAGAACATTGGCATGAGCTGGTGTACGAAGTGAGCTATCCATAATAATGCGTACTGGATTTTTTCCGTAATCTTCTTTTAATCTTGTCGTTAAGGATGGATTGTCAGCTAACACAGTACCTACACCAACTAAAATACCATCCACCTCATGACGAATACGGTGAACATCCTCGCGCGCTGCCTCACCCGTTACCCACTTGGAATGTCCTGTATGGGCAGCTATTTTTCCATCTAAAGTCATCGCATATTTTGAAATAATAAATGGACGTTTTGTTAGCATATTGTGAATAAAGCGTTCATTTAAACGGCGAGCTTGAGCTTCTAAAATACCCACCTCTACCTCTATGCCCGCATCTCGTAACAGTTGAATACCACGTCCAGCTACAGCAGGATTTGGATCTTGCATAGCTACAACTACGCGACTAACTGCTGATTCTTTCACTAAATTCGCACAAGGAGGTGTTTTTCCATAATGCGAACATGGCTCAAGAGTTACATAAAGTGTCGCACCTTTAGCATGTTCTCCAGCCATACGGAATGCATGCACCTCTGCATGTGGTTCACCTGCTTTTCTGTGTAAACCTGTTCCAACAATGACACCGTCTTTGACGATTACAGCCCCTACAAGTGGATTGGGATTCGTATTTCCTTTTGCACTAGCGGCTAAATCAAGTGCCAACTGCATATATTTTTCATCTGTTGTCATCTTCGTTCCTCCACTCACTTCTCTTCACGCAAATGTCCAGATTTCTCTACTTTCGTGTCTAAATAAAAACGATTTGTCTCCGTTAATCCTCCCCATAATGGGACATGTCCTTCTGCTGCTAAACCATGTGCCTGTAATGCGGCAAGCTTCTTCGGATTATTGGTAATTAGTGTAACTGGTTTTGAACGAAGTGCTCCTAACACAGTAATGGCATCTTCGTAAGAACGAGTATCGTCTGGGAAGCCAAGAGCATGGTTTGCTTCAACCGTATCTAAGCCCTCTTCTTGTAATAAATAAGCAAGAGATTTCGAGAATAACCCGATGCCACGACCTTCATGATCTGCTAAATAGAAAATGGCACCACAGCCATGCTCCACAATCATTTTCATCGATTCATGTAATTGATAACCACAGTCACAGCGCTGGCTTCCAAAAATATCACCTGTATGACAAATGCTATGCATGCGAATTAAAGCATCCTCTGCATGTGCAAAATCTCCATAAACAAGTACTGATGACTGTTGTAAAAAAGCTAAATTTGCAGATGCTAATCCATCAATAATTTCCTCTTTTGACGGATTGGCGCCTACTTTTAACCAGTTATACCATTGAAATGTTGCTGAAAATTCACCCTGTTTTACCGGTAATTTCACTGGACCAACTAGGCAAATACTCTCAGTTTCTGATTGCTTCACGATCGTCATTTTGTCTTTCACTATATCTAAAACTTTAGTAGTAATTGTCATATTTTCTCCAACCTTCTATTGTTAACAGCTAGCTAGACCTACTAACTGAGCACTTGTATTTTCACATCACTTACATAACGTAACTTAGTTTATAATAATAACTAATAACTGTCAAACTACAGCTTCTATTCTATTTAAAAATTTAATAAGAAACTAAAACTGCTATATTACGTTTTTATCATATACTAATAGCTTATGGAGATGCTATTTTTTCTGTGCAGGCTAGTCTATAATAAGCTGAGGGAACTGTAATGACGAAAGGAAGTTTAGAATGCAATTAGAAAAAAATGTGCAGGTGAAACAGCCAAAATATCAACAAATAGCTGTCGATCTAGCCTCAAAAATCGTGGAAAGAAAATATCGAATTGGCGATAAAATTTACGCAAGATCATCTCTAGCTAGTCAATACAATGTCTCTTCGGAAACTGCAAGAAGAGCGATTGCTGTTTTGCAAGACTTGGAAATTGTGGAGGCCACTAAAGGTAGTGGGGTTATTATCATCTCATATGAAAAGGCTGCACATTTTATCCGCCAATTCCATGATGTTCAATCAGTCCATGAACTACAACATGAGCTTATGTCTAGCATTCAAAAGCAGCACCAAGAATTAATAAATCTACAGGAAAAAACCAAACAACTTATTAGTCGAACTGAACATTTCAGATCCGTCAATCCGTTTATTCCTTATCAATTAGAGATGACAGCTGAAAGCCCTTGTATCCACCAAACCGTACAGGAATTGAATTTTTGGCAAAATACATCTAGCACGATTGTCGGAATTCGTCGTAAAAATGAATTATTACTATCACCTGGTCCATATGTGTCCTTGGAAGAAGGAGATATCATTTACTTTATCGGCAATGATGAAAGTTTCGCTCGAGTTCAGAGCTTTTTATACCCAAATTAAAATCCGCTTAAACGCTGATATAACAGCGTTTAAGCGGATTTTTTCTATTTTGTCGATTTGACAGAAGTAACAACTTTTTGTTAGGGTTAAGTTGTTACTTGTTTATATTTGGGTATCATTTCCCTCAAATAGTATTTTTCTTTATTCAGTGAGTGTCCAAACACCTACTGAAATAGAGGAACTCAGCCTAAGAACGCCACGTCAGTGGCAATTTATCTGTGCGTAAGTGAAGCAACACCAATTACGCCAAGGCGAAATTGATCTACGAAAGGAGTGGTTCTATTGGAAAAAATAAAAGTGGAACATGTTTCTAAAGTTTTCGGGAAACATATTCCCCAAGCATTAGAACTCGTCAAGCAACAAAAAAGCAAGACTGATATCTTAAAAGAAACAGGTGCAACAGTTGGTGTATACGATGCAAGTTTTACCGTAAATGAAGGTGAAATCTTCGTTATCATGGGATTATCAGGGAGTGGAAAGTCGACACTTATACGGCTTTTAAACCGTCTCATAGAGCCTACAAGTGGGAATATTTACATCGATGGAGAAAATATTTCTAAAATGGGCAAAGAAAGTTTACGTAATGTAAGAAGAAACAAAATGAGTATGGTCTTTCAAAACTTCGGTTTATTCCCCCATCGTACACTTCTTCAAAATACTGAATATGGCCTTGAAATCAGAGGCATCTCAAAGGAAGAACGACAAGCAAAAGCAGAGCAGGCTCTCGAAAATGCAGGCTTACTTGCTTATAAGGACCAATATCCAAGCCAATTATCCGGTGGTATGCAACAGCGTGTTGGATTAGCACGTGCACTTGCAAACGACCCTGAAATATTACTAATGGATGAGGCTTTTTCTGCACTCGATCCATTAATTCGTAAAGAAATGCAAGATGAGTTACTCGATTTACAAAGCACATTGAAAAAAACAATTATATTTATCACCCACGATTTGAATGAAGCATTACGTATTGGTGATCGTATCGCCATTATGAAAGATGGCTCAATCATTCAAATTGGTACTGGAGAAGAAATTTTAACAAATCCTGCAAATGATTATGTTAAAACCTTCGTAGAAGACGTCGATCGCTCTAAAGTATTAACTGCTGAAAATGCCATGGTTCGACCTGTATCTGTCAATGTAGATGTAGATGGACCGACCGTAGCACTTAAAAGAATGCGCGAAGAAACGGTTAGTTTACTAATGGCTGTTGATAAAAATCGACATTTAAAAGGCTATATTACGGCTGATGACGCACGGGCTGCAGCTAAAAGACAAGAACAAACGGTACATTCAATTGTTCAATCAGATATGTTAACCGTTCCACCAGATATGCTTTTACAGGATATATTAGGTTTGATTCATAATTGTCCTACTCCTATTGCAGTTGTAAAAGATGAGCGCTTGCTTGGTGTTCTTATCCGGGGCGTTGTCATCGAAGCACTTTCAACTAGCGATGAGGAGGCAGCTGAACATGAATAAATTTTTAGACAATATCCCTGTTATACCATTGGGACCATGGGTAGAATCAGTTATGGACTGGTTGACGAGTAATTTTTCAGTGTTTTTTAACTTGATTCAAAAAAATGGAAAACTACTCATGAATCAGGTCACTGATTTATTAGTGAGCATTCCCCCGATTATTCTTATTTTACTTGTTGTCATTTTTGCCTTTTTCGTTACCGGTAAGAAATTCGGGCTCGCAACGTTTTCATTAATTGGTTTGTTATTTATCTATAATCAAGGCTTATGGACACATCTTATGGAAACAACTACGCTCGTGCTCTTTTCAAGTATCATCTCCATCATTTTAGGTATTCCACTTGGCATTCTAATGTCCAAGTCAACTGTAGCAGAAAATGTGATTAAGCCAATACTCGATTTCATGCAAACAATGCCTGGCTTCGTCTATTTGATTCCTGCCGTTGCCTTCTTTGGTATCGGGATAGTACCTGGCGTATTTGCATCCGTTATTTTCGCCTTACCACCAACTGTACGTATGACGAACCTAGGAATTCGCCAAGTACCAAAAGAATTGGTAGAAGCTGCGGATTCATATGGTAGTACGTCAAATCAAAAACTATTTAAAGTAGAAATCCCACTTGCGAAATCAACTATAATGGCAGGGATTAACCAGACTGTTATGCTATCACTGTCAATGGTTGTAACTGCCTCAATGATTGGTGCACCTGGTCTAGGACGTGAAGTATTAACTGCACTACAACGTACACAGGTTGGGAATGGCTTTGTTGCAGGTTTAGGTTTAGTAATTTTCGCCATTATTATAGATCGCTTAACGCAAAGCTTTAATAAGAAGAAAACTGTTTAGAAATAGAGGCAATTCATAAACGAAAGTCTTAGATCTTCACTTTCAATGCGAAGATCTACGTTTTGTAGTTTGATACAAACTTATTAATATACGAAAGGAAGATTCGATGAAACTGAAAACATTAACTAAATTAGGAATGGCTTTAGGGCTTGGCTTTTTGCTAGCCGCATGTAATGGTGATGATTCAAGTAAGAGCGATGGTAACTCAAAGGACGTCAATCTAGCCTACGTTGAATGGGATACAGAAATCGCTTCAACTAATGTAGTTGGTCAGGTGCTAGAGGATTTAGGCTACAATGTAACATTAACACCACTTGATAACGCAATTATGTGGGAGGCTGTTTCAAAAGGTGAAGCCGATGGTATGGTCGCTGCATGGTTACCAAATACTCATGCCCCACAGTACGAAAAATATAAGGACAATCTTGATGAGCTAGGCGAAAACCTTGCTGGTGCCAAAATAGGTCTAGTAGTACCAAGCTATATGGACGTTAATTCGATTGAGGATTTAAAAAAGCAAGCAGATCGTACAATTACGGGTATTGAACCTGGTGCTGGAATCACAGCAGCTACTGAAAAAGCTTTAGATGAATATGATAATTTAGCAGATTGGCAGCTATTAACTTCTTCATCTGGTGCTATGACAACTTCTCTTGCTAAAGCAATTAAAAATAAAGAAGACATTATCGTGACAGGCTGGTCTCCTCACTGGAAATTCGCTAAATATGATCTTAAATATTTAGAAGATCCAAAAGGCGTTTATGGTGGCGAAGAAACGATTAACACATTCGCTCGTAAAGGTTTAAAAGAAGATCAACCAGATGTATATTCTGTACTAGATAACTTCCACTGGACATCAGAAGACTTAGAGAGCGTTATGCTAGAAATTATGGATGGCAAAGACCCAAAACAAGCTGCTAAAGATTGGGTTGCAGCCAATGCAGACAAAGTTGCTGAATGGACGAAGGATGTAAAAAAATAATTTTCAAAAATTGACGGACAACTTGAGCGGTTGTCTGTCTTTTTTTACGTTCCTCACATCTTATTTGAAGAACATTATTTAGGGCTACTATATAAAATAACTTCGCCGTAATGAACAGAATACGAATAATTAACGTCTGCTTAGAGAATTTTAAGGTCTCCTAATTACTAATGATATACATCCTTATTTTAACAAATATTTCATAATATTTGAATATCTTATTTGTTTCTTTTGTGAATTTTTATGCAAAAAACTCTTTTATCTATCGTCGTGTATACTAAAAAAAGTCACCCCGCAACGATTAGACCGATGCCAGATGACTATTCACTAAGATAATAATTTCAAAAATATCGCTGCTCCTAAAACAAGAATAATGCAAACAAGACGTCTCCAATCCTTGGATTCATTGAAAAACAACATTCCAAGTAAAGCGCCACCTGCCGCTCCAATTCCTGTCCAAATTGCATATGCTGTCCCCATTGGTAATGTTTCCATAGCATATGCAAGGCCAGTAAAGCTCAAAGTAAATACGAAAATCAATAACACTAAATTTTTTATACTTTTAGCTTCATTATATTTACTAATCATATAAACACCCATCATCTCACATAGTCCCGCGACTACTAATGCAACCCATGCCATTATTCGTTCACCTCTTTTTCTTTAGGCTCACCTGTCACTAGCTTTAAACCGACGACCCCTGCAAGTAAAACGACAATACATAAAATCTTAGCTAATTTCCATGGCTCTCCGAACAGTAAGCTATCAGCACATACAGTACCGGCTGTCCCTAAGCCTACGAATACTGCATAAACAGTACCGACTGGTAAGCTTTCTCCAGCCTTAATTAATAAATAAAAGCTAACAAAAATTGCAATAGCGGTACCAATCCATTCAAATACACTTCCTGCATGCTTTAAACCTATAACCCAACCAACTTCAAAAAAAGCAGCAATTACGACACTTAACCATTGTTTGTTCATTGCGAATTCCTCCATTTTATTGTTAAACACGGATGAATGACTATTATAGTTCTCTGGCATACCTGATCAGTTTGGTGACCTACCTGATCACTTCTCCGACATACCCGATCAGTTCTCTGGCCTACCTGAGCATTTCTCTGACATACCCGATCAGTTCTCTTCCCTACCCGAGCACTTCTTCGGCATACCCGATCAGTTCTCTTCCCTACCCGAGCACTTCACTCTGTCTATTCCTGAACTAAGATTTTTCTTTAACTCCCTTCCCTCAGTAACCAAAATAAAAAAAGCCTAAGAAACACTGCTGTATACAGTATCTCCCAGGCTTTTATCCTTCCGTGTCACAAAATTAATTTGTGGTTTTCTCTCGGACCAGACTAGCATTTGCTACGGAACCCTAGAAAACTATCCTATTTGATTGTGCTACTAGTATAGCAAACTATTCAGTCATTTTCTACTCGTACATAACCAACTTTTTCAACTAGTGCTTGCCCCTCATCTGATACAATCCAGTCGATAAACTTCTTTACATTAGGATTATCTGTTCCTGCTGTTACAGCATAAAATTCAGATACAAGTGGGTATGTGCCATTACGAATATTTTCCTTTGTGGGCGCAATCCCATCAATGGACAATAATTTAATTTCTTTGTTATTCACCATTTCTTTTGAGAAAAATCTAAACGTGTAGCCAATGGCATTTTTATAATTACGATATTGTGATACCTCATGAATAATACCACCCATACCTGTTGCAACATTTTCTGCAGGTGCTTCCATGATTGGTGTATCTCCCATCATTCTTTCAAGTGCTGTTTGGCTTCCGCTATCTGCTGGGCGTTGAAAGGCACGAATCGCAGCATTTTCACCACCGACTTCATACCAATTCGTAATTTTTCCAGTGTATATTTGTTTAAACTGCTCCAGTGATAAATTTTCTACGCTGTTCTTATGATTGACGAAAAAGACAAATGCCTCTCGTCCAATAGGGGTCATGTCAAATGTAAGACCTTCCATCTCAGCTTGCCTCTTTTGTGATTCAGATGGCGCTGCAACAAAAATCAGGTCAACATCTCCTGAAATCAAATTTTGATAAGCTTCGGGTGTACGACTCACCATCACTCTACTTCTATCATATTGATAGTAACTCTTTGGATATGTAGCTTCTACAAACGCAGCATACAGTGGATACATCGCCGTCGCCCCATCTAAGCGTGGTAGTGACTCAACTAATTGCAATGAAGCCTTTGTATCTGACTTTACTACTTTATTTTGCTCTGTAAATGGTTGATAGACTGACACATCAATTTCTGCATCAACAGTTGGAATACTCATTTTGTAGTAATATTGAATAGGCTTAATCGAGGCAATCAACAACGCAATGCCCATTACTCCAGCTAACCATATATTCCGTTTTGTTGTTGTCAACCAATCAAAAATTAAACAAACAAATAGGACAAATAAACATATCGGAACAGTTAAGAGTAGTCCTCTAAAATGTAGCCCACCACTAAAAATTACATACAGCGCAACTACTCCTGTGAAAAATAATAATCCTATTAGTACAAAAAGAGACTGTAGCACTTTCATAATCATCCGCTCCACCTCCAAAAGTGTAATTTTATACTAACTATTCTTATAATAGGTTATTTCCGGAAGATAACACAACTATATATTCTGAAAATTATGTTAAGATAAAACATAGTATTGTAAGGAGGTATTACATATGGCAATTGAAAAAGTACGTGAACATTTAGCACAATGGAATGTGGAACACAAAATACAGGAGCTAAACGAAAGCTCAGCGACCGTTGAACTAGCGGCACAGGCACTCGGATGCGAGCCTGAGCGCATTGCGAAATCCCTATCGTTTCTCGTAAACGATGGTGCGATATTAATTGTTGCTGCAGGCGATGCCAAAGTCGACAATGCAAAATATAAAGCTGCCTTTGGTACAAAAGCAAAGATGCTCGGGAAAGATGACGTTCTTGAAAAGATTGGACACGAGGTAGGAGGTGTTTGTCCTTTTGGTGTGAATGAGGGCGTTGCTATTTATTTAGATGAATCACTTAAACGCTTCACAACAGTATTCCCTGCATGTGGTAGTAGCAACTCCGCCATTGAGCTTACTATTTCTGAACTAGAAACCTATACTCCATATCAAGAATGGATGGACGTCTGTAAAGGCTGGAACGAGTAAAATAAAAAAACGGCGAAACTGAAGTGACCCCTAAAAGTTAGACACGGTTATTTCATTAGGCAGCTTGGGTAAAACGAGTTCGGTATTGCACCGGACTCGTTTTTAATTTTGCCT